>JAQYWF010000103.1 GCA_030145105.1 Desulfosarcina sp.
GAAGGCGCCCACCTGGCCCATGTCCACGTTGCCGTCGACGATGGTGACGGCCTGGGCGGCAAAGACCATGTCCAGGGGATCGTCCCAGAAAACCACGGTATAGTTGCCCGGGGGCACATTGGGGATGGAGAAAACGGTGTTACCGGAGGGATCTGTTGTCGCGGGCCTGGCGTACAATCCTCGGCCGGCCGCGTCGTTCAGGCCCACCCAGACATCCGGAAACGCATGGCCCGGAAATAAGGTGTAAATCGGCGGTCTGGACAGGTGAGTGCTGACCACGCTGCCACTGATGGTAAAACCTGGGCCGGCGAGGTCCGCACCAACCGGCTCGAATCGATCCTGGCTGCCGTCCATCTCCTGGACGAAGCCGAAGCTGGCGTGGTGCCCGGCCGGGCCGAATTCGGTAAAGTACGGCGGCTCGTTGGCCTTGACCCAGGCATCGATGGTCGGAGACCCCTCGAGGGTGCTGGTCTGCCTCCATCCCGATCCGACCGGCGGGCTGATCGTAATGCCGTACTTGGCCGGCGGCAGGTTCTTGACGAGTACGACGCCGGCGGCGTTGGTCAATAAAACGCCCGGGGTCGAGGTTTGTCCGGGGTCCAGGGCCGCATTGACCACCAGATTGCCGAAGGCATCCTGGGTCACCGGGCCGCCGGAGACACCGAAACGCCCGCCGGCTTCAGCCAGGTTCACCTGGAAGCCAGCCAGGCCCACTTCCTGAGGTAGATCCGGAGCGTTGTTGATCGGGTCGGTGTCCTGGAACACGAAAATCGAGATCTGTGCGGTGGGTATCGGCATTGTATTGAGGCTGACGGCCACTGACGTTGGGTTTGGAGGACCAGCTGCGATCGGCGCGCCACCCAAGGCGTACATGCCGGTGGACTTGGGGAGCACGGATACGAAATAGTGTTTCCCCGCCTCCGGTGTCCAGGCGGCCAGGGCCGCCTGATCGGCGGCAACTTCCGAATCCCCGCTCATCACGACGGGCATGTAGCTGCGATGAAAATTCAATGCCAGGGCATCCACAGTGGTGTCACCCGGTACCGGGTGAAACGTGGCGTCCTCTTCGATGACATAGCGATAGGCGGTCACCGGGGTTCCGTTTGAACCGGTCGCTGAAATCGAAAATGCCTGTGCATTGACGCACATGAATGCAAGTAAGATCGGGATGATCAGGGCAAAGCGCGCCTTCACGATCCCTCTGAGTGTTAATGCGGTATTCGTTTGCATTCTGGTCCTCCTTTCGTGCGGGCCAAAGATTTGGGTTATGGGCACGATCTATTAGTTAAGGTGCAAAAAATAAGAATTGATGTAAACGCAAAAATATTCTCCGTAGTCTGTGACCCGCGCTCAGGCGGTAACTACATTTTCTATGATATTGCTGAGCTTTTCTTTCTGGGTATCCGTCAACCCGTTATAGCGGATCCCGCAGAGCCGAACATCCATGCCACTGAAATTGCCGTTTTCCATGAGGCCGACCACATCGTAAACCATCTTGCAGGCGAGCCCCGAAAGCAGGACTTGGTTTGGCTCGCCGATGAAGATGTCAATAAAGGTCCACTGATTGCAGGTGGATTTATCCGGTAGATAACTCAGCTGCATCCCTCCGGCACCGAGATCGCTGAGCTTGGCCACTTTTCCCGAACAGCTGTCCAAGGCATAGACATCTTTTCCCACCATCTTGTGTCGGGGGGTTTTGCGCCGCTCAGATTTCATGTCTTACCGCTTCCTTGGGCCATGCGGATGTTGTTGAGGTCTCTCCCGTGAAGATGTAGAGCAATAGGTGTGCCATATAAAATTTTAAAACAAATTCAATATGTTACTATATTTTAATGCAATTGGTGCGTGAAACGGATAGACATTCAGGGGGAGCACCCACCCATTTTGGGAGGGACAACGTGAAGAATAATAACGATTTATTATAGTTATCGATATTCATCCCATTTTGGGAGGGAACAAATTTGGTATAGGGGACATCCTGAAATGGAAAAACGCGGGACTCGATGGAAACAACAAATATTTATTTGAACCCTCCCCGCGGGCCCGATGAACGGGATCCCTTCTTCGCTCCAACAAGCGACGGGCAATTCGATCGCTATCGCGGTTCATGTTTGGAACCTTGAGGCCGCCGCCGACGCACGGTTACAAGAGGGTGACTGGTGGGAATGTAAACGTCCCCCCTCACCCTGTCCCTCTCCCCAAAGGGGCGAGGGGACGTTGACAGCACCTTTGGTCATCCCTTTTGGCACAGCGCGGCATTTTACGCCGCCCTCGCCCCTTGAGGGGAGAGGGCCGGGGTGAGGGGTGGACTGAAGGGTGTAAAGGAGGGGTGAATGTGCTCACAACCTACCTGGTTGCTGCGCTTTTTCGCCGTTGCATGCCTTGCCTTGAACCTTGATCCTTATTTTTGAGATAGGTTCTATTTGACGCCATACGCTTTCAGCTTTCGCCGCAGGGTGTTGATACCAATCCCCAGAACCCGCGCACTCTCGGCCTTGTTGTTGTCCTGCATGTGGTAGACCTTGATAATGTGGGTTTTTTCCAGCTCGGCCAGCGTAGGAACTGGTTGAGCCTGCGCCTGTTGAACGTATTTTTTGGCCCGCTGCCGGATGTGGCCGGGCAGGCAGTTAATGTTGATCGGATTTCCCTGGGCCAGGCTCACTGCCGATCTGACAATCGACTTCAGTTCACGGACGTTGCCCGGGTAATCGTAGGCCATGAGCACATCCATGGCCGCTTCTCCAATTTCCAGGCTATCGGGCCCGCTGATCGCCTTTAGGAAGAATCCGATCAACAGGGGAACATCGTCCATCCTTTCCCTCAATGGCGGCAGGTGCAGCCAGCTGCCGCTCAAGCGGTAGTATAGATCTTTTCGAAAGCGATCCGTGGCGATCATCTTTTCCAGTTCCTTGTTGGTGGCCGCAATGATCCTCAGGTCCACCTTGCGGGGCTCGCTGGTGCCGATTTTAATGAATTCCCCGCTCTGCAGCACGCGCAGGAGTTTTCCCTGCAGGATCGGCACCAGGCTGCCGATCTCGTCCAGGAAAAGGGTGCCCTGGTGTGTTCTCTCCAGGTAACCGGTGCGGTCCTTCTCAGCTCCGGTAAAGGCACCTTTGGTATGCCCGAAAAACTCTGCATCGAATAGAGTGTCGGTGATGGCATCCATGTTAATGGCTGTAAATTGGCGATGGCAACGGTCACTGGCGGCATGTATGGCTTGCGACATAAGCTCCTTGCCGGTCCCGGTTTCCCCGGTAATCAGGACGGGTGCGTCGCTGGTGGCATGCAGTTCGGCAATCTTGAGGATGCGGGCCATCTTTTCGTTGTGGGTGACGATGGGAGCGAACGCCGTCGGGTTTTTCAATTCGGGAATCGATTTTATTTTACCGATATTCATAATATCCAACAGCCGTTTTCTCTCGAGGGCCCGTTGGATGGATAAGATCAGATTCTCCTTGGACACCGGCTTGACCAGATAATCATAGGCACCTTTCTTCAGGCAGTTGACTGCCGTGCGGGCTTCGTCCAACGCCGTAATCATGATACACTCGATTTGGGGTTGGCACTTTTTGATGGCCTCCAGCAATTGTACCCCATCAATTCCCGGCATGGTGATATCGATCAGGGCGACCTCGAACGGTATTCCGTTTTCAACCGCGGCGAGTGCCTGCTGCGGATCCGATTCGGTCTGGATGCCCTTGAAACCAGATGTAATCAATCCGCGACGAACGCTTTCTATAAAGTCAATTTCATCATCAACCACAAGAATTCTATTTTTCATACGGCAGCCTCATCCACTTTGATATGAGTCATCGTTGGTTATCTTTTTAACCGCAGAGGTCACTGAGAATTTATTCTTTTAGAGGGTCTTCAAATCAATCGCCTCCAGTGTCCGCTTAAAATCTATGCCGCCATAATGCCGGTGGCTAAAACGATAATTCTAAATTTATATCACCTCTCAGCGGTCTTTGCGTACTCAGCGGTGAAGAAAAAATAACCGCTGAGATCGCCAAGATCGCTGAGCGTTATTTTTAAAGGCACGCCTCGTTCACCGATTGTTTTTTTAATTCACACCTCCGCGGTCTCTGCGTGCTCTGCGGTGAGCCAACGGGCACTAAGGTCCATCTTCAGTCTCTGGTCTTGGCACGCCGATCCTTGTTGGGCAGGAAAATCGTAAAGGTGCTGCCCTGCCCCTGCCTGCTCTCCACCTCAATCCGCCCACCCAGACGCTGAACCAGGTTGTGGCAGACATACAGACCCAGCCCGGTGCCTTCGCTGGCCGGCTTGGTGGTATATAAGGGGTTGAATATCTTTCCCATCTTCGTCTCGTCAATACCGACGCCATTATCCGAAACAGCAATGATGGTGGTATCTTGCCACGTATCCCCCGTAGATGCCGACACCCTCACCGTGGAGCCCGCCTTGTCCGCAGCTTGTACGGCATTGACGATTAAATTCAGCAGCACCTGCTCCATAGAATACTCGTCTGCATAGATCGGGGGCTGACCGTTGGGGATGTCTACCTTGAAATTCCGGACCCGCTTCTTGATCTGGCTGCGGCAGATGGAGAGGACCTTGTCGATCACCGCAGGCAGTTCCAGCCACACCTTCTCCCGATTGCCGTTGCCCTGGGAAAACTCGCGCAGGTTCGATACGAAATTGCTGATTCGACTGGCGCCATGTTCGATATTGTCCACCAGCTTGAAAACGTCTTTGCGAAATTCATCATAGCTCATGTGAAACAGCTCAAGATCCGGTTGCGTGTCCGCATACCGATCCGAAATTCGGGTTAGCGCCTCGAGATACTCGCGCAGGATGGGGATGTTGAAGGTAATAAAGTTATTCGGATTGTTGATCTCGTGGCCGATGCTGGACACCAGGATACCCAATGAGGCCATTTTCTCGCTTTGAATCAGCTGCTGCTCGAAGCGTTTCTCCTCGGTGATGTCGCAGATGCGAATGATGGCACCGCCGGAGGCATCATCCGCTTCCTTTACAGGAAAGATGGTAATCCGTTCCAGGCACTCTTCATCGACGACCCCCTGGCGCTCAAAGGTCAAGTTCTCACACCGTTGCACCGCAAGCGGGATGGCACAGTCGGCGAACGAAGCGACCGGGCCGATTTCCTGGTAGCACAATTTGCCGATCACATTGTCCAGTGAATCGATCCGGTATGTTTTCGCGGCCACCCGGTTGAGCATGCGGATCTTCATATCCTTATCCACCAGAATCAATGAATCGCTGATCCCGTCGATCAGGGTCTGAATCGTGTTGCGATTTTCACGCAGTCGTTCCTCGACCAGGCGCCGCTCTTCGATTTCGGATTGCAGTTCCCGGTTCATGTCGGAAAGCGCCTGGGTGCGCTCGGACACCCGACTTTCCAACTCACGGTAGGCGCTTTCCAGCCCCTCCTCCGCGCGCAGACGCCGAATGGCTGAACCCACATGCATGGCGGCCGTCTCCATGCGTTCGACCATCACCCGGTTGAGCATCCCCTCTGCGGCATCGGCAATCAGGATCAACCCGAGGACCTGCTCGCCGACCTTGATGGGCACCAGCGCCAGGGAGCGGTACCCCTTCCGGGCGCATTGATGTTGCTCACAGATTTCCGGATCTGGATCGGCTGAACCGCCATCGTGCCTGGAACGATCGAGGAAATAGGAGCCAAAGGGAGTGAACCAGGCAAGACGGGGATCGACATCGTTGTTCAGCACACGCGCACACATGCTACGGTTGGATTTCAGCGAGTCGGCGTCCAGCCCGCAACCCATGCCGTTCGGGTCGGAAGCCGGTGATCGGTCATCTTCAAGCATGCCGGTGTCGCTCAACAGGCGAATGGTACATTGGCTGCAGCCGGTGTGAAGTTGGATGCTGGCGCTAAATTGGTTGAGCATCTGTTCGATCTCCCGGTTGTCGTTGGCAATCTTCATGAACGCATAGGAGATGCGCAAGTCCTTTTCAGCCCGCTGGCGTTCCTCGATCTGTCTGGCCAGTTGGGAATTGGCCTTGTTCACCGTTTCGTAACTTTCTTTTCGATAGCCTTCATAGCGGCGGATCTGATAGGTGACGAGCGCAATCATGGCCACGCAGAACACCACCAGCACCGCATAGGAGACCCGCTGCTGCAGCTGCTCCCTGAGCATCAGGCGCGAGATGTCCGATTCCAGTTCATCCAGCTGGAATCGGAAACCGGCAACACGATCGTCGAACCGCACAATCATTTCGGCAAGGGCTTCGGGCGTGTTGGCTCGCCTCCTGGGCACAATGAACAAACTCTTCATCTGCACCAGATGATCGGTAATCGCCTCTATTCGGCCGCCGACATCCAATTTCTCTGTGAACAACCAGGACCGGCTGCTCTGCTGATGCGATTTCAATAGATTGGCAAGATGCCAGATTGACTGGTCAAGGTAAAACCATAGGGTGTCGGCGTCAGGGTCAATCTCCCCGCGCAGGAGATCCGTGGCTTTATAGTGAACCGCTGTGGTTTCAAGCTTGACTTCTCTGACAGCGGTCCACAGTGGTGACGTCAGTTCGTTCAGCCGCCTGACATTGATGTAGTTGTTCACGATGAAAACCAGCATGACGACCCCCACCACCCCGACCATTATATATGCGCGATGCAACGAGCGCGACTGCTTCCGGTGGTGTTCAATGTTCATTGGGCGGTCCATCTTCTGAATTCCTTTTTGGCATCGTTAACACGCAATTTGCATGCAAAAAAAACACATTTTTAATTAACCTTTCGGAATTAATCTATTTTCGAGATTATCTATGTCTGCAAAAAAGAGCAGGGTAACCGTTGAATAGGAAAAAAAATTCACAATCGTGGCTAATCAACTACCACCTTGGCATCCTGATGCATCCATGAGACATCTTTTCGGCCCCGATCCGCATCAACCATGGGTTGGCCTGCGGAGCATACTTGACGAATTGGCACAGCGATGAAAGAGTGTCACATAAAAAGCCCGATATCTGCGTTACGCTTCATCCTTCGTCACTGAGGAGTACCTTAAGTACGCCTCATTTCTCAGGATTTGCAAGCCTTGATCTCGTGCTTTTTACGAATCCGTCGGAAATGCAACTTTTTACGCGTTCATCAATATTTACAAAACGGCTGTTAAGGAAGCGTCCTTTATGCATACCTGGAATATTTTTCGGCAGATCCTGGTCCTGGCGATGCTGATCCTGCTCCTGCCGCTGGCCGGTTACGGCGAATCGTTGAAACCCATCCGCATCGGCGCCACGGTCTCCCTGTCCGGCAGGTTCAGTGAACCCTCAGCCATGGTGCGGGACGGCTACCGGCTCTGGGAAAAGCAGATCAACCAGCGTGGCGGACTGTTGGGCCGCCCGGTGGAATTGGTCGTCTACGATGACCGCAGTGAGCCCGAAACCGCTTATAAACGCTATCAGCAACTGATCCACCAAGACCGGGTCGATCTGGTTTTCTCACCTTACGGAACCCCGTTGACCCTGCAGGCATCCCAGGTCAGCGAGGCTCAACAGATGATCATGCTGGCATGCGCGGCTTCGGGCAAGGCGATCTGGAATCGCGGTTACCGGCATGTGTTCGGCATGTACGCCTTGGCCGACCGCTATTTTATCGGCATGCTGGATCTGATGGCCAGGCAGGGCCACAACACCGTATCCATCATTTTTGAAGACAATCCCTTTAACATCGACGTGGCCGACGGCGCGGAAAAGTGGGCCAACCGATTCGGCGTCGCCGTGACCCTCAAAGCGTCCTTCGCACCCGGGGTGGGACAATTGAATGCGCTGCTGCAGGATGCCGTCGAGAAAAACGCTGCCGGGCTGATTCTGGCCGGCTACCCGCCCGAAGGGTACCGCATGCTGGAACTGATGCAGGCGGTCGGCTGGCGTCCCAAGGCGATGGGCATCACCATCGCCCCCATCCACCCGGGTTTTTTCCGCAAGGCCGGCCCCATTGCCGAGGGTATCTTCGGGCCGTCCCAGTGGGAGCCCGATGAACGCATCCCCTTCCCCGGGACCATCAATTTTATCCGGGATTTCCAGGCAGCCTACAACAAGCTGCCTTCCTATCACGCGGGATCCGCCTATGCCAGCTGCCAGATTTTAGAGCGGACCATCACCGACCTTCAGGAGATCAACCACGCCCGGATCAGAGATTACATCAGTTCGCTGGACACCGTTACCGTCATCGGCCGGTTCAAGGTGGATCACCAAGGCAGGCAGGTGGGGCACAATCCCATCCTGGTGCAATGGCAGGACGGCAGGAAAGAAATCGTCTATCCCACCAAAATGCAGACCTCACCGCCACGGTTTTAACCGTCTCCGGAGCATGTGCCGTGAAAATGGACACCAAACCACGCTTTCAACAGCGAATCCTGCTCTCGATCCTGCTTCCGGTCCTGACCGTGGGCATCTTCTTCTGCATGGTTTCCACCAGTTTGATAACCTCTCCCATCCTCGACGTAATCAAGACGCGGATCGATGCGGAGTTGCACCACGCATCCAACATGGCGCTCCAGATCTGCGAAACCCATCTCAACTACCTGCTGGATCTCCGGCTGGAAGACGACCAGGAGATGAACGCCGCCCTGAAAATGGAGGCCGCCAAGGAGATCAAAGGGATTAAAAACCGTTTTAAGGACATTCAAATGATGGTGGTCAGCGGAGACGGCCGCGTCCTGGAGGCATCCGAACGTCTGGAGCAGGCCGATCCCCAGCTGCCTTTGTTCAGACAAAAACTGACGGATATACAAGACCTCTCCTTCTGGGGCCGTCCGGTTCGGACAACCTACTTATACTTCCCCTTCTGGGACTGGTACGTGATCGGTTATATTCATGAAAAGGACTACCAGGCGCCACTGGCTTTAGCGCGGCAGGTCATCTACACTGGAACATTCGGCCTGTTGGCAGGCATCTGGCTGGTTCTGCTGGTCGTCGTCAACAGACTGATCAGTTATCCCCTCAAGCGTCTGGCCAATGCCACGCAAAAGGTGGCCCAAGGGGACCTCTCCCTGCTGCCCAATTCACGCAATGATGAGATCGGCCAGGTGGTTGAGACATTCAACGACATGGTGACTGGCCTGGATAAAAAAAACAGGGAGGTGTCGACGCTCATCGAGGCGCTGAAGGAGTCCGAGAACCGTTATCGCGACCTTTTCGATGGCGCTGGTGAAGGCATCCTGGTCGCCGAGGTCGCCACGAAACGGTTCCGCTACGCCAACCCTGCCATCTGCCGCATGCTGGGCTATTCGGAAGCGGCGCTCACGTCCATGTCCCTCCAAGACATTCACCCCAAAAAAGGTCTGGTCCGGGGATTGGCCATTTTCGAAAAACAGGCCGTGGGTGCCGGGGAATCAATATCATCGGACATCCCATTCGTATGCAGCGATGGCTCTATTGTTTATCTCGATATCAAGGCAACCCCGGTCACCTTCGACGGTGTCAGCTGCAATCTGGGGTTCTTCACAGATGTGACCACCCGTCGAGCCGCGATGATTGAACACCACGAGCTGGAAAACCGGCTCCACCGCTCGGAAAAGATGGAGGCCCTCGGCCTGCTGGCCGGCGGGGTGGCCCACGACCTGAACAACATTCTCAGCGGGCTGGTCAGTTACCCGGAATTGCTGCTGCTCGACCTTCCCGACGACAGTCCGTTGCGAGGCCCCATCAAGACCATCGAGAACTCGGGCAAGCGGGCGGCGGCTATCGTCCAGGACCTGCTGACCCTGGCCCGGCGCGGGGTGGCCGTGTCCCAGGTGACCAGCCTCAACCGGGTCGTCAGCGACTACCTGCACTCCCCGGAACATGAGAAGCTGAAACAGTACCACCCCAATCTTGCCTTCGATATGGATCTGGACGATTGCCTGATAGATATCAAGGGATCTCCCGTCCACCTGTCCAAAACCGTGATGAACCTGATCTCCAATGCCGCCGAGGCGGCTGATCCGGCCAACGGATTGATCGTCCTGTCCACGCGCAACCAGTATGTGGACCGCCCCATCCGGGGCTACGACGAGGTCAAGGAAGGCGACTACGCCGTGCTGACGGTGACCGATGACGGCAGCGGCATCGCCCCCGAGGACCTGAAACGGATTTTCGAACCCTTTTACTCGAAGAAGGTCATGGGCAGAAGCGGCACAGGGTTGGGCATGGCGGTGGTGTGGGGAACGGTGAAGGACCACAACGGCTATATCGATGTGGTGAGCACCCCGGGCCGGGGTACCCGTTTCACGCTCTATTTTCCGGTGACCCGGGAAACCCGTCACGCCGACATCGAAGCACGTTCCATCCAAGGACTGCAGGGCCACGGCGAAACCATTCTGGTCGTGGATGACATCCCGGATCAGCGGGAGATCGCCACGCGCATCCTGACCCGCCTGGGCTATACCGTGGAAGCGGCCCCCAGTGGTGAGGCGGCCGTCGAATACATGAAGACGGGACGGGCAGACCTGCTGCTCCTGGATATGATCATGGATCCGGGCATGGACGGCCTGGATACCTACCGGGAAATTCTAAAAAACCACCCGGGCCAGAAGACAATCATCGCCAGCGGCTTTTCCGAAAACGATCGTGTCCGAGAAGCCCATCGCCTTGGCGCATCCAAGTATTTGAAAAAGCCCTATAACCTGGAGAGCATCGGCATGGCCGTGAAAACCGAGCTGGAATCGAGTTAACCGAACAACCGCGTAATCTCGTCCACATCAAAATGCGGCCAACCGGCCGAGGTCTCGTTATCAACGGCATCGATACCGGGTCCGGCCGCTGTTACGACCCCGATATCCGTGGCCATGATTGCCGCTTTCTTCATTTCGGACAGCAACCGGTCGGCACGATCCGGCCGGCAGCAGACGAGCAGACTGCCCGATCCGATCAGCCCCAATGGATCGATGCCCAGGACCTCCCCCATTCGGCGTGTCTGGGGATAAACCGGCAGTGCATCACGCTGGATGCGGATTCCCCGGCCACCGGCCTGGCTCAACTCCGTCAGGGCCGTGGCGATACCCCCCTCGGTCACATCGTGAAGTGCCGAGACCCCGCCGACGTTCCAGGCAATCCTTGCTTCCGGCAGGACGCTGATCATGGACTGAAACCGGCTGCAGGCATCGATCTCGGCTGCAGTCATTCCCTTTTCCAAAAGCAGATCCCTGAACTCTGCAGCAATGATGGCGGTGCCTTCCACGGCGACGCCCTTGGTCACCAGCACGCGGTCGCCGGGAGCCATCCGTCGCTTTTGGATCAGGTCCTTGCGGGCGATCGTACCGGCCATCATGCCGGTCACCACCGGCCGGCTGACAGCATCGGTGATCTCCGTGTGCCCCCCGCACAGGGTAATGCCACAAGCCGTGCAGGCTGCATTGAGGTCGGCAAAGATCCGTCTCACCTGGTCCCGGGAGAATCCGCAGGGTAGCAATAGGGTGGCCAGCATCCAGCGGGCGTCGGCGCCTGCGGTGGCCATGTCGTTGGCATTGATCAAGACGGCATATCGACCGATGGATTCAGTGGCGAAAGTGATCGGATCGGATTTGAGCACCAGCACTTCCCGGCCATCGATATCCACGGCAGCCGCATCCTCACCCACCGACGGCCCCACAATCACCGACGGGTCTTCGATACGATAGCTATCCAACAGTTTTCCGAGAAAGGCGTTGGGCAGTTTGCCGGCCGGAAGGGATATTCCATCGGCGAGAATCGGTTCCAGATCCAAAAGCGTGTCGACGACGAATCTGCAGTCAAGATTCTCAGGAGCCGGCCGGCTGTTGGTGAGATAGGCCGTCAGGGCCCCGGCATTGCACCCGGCTTGCATGTCAAAACGATAATCACCCACCACCAGCACGTGGGCGGGATCCACGCCCATTTTCCGGGCTGCCAGCAGCACCCCTTCCCCGGACGGTTTGATTTTCACCGGATCTTCGCGGGTGACCATGACGTCGATATCCACCATACGAAGGGTGGAGAAGTTTTCCAGGGCCCTGGTTACCGAAGCACGGCTGTTGCGGGTCAGGATGCCCACCGGTAAACCTGCCGCTTTAATGGAATCGACGAGTTGCTCGGCACCGACATTGGGCTGCGATGCTGCTGCTCCGTCCAGTTCGAATAGATCCAACTGCCGGGCCATATCCAGCCGCTGCAAAGGGTCGTCGACGCCGGCCATGAACTCCAGCACGGGAACTGCATCCGGGCAACCGATGGCCTGCTTGATCACTGAGAAATCAAGGGATCCGGGCCGGGTCAGGGTGCCGTCGAAGTCAAAAAGAACGGCGTCGATACGATAGGGTAAGTTGGCCATGGGTTCACCCGGCACCAGGATCAGAAAAAAGGCTTACTGATCGCTCCTGGAGCTTGTATTTCTGGACCTTGCCGCTGGCGGTCAACGGGAAGCTGTCCACGAAGGCGACATGTTTGGGAACCTTGTAGCGGGCAATCTGCCCTCGGCAGAAATCCTTCACGTCGCTGTCAGTGACATCTGCCCCCGCCTTCAGGATAATGAAAGCACCCACCGCTTCCCCGTACTTCTGGCTGGGCACCCCCACCACCTGCACATCCATGATGCCTTCCATACCGAATAGAAATTCTTCGATCTCCCGGGGATAGATGTTCTCCCCGCCGCGGATAATCATGTCCTTGTGGCGACCGGTGATGGCCAGGTACCCGTCCTCGTCCAAAACCCCCAAGTCGCCGGAATGGAGCCAGCCGTCGGGATCGATCGCCCTGGCCGTCGCTTCCGGCATTTTATAGTAGCCTTTCATCACGCTGTAGCCCCGGCAGCACACCTCCCCCTGCTGCCCGACCGGCAGGGGCATACCGGTTTGCGGGTCCATGATCTTGACCTCGATCTGTGGCATGGCCCGGCCCACGGTCTCCGTGCGCCGACGCAAATCGTCGTCGGGCAGGGTCTGGGTCATCACCGGTGAATTCTCGGTGAGGCCATAGCAGATGGTTATTTCGTTCATGTGCATGCGCTCCATGACCTGGCGCATCACCGGTACCGGACACGGAGAGCCGGCCATGATACCGGTACGCAGGGAAGAAAAGTCGAACTTGTCGAACAGCCGGTGCTCCAGCACGGCAATAAACATGGTGGGAACGCCGTACAGGGCCGTGCAGCGCTCCTGCTCCACCGAAGCCATGGTCTGGACTGGATCGAACGATTCCAGAATCACCATGGCTGCGCCGTGATTCACGGCGGCCAGCACCCCCAGCACGCACCCGAAGCAGTAAAACAGGGGTACGGGCAGACAAAGCCGGTCCTGCTCCGTGAACCGCTGGTTTTTACCGATCCACCAGCTGTTGTTGCCGATGTTGTGGTGGGAGAGCATGACCCCCTTGGGAAAACCGGTGGTGCCGGAGGTGTATTGCATGTTTACCACGTCGTGGACGTCCAGTTCAGCCTGGCGGGAGGTGTACTGGCTGTCGGTCACCAAAGACGCCAGGCCCATGATCTCCGGCAGGCTGTACATACCCCGGTGTTTCTCCTGACCGAGAAAGCAGGCACGCCTCAGGCGAGGAAAACGCTGGCTGATCAGCCGCCCCCGCTCCTGGACTTTCAGCTCCGGCACCAGATGGTAAATCGTCTGGATGTAATCGGTGTCCTGATATCCGTCGACAATGAAGAGGGTCTCGGTGTCGGACTGCTCCAGCAGGTAGGCCAGTTCGGCGGTCTTGTAGTTGGTGTTGACCGTGAGCAGCACAGCACCGATCTTGGCCGTGGCAAACTGAAGGGCAACCCAGTCGGGGATATTGGTGGCCCACACCGCCACCTTCTCTCCCTTTTTCACCCCCAGGGCCATCAACCCCTTGGCCAACTGGTCCACCACCCGGGCAAATTGATTGTATGAGAGTCGGAAATCCCGATCCACATAAATCAGTGCATCGCGGTCCCCATGCGCGGCCACGGTACGGTCAAGAATCTGCCCCAGGGTC
>JAQYWF010000331.1 GCA_030145105.1 Desulfosarcina sp.
CACGATTACAAAACCCATATAAAAATATCGTGCCGAAACGTCAGCCAGGCGGCTTCGACCATTCTTATTTTATCAATCATCCCGCTCTGTCAACGTCATCATAAATAAGTTTTGCGGTTTAGTGGCAATGCGAGTAGTTACTGGGCCATTCTATGACGGGACGATGGATAAAATACTTATCGAGTTCAGCGGTTCTTGTCAAAGCCGGTGTTTTTGCGTGAATGGTGGCCCAGGCATTGATCGTAATGGATGCAAGCCGGGTCCCTCATGCTTCGTCGTTTTCCGGCGGCAGGTCGTCGCCATCGGCCAAGGCGTGCAGTGTGGTCCGGATTTCATTATCCACGAGGTCATAAGGGCGGTGCTGCGCGACACAGTAAGGATGAAAGTACTATTTTCAGTCGCTCGCTAACCCCGCCGCGAGCGGCGAGGAATGCGCTCGCTAACGCGGTTCAACGCCATTCGTATTGATAGCAGAACCGTCACGGGCGGTCGTTTGGCGGTTAGTTGGAGAGCGATATTTAAATCCGAGGGTTGTTTTCGACGCTGATGTAGACCGCACCTATCTGCAAAGTGAACACAGATCTTAGTGAATCGTGGATAAAAAACAACCCCAACCTCCGCCGCCCCCGATGGGGGTCGGTGAAGTACTGACCGCCGGGATGGAAAGCCCAGACGGGTCTATGATGATACCGTTTACAACGCCGTCGGCATCGCCATACTCGCCGTCCTTGACTTCAACGGTCACTGACCGGCGGTCTGCAGAAAAGGCTGCGTGATGGGAATAATCCTTCCATCCATTAACCGCATCGTACTTGATCCACGTGGCGCCGGCAGGTGCCGGATCGGAGAGTTTGATGGTCACCAGCGCCCGCTGACCGGGTCGGTGAAGCACCAGCTTGTAGGCCAGCATGGCTGAAGGCAGGCGGTCCGGCGTCGTCTCATCGATTTCCAAATCGTTCGGGTCGATCAACGCCATCTGCTCGATTTCTGCGACGATCTTTTCGGATGCCACGACGAGGTCGGTGGGTTCGCAGGTGATGGTTGGCGATGACAAAGAGCGCGTCACTTGGGCCTGACCCACACCACCTTCCTGATCGTCGCTAATGCCGTTGCCATCAAGATCGTCGTCCGCGGCCTGGGTGGTGAAATTAGCCCTGGCCGACCACGCAGACGCCTGTCCGCCGGAGTCGAAAAAACGGACCCGCCAGCTATAGGTTCCGTCACCGTTAATCAGCAGAAGCGGTACCCGCAGCAGGTTGAGCCAGCGATTGGTCATCACATCCAGCAGGATATCTCCCGTAACACTGTCTTCTACCTGCCACTGGGTGGCGATATGGGCATCCCCGTCGGCATCTGAAAAAACGCCGGCATTGAGCAGCGGATTGCGTTCCACCTGGGCATCGGATTCCGGGAAAAGCAACTCAGGCGTCAACGGCGCCGTTCCCACCCCCGGGTCGTCAGGCTCCATACCGGTGCGGAATTCATCGCGGTTGCTGATGCCGTCATGATCGATGTCACCGTCGGCGTCATCGGCGCGGGGATCCAGGCCAAAGCGGACCTCCCAGTCGTCGGGCATGCCGTCGCCGTCATTGTCCATTATTGGCGGTATGTAGCGGGCTTCGGAGGAGTCGTAACTTTCCAGACCGCCTTCATAGGCGCGCACCACGAAGTAGTATTCAGTTTGGTTTTCGAGATTGTCGAGGGTACAGATAGTCGCGGCACCTTGCCAATCAGGCCGGCTGTAATCATAGGCCTGATCGGACTTTCAGGCGAATACCCGGTAACCTTGGGGGACGGGGACGTTGGGGTCCCATCTCAGAGTCACAATGGCCGCCATAACAACAGTGGTTGTCGATAAGATGCAGAGGAAAGCGAGAATGGCGCTGATGCGTGCAATTCGACAAAGAGCTGGCTTTACTTTCATGATCGAAGAGGTTCTCCTGTTGCAATTTCAGTTCAAATAAACACCTATACCGGTTCGGCAGCTGCGATGCTTTTGACTGCAATTGATTGGCCAGGTCACAATTTTACATTTCCATTTGGATTTAAGTGCTATGAATTTATGAAAAATAAATTATATTATTGATGTCGCCAGGTTAGTGATACAGGTGAAAAAAAGAGGGGAGGGGTAAAACTGGTAGTTTCGCAGGTCGAAAACCGTAATCGGGTGATAGCGGCAAGTGGGGGGGCGGTATGTTACCGGATCATGCAGCGGCTGACAAAGGGTTCGGCCAAGGATTTCAAGCGCTGCATCATCTTCGGCAAGAGGGTCGGGTCCCGCCGTTGGTTGAATTCGGGGTCTAAGCACACGGCTCGGTTGTTGAACGTCTGGAGCACATAGCACGCGGCGCCTTCGATCGTTTTGGCGATGGTTTCAACGGTGGTTTCGTTGACAAATGGCACGGCACAGGTGGTGCGAAATTCATAGGCGGGGGCGGATTCCATGATCGTGCGGATGCTCGTTGTCAGCCGTTCATGGATGTTTGGGTTCCGGCTGAAAGGCGAGTAGTCGTTTAAGGGCGCCTTGATGTCCATGGCGATAAAATCAACCAGGTGCTGCGAAATAAGCTGACGGAGCAGCCCCGGTCGACTGCCGTTGGTATCCAGTTTTACCGGATATCCCAGTGCTTTGACGGCCCGGCAAAGATCGAAAATACCCCCGTCCAGCGTGGGTTCGCCACCGGTGATGGCCACGCCTTGCAGCATGCCCCGGCGGGATTCTAAAAATTCCATGATCGCTGTCAATTCGAAACGCGCCGGGTATTCCCCTCGAGCCAGGTCTGCGTTGTGGCAATAGGGGCAGATGAAATTGCAGCCGGTGGTGAAGAGGACGCAACTAATCTTGCCGGGAAAATCGATAAAGGAATTTTTCTGGAGGCCGGCAAGGATCATGCGTTGCTACACCGACCCCATCTGTCGCAGGGCGTCATCGGTGCAGACCGGATCTGTCGCTACGGTTGGCTCGGCAGTTGACGGGTTGCACCGGGCATCTTCCTTCATGGCGACTGCCGCTTCTACCCCCGGCTCCTCGAAGGTGATTTTAAATGGCCGACGGCGGCAGTATTCAGCTTGCTTGCCGTCGTTCCACTGCTTCACCGGTCGCAGGTACCCCACCACCCGGGAGTAAACTTCCGTTTCGCGGTTGCAGTGTGAGCAGCGAGTCTGTTCACCATTGAGGTAGCCATGGGACGGACAGATCGAAAAGGTGGGGGTGAGGGTGAAGTAGGGCAGATGGTAATTATCCGACACCTTCCGAATCAGCGATTTGACTGTCTCGATGTCGGTGACCTGCTCGCCCAAAAACAGGTGCAGCACAGTACCACCGGTGTATTTGACCTGCAGGTTGTCCTGAAGCATCAGCGTCTCAAAGATATCGTCTGTGTGATTCACCGGCAGTTGCGTGGAGTTGGTGTAATAGGGCACGGCTCCTTTTTGAACGTCTTCCTCGTTGGCGCACAGGATATCCGAAAAGCGTTTCTTGTCGATCATGGCCAGGCGGTACGAAGTCCCTTCGGCCGGAGTGGCTTCCAGATTGAAAATATCTCCGGTGCGGTCCTGGATCTCGGTGATCATGGCCCGCAATTCGTCCATGGTCTTCACAGCAAAGGCCTGGCCGCTGACGGTGGTGATGTCCGTTCCCAGAAAGTTCAGACAAGCTTCGTTCATGCCCACGATACCGATGGTGGAAAAATGGTTTTTCCAGTAAACGCCGGCGCGGTTCTTGATGGATCTTAAGTAGAATTTGGAATAGGGGTAGAGGTTTTTGTCGGTGAACTGTTCCAGCACTTTGCGTTTGATGGTCAGGCTTTCAATGGCCAGGTCTACCTTGGCCTGGAGACTTTCGAAAAATTCGGTTTCATCATTGGCTTCATGGCCGATCCGCGGAAGGTTAATGGTCACTACGCCGATGGAGCCGGTCAGGGGGTTGGCGCCGAAAAGACCGCCGCCGCGCTTGAGCAGTTCGCGGTTGTCCAGCCTCAGGCGGCAGCACATGGAACGGGCGTCTTCCGGAGACATGTCCGAATTGACGAAGTTGGAGAAGTAGGGGATGCCGTATTTACCGGTCATCCGCCAAACGGTTTCCAGGTTGGGGTTTTCCCAGTCGAAATCCTTGGTGATGTTATAGGTGGGGATGGGGAAGGTGAAGACGCGACCCTTGGCGTCGCCTTCGATCATCACCTCGGCAAAAGCCCGGTTAAATGTGTCCATCTCCGACTGGAACTCGCTGTAAGTGGCTTTCTTATCTTTGCCGCCAATGATCACCGGGTGATCCTTCAATGTGCCCGGCACACAAAGATCCATGGTGATATTGGTGAAGGGGGTCTGAAATCCCACCCGGGTGGGAATGTTGATGTTGAAGACGAACTCCTGGAGGGCCTGCTTGACCCCGGCGTAGCTCAGCTTGTCATAACGGATGAAGGGTGCCAGCAGGGTGTCGAAATTGGACAGGGCCTGGGCGCCGGCCGCCTCCCCCTGGAGGGTGTAGAAGAAATTGACGATCTGGCCGAGGGCCGAGCGCAGATGCTTGGGCGGCCCGCTTTCGACCTTGCCCTCGACACCCTTGAACCCGTTGCGCAGGAGGTCGGTCAGATCCCATCCAACGCAATAAACCGACAGCAGGCTCAGGTCGTGGATGTGAAGATCTCCGTCGGCATGGGCCCGCCGGATCTCCGGCGGATAAATCTTGTTGAGCCAGTATTCTGCGGTGACATCCGAGGAGATGTAGTTGTTGAGCCCCTGGAGGGAGTAGCACATGTTGCTGTTTTCTTTGATCTTCCAGTCCAGTTTGCGGATGTAGTGCTCCACCAGGTCCACCTGGGCCTCGGTGGCGATACGTCGGATCTGGGCGTGCTGCTCCCGGTAGATAATATAAGCCTTGGCCGTTTTATAATAGGGAGAGTCCAGCAGCACCCGTTCCACGATGTCCTGGATCTCCTCCACCTCGGGGGTGGCGCCCAAGCGAAGTTCATGGGCCAGGGTCAGGACCCGCAGGGTCATCTTCTTGGCCTCACGTTCCCCAAATTCCCCCGAGGCATGTCCGGCCTTGGCGATAGCTGCGGTGATCTTGGATGGGGCAAACTCGACAATGCGGCCGTCACGCTTTTTGATCTGTTCTATCACGGGGCTCTCCTCGGGTGCTGCGTTTGGTGCTGGTTATCTGAAACAACGAAAAAAATGCCGCAACGGGCATTTTCCCAGGGCGTGCGACACATCGTGCAATTTCGGATTCGGTGTAATTCCAGCCCCATGGACGCCGAGGCGGTAATGGGCTTCATATAACAAGATGTAGTTGTCTGTCAAGGCGCATTTTCCATATGTAGTGGCTTTGGCCGGTCCGCGCACAGACGACCAACCCGTTGTGTTTGCTTATAAAACCAATCCGGGGGGGGACCTATCCGTATCGCTTTCCAGCCAAAACGCGCTGGTTTTTCCTGAACGACTGTTATGGTCATATGTTGTGCTAAAAGCTGCTTGACATACAATATGTTGTGTGAGAAATTGATTTTTATGCTGGTACGGCAGGGCTGCGGCATCGACTGTTTCCATCGTGTTCACCCGGTATGGTAGGTCCCCTTTCCCCCCGCTTGTCGTGCCGGCATTACGTCCGATTCGGGCAGGATTCCTACGCCAGAGAAACAGCGAAGCCGTCACTTGCAGGTGCTTGGGGTTTCTTTTTCCCGTAGAATTCGGAGTTGGATGGGAACCGCCTTGAACCCGAAGGGTTGCACGCGGAACCATGGTTCCGGATCTGGGCAGTCGGTCCGTAAACCGCTTACCCTATTATGGAGTTGTGACACCCTATGGCACAGAAAGAGAAAATTCTCATCGTGGACGATGG
>JAQYWF010000180.1 GCA_030145105.1 Desulfosarcina sp.
AGTTTCCCCTCTGGCTGGCACCGGTTCAGGCTGTTCTGCTGCCCATTAACGATGACCTGGCTTCATTTGCCCGGGAAGTCGCCAAAACCATGACCGGCGCAGGATTGCGGGTTGAGGTGGATGATCGTACGGAAAGTCTCAACCGAAAGGTTCGCGAAGCCCAGCTGGCCAAGACTCCGTTGATTCTCACCTGCGGTGCCAAAGAGCAGGCGGCCGGCACCATATCCGTTCGCACGCTGGACGGCACTGTCCGCTACGGTATCCCCATGGCCCAGTTTGTAGAGCAGGTGACGGCTCACGTGGCTGGCAGATGCTTGAATCTGAATATGTTCGGCGAATAGGCCAGTACAGCAGCCGCTGGGGTATTCCCCGGATTCTCGGGAAAGCTTCAGCGGCTGCACATTAGACTCTCCCTGATACCCCATGAAATCCGCCCGTAGAACATTTTTCATGTGCTGGCTGCCGGTCATTGCACTCTGCGCGGCCATCGTTGTCCAATCCAGTTTTCCGTCGCCCGATTTAGGCCCTTTCTTCCCGCTGAAAGACAAGGTGTTGCACATGGCTGCCTATGGAATTCTGGCCGCCTTGTTCTACCGGGCCTGCCGGGTGACATGGCCGGGTCGACTATCCCCGGCACAGTTGCTGGCCATCAGTGTCTGCTTTGCCAGCCTTTTCGGCGTGAGTGATGAAATCCACCAGTCTTTCGTGGCGACTCGCCAAGCCGATGCGATGGACGGAGTTGCGGATTTTGCGGGCAGTGTCCTGGGTGCCCTGGCATATATGTGGTTGACTTCACCCTGCGGACGGCGCTTTCTTTCGAAAACGGTCAGGCGACGATAATCGCCGTCAAAAAGACAACCCGTTTAGAACCCAATCACAAATGAAGGCTCGTGTGGGTTCATGAGCGAAGGGATCTCTTTTCGACATTATCATGGATCGGTATTCCCGGATTGACAAAAGGGCCGATTTTCTATAGGAAAATTAGGCTGGTGGTTGGCCATCATAAGCATCAATTGGCCTTGGCCTGCGTTCTCGTGATCTTGAGCACGTAGTGAAGCTTCAGCGCTGTCCTCACGCAGCTTCAAGGCGCCTGCGGTTTCAACATCGTTGCGGCCTTGACCTGAACCACAAGCTACCATTGATGGATGGATGCCAGGCAGATAACCGGCGAATTCGCCCCATGCTGAACCACTGTCCACGGACCCTCCCCAAAGGAGCACCTGAATATGGAACAGACGAACCTGATGGTGATTAACGGAAATGAGCTTCCCATTGAACCGGGAGAGACGATCCTGGACGTGGCCCGGCGTGGCCACATCGATATTCCGACGTTGTGCCATTTGAAGGGAACCACACCCACCGGTGCCTGCCGAATCTGCGTGGTTGAGGTAAAAGGGGCCCGGACGCTGCTGCCGGCCTGTTCCACGCCTGCCTCCCCCAACATGGTGGTGCGCACCGAATCGCCGGATGTGGTGTCATCGCGCAAAGAGCTCCTGCGACTCATGCTTTCTTCAGGCAATCACAATTGTGCGGTTCGTGGACGCGACGACAGCGACTGGACCCAATTTCAGCTGGGCGTCGAAAAAGACGACGGCAGCGATGCCTTGTGCCCGGTGTGGGGAGACTGCCGACTTCAGGATCTGGCCTACCGCTATCAGGTGACCGGCGAGGGCTTTCAGGGGACCCCGGCCCGCTATCCCATGGAAACGGTCAACCCGTTTATCGTCAGGGATTTCTCCCGCTGCATCCTGTGCGGTCGCTGCATCCAGGCCTGCAATGAAGTCCAGGTGAACAATGCCATCAGTTTTGGCTATCGTGGCGCAGACACCAAAATCATCGCTGCAGGCGATCGGCCACTGAAAGATTCCGACTGCGTCTTCTGCGGTGAATGTGTGCAGGTCTGTCCGGTGGGGGCCTTGGTGGAAAAAGATGTACGCTACGACGTCCGCCCCTGGGAGACCCAACAGGTGCGAACCACCTGCAGCTATTGCGGCGTGGGCTGCCAGATGCACCTTCACGTGCGTGACAATCGGGTGGTCAAGGTCAGCGGTGTCGAGGACGAAGTCCCCAACAATGGCAGCTTGTGCGTCAAGGGACGTTTTGGCTTTGATTTCATCGCCAGCGATCAGCGGCTGACCGATCCCCTAATCAAAGAGAACGGTGAATTCCGCAAAGCCACCTGGGAGGAGGCCATCCAGCTGGTGGCCGGCACGCTCAAGGACATCCGAGACACCCACGGCGGGGACAGCATCGGCGTGTTTACATCTGCGCGTGTCACCAACGAAGAGAACTACATCGCCCACAAATTCACCCGGGCGGTGCTCAAGACGAATAACATCGATCATTGTGCCCGGCTCTGACATAGCTCCACCGTGGCCGGTCTGGCCGCAGCATTCGGAAGTGGCGCCATGACTAACACCATTGCCGATATCGAAGAGGCCGATGTCATCCTCATCACCGGTTCCAATACGTCGGAAAACCATCCTGTGCTCTCGTCCTTCGTCAAACGGGCCGTGACCCGCCGAGGCGCCACACTCATCGTTGTGGACCCACGCCGGATCAAGATGACGGAGTTTTCCGAGCATTGGCTGAGACCCAACCTGGGTACCGATGTGGCCTGGATCAACGGCATGATGCACGTGATCATCAAAGAGGATCTTCACGATAAGACATTTGTCGAAGCGCGCACGGAGAACTTCGAGGCCATGAGAGCCGTCGCGGATAAATACACACCGGAGCATGTGGAATCCATCACCGGTATCCCGGCTCAGCAACTCATCGATGCGGCACGGCTGTATGCCAAGGCGCCGGCCGGCAGCATTCTTTACTGCATGGGTATTACCCAGCACACCTCGGGAACAGACAACGTCAAATCGCTGGCCAACTTGGCGATGCTTTGCGGCAACATGGGGATTCGGGGCGGCGGGGTCAATCCCCTGCGCGGCCAGAACAACGTCCAGGGGGCCTGCGACATGGGCGGGCTGCCCAACGTACTCACCGGCTACCAGCCGGTCGACAACCTGGACGCCATTAAAAAAATGGAGCGCGCCTGGAACGTCACCGGCCTTCCCACCAAACCCGGACTGAAAGTCACCGAAATGGTGCCCAAAGCCCACAGCGGTGAGATCAAGGCACTGTACATTATCGGTGAGAACCCGCTGGTGTCCGATCCAGACCTGAACCATGCCGAAAAGTGTTTCAGCGACCTCGATTTTCTGGTGGTTCAGGATATCTTCCTTACCGAGACCGCCCGGATGGCCGACGTGGTGCTCCCATCCAAGTGCTTTGCCGAGAAGGACGGCACCTTCTCCAATACGGAGCGGCGGGTGCAGCGGGTGAGAAAGGCGGTGGATCCACCGGGGGTGGCCAGGGATGACTGGAAAATTACCTGCGACATCGCCACGCGCATGGGTTATGCCATGTCCTACAAAGACAGTGAGACCATTTTCAACGAACTGGCCAGCGTTACCCCATCCTATTTCGGGATCAGCTACCCGCGTATCGAACACGAGGGGCTCCACTGGCCTTGCCCCACACCGGAGCATCCCGGCACGCCGATTCTACACGGGGCCCAGTTTACCCGCGGAAAAGGGATGTTTCACGCCATCGATTGGATTGCTCCCGCGGAGGCGGCCGATGACGACTATCCCATGTATCTGACCACCGGCCGGGTGCTTTATCACTACCATACCGGCACGATGACCATGAAGACCGAGGGATTGAACGAGCGGGCGCCGGAGTCCTTTGTAGAGATCACGCGCGGCGATGCCCAGGGGATGGGCATCCAGGATGGCGATCGGGTAACCATCGCCTCCCGACGAGGTGAGATCCAGGCCCGGGTGCGGATCTCCCGCAAAGCCGTTGACGGGACCGTTTTCATCCCCTTCCACTTTGCCCAAGGGGCAGCCAATAAACTAACCAATGCCGCCTTGGATCCGGTTTCCGGGATTCCCGAGTTCAAGGTGTGTGCGGTGAGAGTGTCCAAGGGAGCATAAATGGCTGAGGATATTCCCTCAATAGGGGCCAAGTTATTGTAATCGTTCACGGTTTTCAGTTTCCGGTTCACGGTTAAGAAAAACAGAAAACAGAGGGGACCGATCGGGTGTTCTTTTGAGGCTTGGATAAAAGCTTGTAGATTGTCAGTACGTCGAAAAAACTTTGAACGGTCAACTGAATACCGTCAACAGATACAAGCTGCTTTTGGGCAGGAGCGACTGCTGAAAAAATGAAGATAGAACAAAAAAGGCCGGCTCCGTTTGGAGAGCCGGCCTTTTTGATTGATGAATTCGATGCAGATCACATGTTCGACGACTCGGGGTGGAACACATCCACATCCTTGAGGTCGTCACCCAAGTATTCGCGTTCGTTGGGACCGAGGATGCCTAAAGAGAGGCAGAGAAGGGTCCACAGGTGAACGGTCTGCCAGGGGTGATCCAACTGGTCGCTCAGATCATGGATCTGGGCGTGGCAGTTATGGCAGGGGGTGATGGCGTAATCTGCTTTGGTGGCCAGGATCTGGTCGGCCTTGAGCTTGCCGTAGGTCCGGCGTTCATCCGGTAGTCCGGACTGCAAGAACCCGCCCCCGCCGCCGCAGCAAAAGTTGTTGGAGCGGTTGGGGTGCATGTCGATGAAGTTCTCCTCACCGACCACCGCCTTGACCACGAAGCGCAGGTCTTCGGCAACCGGGTCGCCGAATGTTTTGCGCACCAGCTGGCAGGGATCCTGAACCGTGAACGTGACCTGGCGCTCCTTGTTCCACTCGGAACTGGGCTTCAGCTTGCCCTCGCGGATCCATTGGGCGTAGTATTGAATGATGCTTTTGATTTCAAAGTTGTAGTCGAGCTTGAATTTATCCAGTCCGAACCGGACTGCGAAGAGTTCGTGCCCTCACTCCGTATTGAGCCAGACCTTACAACCCAAATCCTCCACCGATTTTTTCTTCACCTCGACGATGTGTTTCCAGGCGTCGTTGTCACCCAGGAACATGCAGTAGTTTTCGGCTGCCCAGCCTTTGGTGCCGTAGGTCCAGTCCGCACCGACAAGGTGCAGGATCTTCCACAGGGGGACCATCTCGTCGGGTTCGGTCACAGGCTCCCGAGAGTTTTGGTTCAGGAAGAACTCCGTGCCCTTTTTGTTGACGGGGGCAAGCATCTCCGCAAATTCGGGTTGGGCTTCCTGGTACTCTTCCAGGACATCTTCGACGACGAACTGGAAATCCTCTTCCGTGGCACCCATGGCGCTGCAGGTGTCGTTTCGCAGGGCCATATCACAAGATCCCAGGATGCCCTTGGGGCGTTGGTCGCGAGGCCAGGTGGACCGCGCGTTGAATACCAGCTGGGGGATGTTGATTTTCATGGGGCAGACATACATGCAGCGCGTGCACATGGTGCACATCCAGACCCATTTGGTGCTCAGGACCTCCTCGTCCATGCCAAGGGCCGCCATTCTCAAAAACTTTCGGGGATCCATTCCCTCCAGACCCGTTGCCGGACACCCTGAAGAACAGGCGCCGCAGGTCAGGCACAGGTTCAGGTTTCCCCCTTCGGGGAGGATCTCCTTCACCTTGTCGATGAAAACGGATCGTTTTTTTCCACCGAGCTTGATCGCTTCATCAGCCATACTGTCAATTCCTCCGTAGTTAGTTTACCGCCGACGATTCCAATACGATTTGAAATTTAAGAACCCATTTATTATCGAGTCATCCATAAAATACAAGGAAAAAATTGAAGTCAGCCGATCTTGCGTGTCCATGGACATACCATTGGTCTGCATCCATGCTGTCAAGATGATGATCCTTACCGTTTAAAAAGTCCGATATCGGCGTTACACTTCATCGCTCGTCACTGCAGCGATCAGTAAGCACGCCTCATTCCTCGGGATAGAACATGAAGGTTCGCCGTAAGGATCTCGATCGATTGGCAATTCGCTCGCTTAGGCTCGCTTTCGCGGCCCGCAAGCCTTTATCTCGGGCCTTTTACGAATCCGTCTGAATTGCGACTTTTTAAGCGTTCATCATGCATAGGGGTAGGCGTGAACCGTATGATATGAGCCAAGAAGCGAAATTAACCTTATCGCATCAATGATGTCAATATATATAAGGAGGCGTTCTGCGTCCGGAGCCCAAGTCCGTTTATTGTCTGTCAGCCGCAAAGTTAACATGAAATGAATGAGTGCTCATTCTTTTGAACGGATAGATCAGCCCAATATGGTATCGACCGTGCATCTTGGGCCGGAGGCCTTAAATATAGGATTAACACAGTTGGTTGAGGTTTAAGCATGCTGCCGCAGGTTTTTCGGCTTTTTTGAGGTTAATGCTTGACAGGGCGTTTTTGCCTTTGATAAATGAATGAATATTCATTCATAAACTATCGTTGATAGGAGGTTCGCCATCAACACGAAAAAGAAAAATATGGATAAGTACCGGCGTATTCTGGAGGCAGCAATTGCCGTATTTGCCGAACAGGGGTACTTTCAATCGACGATTGCCCAGATTGCCAAAGAGGCCGGGGTCGCGGACGGAACCATCTATCTCTATTTCAAGAACAAAGACGATATTCTGGTTCAGTTCTACCAGTACAAAACTCGTCAGATTTTCGAGCGGTTTCGGGATGCAGTCAGTCAGCCGGCAACCGCCGAAGAGAAGCTGCGGTGTCTGATTCGCGTCCATCTGCAGGAGTTCCAGAAAGACCGCAACATGGCTATCGTTTATCAGGCGGAAACCCACCAGAACCGCCGACTCGGGAACGAACAGATCAAAGAGATGTCCAAGATGTACCGGGATATTATATCCGAGGTGGTGGAACTGGGCCAGGATGAGGGAACCATTCGGAAGGATCTCTACATGGGATTGGTAAAGCGCTTCATCAACGGTGCTGTGGATGAGGTGATCAACTCCTGGATTCATTCAGGCGGCCAATACGATTTGGTAACCATGGCAGACCCGTTGGTGGACCTTTTCATTCGAGGCATCGGCGGTACCGGTGACACAGAATTGACGGATTGAGAAAATAACCGGATTTCGCCGGGTATGTTCCAATCGACGGCGGATCCACCAGTCAACAAGGAGAGGATAGATCATGGCACAGGTAATCGCTGACAGGAGAGATGTTGATTTCGTGCTTCATGAGCAGTTGAACGTGGGCGCCTTGAGCGAACATGAAAAGTACGCGGAATTCAACAAGAAGACCGTAGATTTGATCATCAGTGAAGCCCGAAATCTGGCGATAAAAGAAATTCTTCCTACCTTCAAAGAGGGTGACGACCAGGGTTGCAGACTAGAAAACGGCCAGGTATTCGTTCCAGAGAGCTTCCAGCGTGCATACGACCTGTTCGTCGAAGGTGAATGGTTGGCCATGCCCGAGGATCCGGAATATGGCGGGCAGGGGATGCCCCGAACGGTGGCGTTGGCCGCGGGTGACTATTTCAATGGTGCCAACTATTCATTCATGATGTATCCGGGTCTTACTCACGGCGCCGCCCTGCTGGTGGAGGCATTCGGCACGGAACGGCAGAAGAAACGCTTTCTAAAGAATATGTTCACCGGCAAGTGGACCGGCACCATGCTGCTCACCGAACCCGAAGCCGGTTCCGATGTCGGCAACCTGTCCACCACCGCCGTAAAAAATGAAGATGGAACCTATTCCATCACCGGCAACAAGATTTTCATCTCTGCCGGTGAGCATGACATGGTTGAGAACATCGTTCATCCGGTGCTGGCCCGGATCGAAGGGGCACCTGCGGGCACCAAGGGTATCTCTCTCTTTCTGGTCCCTAAATACCGGGTTAACGACGACGGCAGTCTGGGTGATTTCAACGACGTGGTCTGCACAGGCATCGAGCACAAAATGGGCATCAACGGCAATGCCACCTGCTCCCTGACCCTGGGTGGCAAGGGCCAGTGCGTGGGCGAACTACTGGGTGAAGAGAACAAAGGCATGCGGGCCATGTTCCTAATGATGAACGAGGCGCGTCTGCTGGTGGGAATGCAGGGATTCTGCTGCGCCAGCCCGTCATACATGAATGCGGTCAATTACGCCAGGGAACGAATTCAGGGCAAGAATCTGCTGCAGATGATGGACCCCAACGCACCCTCTGTAGCGATCATTCAGCACCCGGACGTTCGTCGCATGCTCATCTCCATGAAGTCATACGTGGAGGGCATGCGCAGTCTGCTCTATTATGCCGGCTACCTTTCCGATCAGATCGATGTTGCCGATGACGAGGCTGAAAAAGCCCGTCTGCAGGGCATGGTGGATCTGCTTATCCCCATTTGTAAGGGATACGTCACCGACAAGGCCTTTGAAGTATGCAGCACGGGCGTGCAGGTGTATGGCGGATACGGTTTTATCAAGGAATATCCCCAGGAACAGCTTTTGCGGGATTGCCGCATCACCATGATCTATGAAGGCACCAACGGCATTCAAGCCATGGATCTGTTGGGCCGAAAGCTGGGCATGAACAAGGGCAAGCCGATCATGGACCTGATGGTCGAGGTCCAGAAGACGATTGCCCAGGCAAAGGCAGTCGACAGCCTGAAGGATTACGCGACCAGAGTGGAAAAGGCCCTTAACCGCCTGGGTGAAGTGGCCATGCACCTGGGTGCCACCGCTATGTCACCCAAGGTGATGAGCGCTTTTGCCTTTGCGCACCCGTTCATGGAGGCCTTCGGCGATGTGGTGATGGCCTGGATGCTGCTTTGGCGAGGGGTCATTGCGGCCACCCAACTGGAAAAAGGGGCCAAGAAAAAAGATCAGGCATTTTACGAAGGCCAGATGAAAAGCGTGCAGTATTTCACACAGGCTGTTCTTCCCATTACCATGGGCAAGATGGACGCCATCATGACCACATGCGAGGCGTCCATAGAAATTACCGAAGATGCGTTTGGCGGCAAATAAGTCGCATTATAAAAAACCAAATGAAGACGGGGGTTGCCTATGGCTGCAACCCCCGTCTTTTAATCAAAGAATTCCTCGCAGCTCTGCTGCGGGGTAAGAAGTGCGAGCGAAGCGAGCTTCCTTTTGAGTTCAGAGCTTGCTCTGGGGTTCATACCTTTGATTGCTGTTCTCAGCGCTCCATCCAACACTGCCCCTTTCCTATTGTTATTTTTGCTGTTCCATGGCCCTTAGATCTTTTTTAAGAACCTTGCCCACATTGGTTTTTGGCAGCTCTTGGCGGAACTCGATTTCCGTGGGCCATTTGTACTTGGCCAGCTTGTCTTCGCAATATTTCAGCAATTCTTCGGCGGTGGCTGTCTGGCCTTCCTTTAACACGACGAACACCTTGACCGTCTCGCCGCGTTTGGGATGCGGAATGCCGATGACGGTGGCCTCCATCACCTTGGGATGTTCGAAAAACACCTCTTCGATATCCCGGGGATAAACGTTGAAGCCACCGGAGATGATCATGTCTTTCTTGCGATCGACGATGTAAAAATAGCCATCCTGGTCCATTTTTGCGATGTCGCCGGTGTGCAGCCACCCGTCGGTGATGGTCTCCGCGGTGGCGTCGGGGCGGTTCCAATAGCCCTTCATGACTTGGGGACCCTTGACCAGGAGCTCTCCGGTTTCACCCACGGGAACGTCGGTGATCCCGTCGCCAAGATCCACGATGCGGGCTTGTGTGTCTGAAATGGGGAGGCCGACACTGCCTACTTTGCGATCGCCCTTGAATGGATTGATGTGGGTTACCGGGCAGGATTCGGTCATCCCGAAACCCTCGACGATAACCGCACCTGTTTTCTTCTCGAACTCGCTGATTACCTCCACAGGCAGCGGAGCGCTGCCGGAAAAACAGCCTTTGATGGAGGTGAGATCTGATTTTGCAATATCAGGGTGTTCGAGCATGCCGATGTACATCGTGGGCACCAGTGGTGCAAA
>JAQYWF010000224.1 GCA_030145105.1 Desulfosarcina sp.
GATCCTGGTCACTGGCAACGCGGGTCAGCAGCCCCCGCTCCACAATCCGGTCCACCATGGTGGAGACCGACGGCGGGGACACGTTCAACAGTGCTGCCAATTCCGTAACGGACACCGTTTCGCGAACCCGGATCATCATCAGCATGTTCATCTGCGGTGCAGACAACTCCCCGAAACGGTCATCCTTGTTGGTACTCATGCAGGCACCGGTGGAAATCCGCATGATCCGGTCGTGGATCATCCTTCCCGTGGTAAATATATAGCGGGCATGGTTCAACACATCTTGATCGGTCATGAACGCCTCCAATAATTGTGAAGGGTTCACTATAAGCAAGTCTAATTTTTTGTCAACAAAATATTTAATATAGCTAATTATTAGCTTCCTAAACTTTTCCCGGGTGCATACAATCATCGCTCTCGCAAAGGATATACGTGTTTGATCGATCAGCCTTTGCAAAAGGGTAACGACATGTATCAAATCGTAACGGGCCGTCTCAACAATCGGCCCTTTAGAAGGCTGATGGTGCTGGGAACGCCGCTGCGCACCCCACAGGCCGCCAGATCATTGATCGGATCGACCATGGTTTTATCTTGAGCACATGTTAAAGAAAGGTCATCGGCGGCCGATAATGTGGGAAACAGTTCAATTAACCCATAATGTATCCCACATGGAAAAAACATGGCCCTGAGCAAGAAGACGCCGCGTACCCTTTGCGTGACCAGCGGCAAAGGCGGTGTGGGCAAGACCAGTTTCACGGTGAATTTCGCCATCGCCCTAACCCGAGATAACAGCCGTGTTCTGGTCATAGACGGCGACATGGGGCTGGCAAACGTCGACGTGTTGCTGAGGCTGTCGGTTAAAAGCAATATCCGGGACATCCTGGAAAGTGGGGCCGATCCACGGCAAGCACTTATTTTCGCCCGCCCCAACCTGGCCATCCTGCCGGGCAGTTCCGGTGTTCCGGAAATGGTGTCGCTGGGGGAAAAACAGCAGGAACGGCTGGCCGGCTTTATAAGGGATGTCTCATCTGATTTCGATTACGTCATCATCGATACGGCAGCCGGCATCGGATCTTCAGTGTTGTGGTACAACCGGTTTTCCGACCATAACATTTTCATCCTGAGTCCGGACCCGACTTCCATGACCGATGCTTACGCCCTGATCAAACTGCTATCCCGGGATCACGGGATCAACCGGTTCAACCTGGTGCTCAATTCCGTTCGCGAGGTCCGCGAAGGCAACCATGCCGTAAATACCATCCAACGGGTGACGCAGCGGTTTCTAAACCTGGAGCTGTTCCACCTGGGAAGCATCCCGGAGGATAAAGCGGTCCGTCAGGCGGTCCTCGACCAGGTGCCTTTTTTCGAACAGACACCGGGCAGCAAAGCGGCCCGGTCTGTCCGTGACCTGGCAGAACGGGTTCATTCGCTGATCTGATGATTTTTATACACGCCACCCGCACCCGCGGCATGACCATCGGCTGCTGCCGCTGCGGGGCCTCAGCCTTCATGATGGCCGCATTGCCGGCCCATGCCTCCGTTGTCGGCAGTCAATTACATGGGAGTATTTTTTGGGTGTTATTATGGGTCGTCGTGCTGGTGGTGGCCATTTTTCTCGTCTATCTCCAGCAAAACCGTATGGTTCGTCGTAAAACCGCCGAGTTGAGACGGGAGCTCTTCGAGAGGCAGGTGGCCGAAAAAGAGTTGCTTGCCTCAGATCAGCAATTACGGCAGTCGCTGGCGGAAAAGGAGTCCCTGCTCAAGGAGATCCATCACCGGGTCAAAAACAACCTGCAGATCGTCTCCAGCCTGCTCTTTCTTCAGGAGGATGATATGAAGGATGCCAGAGGCGTGGAAATCTTGCGGGAAAGCCAAAACCGAGTCAAATCCATGGCCTTGATCCACGAGCAGCTTTACGGTACGGCCGACCTGGCAAAAATTAATTTCGGCCGCTATGTCCAAGGGCTGACCGCCAACCTGTTCGACGCCTACGGGATCGATCCGGGCCGGATCCGGCTCAATGTCCAAGCCGACGACATCGCCTTGGTGGTGGACATGGCTGTGCCCTGCGGCCTGATCATCAACGAGCTGGTGTCCAATGCCCTCAAGCATGCCTTTTTACCCGAGACCAGCGGAACGGTTGACATCGTTATCCGAACCCTGAATGTCGGACGGATTGAAATCGTTGTGGCCGACGACGGCATCGGTATCGTCGAACTGCCGGCGGATGCTGAAAAAAAATCGCTGGGCCTGCGGCTGGTCGATACCCTCACCACTCAGTTGGGTGGCACCCTTGCCCTCACAACCGAAAATGGAACTCGGTTTAACATCGTGCTGACTGCCCCTGAAAAACCCAAAAAGGAGTACTGACATGATACAGGCGACGATTCTGGTTGTGGAAGACGAAGGCATTGTGGCCCAGGAAATCAAAAGCCGCCTGGAAAAATCCGGTTACTCGGTGTGTGCCATGGCCCATGACGGCCGGACAGCCATCGCCCATGCTGGGGCGATGCGACCGGACCTGGTGCTCATGGACATCAAGCTCAAAGGCGAGATGGACGGCATCGAGGCTGCCGGCGTGATCCGGGACCGGTTCAACCTTCCCGTCGTCTACCTCACCGCCTATACGGATCCAGCCACCCTGGCGCGGGCCAAAGTCATGGAGCCGTTCGGCTACGTGGTCAAGCCCTTCGAAAGCCGCAGCTTGATAGTTTCCATCGAAATTGCCCTGCATCGCCACCGCAGTGAATCCGATCGTCTGTACCGGGAAAAACTCCAGGCAGTACTGGAAACCGCCGGCGCCATCTGCCACGAGTTGAATCAACCCATGATGGCCATCTCCGGCCACACGGAACTGCTCATGGACAATCTCGATCAGAATGACCCTGTCTATCTAAAAATCGTCAAAATAAAATCCCAGGTGGAACGCATGGGTGCCATTACCCAAAAACTCATGGGCATCACCCGCTACGAAACCAAGGATTATGTGCAAGGCGAGCGCATCGTGGACATAGAGAAGTCTTCTTTGACCTTCGATTAACCGGGTGTTGAAAAATGCCCCTGTTAATGTCGGGGATGGCGTCGGGCGCGCCGTCGGGAGACAGTCCGCATCAACCGCGCCAGGTGCCTATAGTAGTGAAAGCTGCCCATAACCAGGGCTCCACCAATGGCGGTATAGGCAACGGCCAGGACATGTTTCGGGATCGATGAATGCCGCAGGATAACCCCTATGGCAATCATGACCATTATGATCAGATAGCTCTTCCAGGCCTGGAATGCAAAAAAGCAACCTCGCTCCGGCAGACGCCGCAGACGCCGGATATTTTTTTTGGCGATGCCGCCAAACCCCCAGCGAACAGAAAGCATGGCCAAAATCAGCCCTGCCAAGGCAAGGGCAAAGCCACGACCCATACCACCGTTCGCCAGCCATCCGATCGCGGTGACACCCATTATGATGCCCACGGCGCTCCACATCACCCCGGACGCCGCAAAAAGCCAACACTTGGGTACGGTCGGTTTGAGATGAGAAAGGCTCATGGCTGGTCCTCACCATTGGCACGGTGGTTCAGAAGCCACCTCGGAAAACCGTTTTCGCGGGTAGTCAGACGTCCTCTGGCACTAACGACAGATGGCATCGACCGTTTCTCCAGCCAGCCATCGGTTGATAAAATGAACAGTCACCCGAACGTCGGTTCCGGTTTTCTGTGCCAGCGATTCCAATCGTCCCAGGCTCTCCAGCACCTCTACACGATTTTCCAGCAAGGCATGGATCTTGAGGCTTCGATCCAGGCAATCCAATGCGGCTTCATCCTCACCCGATTGCTCATGAATGATGGCCATAGCGGAAAGATCATCGGCCATTCCCCAGGTGAATCCGGCCTTGCGGTCCAATTTCAGTGCCTGCTGAAAATGGTTCAGCGCTTCCGGATATTTTCCGATTTTCATCATCAGCCGTCCCCGGGTGAAACGAATGGTTGCCTCGGCATTGGACCCATCGCCAACAGCCGCGGATTCAGCCTGATCCAACAGATTTTCGGCTTCATCGGTTCGATTCGTTTTCATCAACAGCACGGCACGATGGTTCAAGACCATGGCATATACCGGGCCTGTCTCCCGCGCCAGCAGTTGCGCCTCGTCCAGAAGCACCTTGGCACCGGCCAGATCATCCGCGTCAATTAGAATGGCCGCTTTGTTGGACAGGGCCTGGGCCATTACCCGCTGGTCGTCGCAACGCCTGGCGGCGGCAATGGCAGCATCGTAAAACAGCCGTGCGTCTTCGGCTTTACCCGCGTGCCGGTAGCCGTTGGCGATGCTGTTCAGGCTGCGAGCCACACCTGCCTTCTGATCGGTGAGGGAATAGTGCTCGTGGGCAGCAAGAAAATGCTCCATGGCCTTGCGGGCACACCCCTTCTGATACCAATAGATACCCCGTTTCAGCTCCCGATCCCCTTCGCCGGAACCGTCGGCAGACGAGGTCGCCGGTGGCGAGCCGGCACAGGCACCGATCCCCAAAATTGCCAGGACCAGTATCGGGACAAGGAATTTTTTCATCATGCACCTTCCATTTTCAAATTATGCTAGACGGATACGACAGCATCTGGCAACCTGGGTCCATTGACCAGCGGCTGGTCAATATCCCTTGCTGCGTCGTTCAGGGTCCAACCAGCCGGTAGTAGAGAATACCGATGTATTCGTGAAGGGCATTGGCAGAGGTATGCAAGGTGGCGGCCCGGGGCAACAGGTGGCGCCAGGTGTTAGGGATGTTCCTGGACCCCAGAAAATAAGCGGGAATCGGAGTCACCTGCATTCCCGCGGCATCGAATGCCATCCGGGCTCGTGTCAGGTGGTAGGCCGCGGTGAGCAGGATGGGTTTGGAAAAACCCTGCTGCCTGCAGATGGCAGAAGTAAGCCGGGCATTTTGTGCTGTATCTCGGGCCCGGTCTTCCACCGTGATTAATCGTTCCGGCACGCCCAGATCCATCAGAAAACGTTTGGCTATTGTCGCTACGGCAGAATCAGCATCATCGTATACCCGGCCGCCGGTGACGATAATGGGCAGCCCCAAGCGCCGGTAAAGTCTCACGGCGGTGACGATCCGGCCCATTGTTGACGGCGATGGCGTCGACGTACCGGTGAGGTCCGGCACGCCTTCAACCATGCCGCCGCCCAGCAGGATGATCACGTCTCCCGACGGATTCGCTGGTATGGAATAATCCGACTCCAACCCGTGAATCAAAAAATTGGCCAGTGGAACGGTGGAAAGGGCCCATAGCATCAGCCCTACGATCAGGTTCACCAGCCCCAGTTTCCATCGTTTTCGGTAAACCATCACCAATGAAACCAGAATGATCACCAGGATGAAAATACCCGGTGGCAGGATAAACGGGGTGATTGTCTTTTTCAGCGCAAACATGGCGTACACTTTCTCATTCCCATGGATCAGCCGACATCGGAAGTGATGCTTTAATGGAGCCGTTATACATCGTTTCGGATTCCCGGGTCAAATGTATCAATGATCTTTAGGCGCATTGACAGTGTCGTGGCTGCTTTGCTATGAGAAAGGAATTCTTCTCACAGATCGTAAACTTGGCCAAGCGGTACGAATTTATGGTGGTCAATGATTTCGCTTATGGCCGGGTCACCTTCGACGGTTACCTTGCCCCCAGTTTTCTGGAGGTTCCCGACGCCAAGGGTGTCGGAGTAGAATTCGGCTTTTTTTCCAAATCATACAATATGGCCGGCTGGCGGGTGGGCTACTGTGTGGGTGACTCAACGATCATCGAGAGGAAGGAGATGGATATCTGCGCCTGGCACTGGTGGAAAACGAGAACCGCATCCGCCAGGGTCTCAAGCAGATGCGTCGGGCGTTGACAGAGCTGGAGAAAGAACTTCCGCCCAACGATGTATAACGGCGTCGCCATTGCCTGGCATTCCACACGGGCTCAGACCGTCAGATGTTGATCACCTTGTCGGCCAATTGCATGGCGGTGACGATATCCAGCATGTTGGTGGTCTGGCCCACTTGCTTTTTTTCCAGCAGGCTGAAGTGATCGAGGCAGGTGCCGCAAACCAAGATGGTGAGGCCCTCTTCTTCCAACCCCTTCAGGTCTTCCAGGGTGTCTGCTCCGTCGATGGTCAGCTTCACCCCACTGTTGACGAAAACCAGGCGCCACAGTTCGCCACCCATCTCCTTGAGGGTTTTGATGAAGTTGATCATCAGTTTGGCGCCCAGAACATCGTCACCGCTGCCCATACGATCCGCCGCCACCATCACCATGATCTTTTTTGCACCGCTTAACTGCGCCGTCGCGGCCGATTTTGGCTCTGGGGTCAACCCCCCGCCGGTGCCGATGACCGTGTATCGATCGCCCGCTTGCTCGACGCGGGTGCGGTAACCTTGTGATTCCAGATAACGGGCCACATTCCGCCGGGCCGTTTCATTGTCCACCAGCACATCGATGTGCTGGGGGTGATGGTTCTCCACAGCCACCTTGGTCTCCAGCACCGGTGCCGGACAGGACAACCCGCTTGCGTCAATCTTGGTCAAATCACGATCCTCCATATGCTCAATTCGTCATTAAACGATCTGGATGATTCCGGCCGGGTAGTCCACCACTTCGCCGATGATGGCCGCATGCTCCACACCTTCGCTTTGCAGATGGTCCACCAACCCCTCTGCCGATGTCTGCGCAACGGAAATACACAGCCCCCCGGAGGTCTGGGGATCGTAGATGATGTCCTGCATGGCTGGATCCACACCCTCGTGCATGTCCACCATGGGCGCACGGAAACTCCGGTTCTTGTGAGCCCCGCCTGGAACCATGCCCATGGCTGCAAACCCGAGCGCCACGTCGATGATGGGCAGCTTTTCCAAAACGATCTTCAATCCCACGCCGGTTCCCTGCATCATCTCGGCCAGATGGCCGATGAGCCCGAAACCGGTGATGTCCGTGCAGGCATGTACCGGGTATTCTCTCATCACGGTGGCGGCAGTCCGGTTCAGGGCCGCCATGATGGCCGTTACCTTCCGGGTGATCTCCCCGGAGGCCAGGTTGCCTTTGATGGCCGTGTTGACGATGCCCGTACCTAAAGGTTTGGTAAGCACCAGTCGGTCGCCCACATTTAGCCCTTGTTTGGTGAGGATCCGGTTGGGATGGATAAAACCAGTTACGGAAAGCCCGTATTTGAGTTCATCGTCCTCCACGCTGTGGCCGCCCAGCAGCACTACACCCGCTTCCCTGACCTTGTCGATCCCTCCCTGGATTACCTCTCTCAAGACGGTAAGGTCCATCCGCTTCAGGGGAAAGCCGACCAGGTTCATGGCCGTTTTGGGCTCACCGCCCATGGCATAGACATCGCTTAGGGCATTGGCCGCAGCGATCTGCCCAAACCAGTAAGGATCGTCCACCACCGGCGTGAAAAAATCCACCGTCTGAATCAAGGCCAGGTCGTCCGACACCTTGTAAACCCCGGCATCATCCGCCTTGGATAGGCCAACCAGCACATTGGGGTCGGTCGGAAAATCCAGCCCGCACAACGCTTTTTCCAGGTCCCCTGGAGGCAGTTTGGACGCTCAGCCGGCCCCTCTGACCGTCTCGGTCAAGCGAAGGGGTTTCAGGGTTGGATTGTTCTCAGCCATTTGATTTCTCCCGGTTAGAGGGTAAGTTGGAAAGCGCCTGTTTTCGGTCCCCGATAGGAGCGTCTGTTTGGCTGGCGACGGTATCGATTTCGTCCATCAACAGGTCTAGATCCAGCCCGTATCTGTCGGCCACCTGCTGCAGTGTATCGAACAGCGCCCGGCAACAGATGCATTCGCCCGCTCGACGGTCCCATGCCTTGAAAACCACTTCGGTTTCCCTGTGGCGGCTCAGTATATCCAATACCGTCATTCTGGGGTCAATGCAAGACAACCCGTTTTCAGACATATCTTCTCCTGGAGGCCAAGGTTAAGATTAATCGCCTTCGTTGCACAAATCAAATTGCAATAGACGATAAGGTAGATAGGACTTATAGAAAAATGCTATTTTGCGCTGTGCGCCCGATGGCAATAGTCGGATGAAAAAAATCCGCCGAAAGGTCATCTGCCAATCTGAGCCCAATCGCGATGCGGAGCGTTACACAATCCGCCGATTTAAAAAAGCACAGGAAAACGCCGTGACGCGGGGATGGCCATCCATCATGCAGCGCTTTTGTTTTTCAGCTCATCCCACGCCTTCATGGCCCGGCGCTGGTGGGGAATGGTAATGGTTCCACCCACGATCAGGCCGATGAACAGCGCTTCTTCCAGCTCTTCACTGGAAACGCCCTCTTCATGGCAGCGGATCACATGGTACGTGATACAGTCGTCGCAACGCAGCACGAAACTGGCCACCAGGCCCAGCAAGTCCTTGGTCTTGACTGGCAATACCCCTTCCCGGTAGGCCTGCGAATCGAGACTGTAGTAACGCTTGGTGCCCAGCCC
>JAQYWF010000077.1 GCA_030145105.1 Desulfosarcina sp.
CCACGATGTTTTTTTCCCTTCTGAACTCTGAACTCTGAACTCTGAACTCTGAACTCTGAACTCTGAACTCTGAACTCTGAACTCTGAACTCTGAACTCTGAACTCTGAACTCTGAACTCTGAACTACTATGTCACCACCCACAGCGTATCCTTGCGACCCGCATGGACCACCTTGTTGCTCACCCGGCCCATGAAGAAGTCGCTGATGCTGGACAATCCCCGCCGGCCCACTACGATGGTGCTCCAGCCACCCTTTTCAGCCATGTTGACGATGGCACCTGCGCGGCTGATGACGCCGGTAATGGTTTTGGTGGAGATGTTCTTCAGATCGAACCCGGCAGCGGTCAGAATGTTCACGGCCTCATCAAAAACAGATCTGGTTTCGGCGATACCATTGTCTTCCATGGTCGCCACATCTGATTTGGAGCCGCCGCGAATCACGTGGACTAGTCGCACCTGATAGCCATCCAGCGGTCCCAACAAATCGGCCACAAATTGGACTGCTTTGGTGGCGCCAGGAGAGCCGTCCACCGCCACCAAGACCTTTTTGTTGATCGGTTTTCTGCCGGCGATGAGAACCGGTATGAAAGTGAGTTTTTCCAGCAGCTTGTTGGTGACGCTGCCCACGGTAACGTTTTTCAGGGAGGTGAAGCCCCGGCGGCGGACCAGGACGGCATCGTAGCCTTTTCGGGCTTCGATGATGATGTCCCGGGCCACTCCTTTTTTGCGATTCTGGATCTTGATGTCGACCGCCGTTGGGGCATGCCCGGCATCCAACAGCATCTGCCGGGCCCCCTCCATGTACTTGCGCATATTTTTTTTCTGCTCGGCTTCCCAACTGCGAACGTGGCGGACCACCTTAACGCTTTTGGGTTCCTTTTCCAGGTCGTAGTAGGCGTCCGGAATGCTGTTGAAGACATGGAACAGGACAATCTTCATGCCCTTGAAGGCCTCTTCTTCTCCGGCGTACCTCACGGTCTGCAGGGCGCGATCGGATCCGTCCACGGCCAGCAGCAGGCGTTTTTGTCTGGGTGCCATCATTTTTCTCCTGTGAGCAATAAAAAGGTTGAATCAGTGGTTGTCGAACAGGGTGCGCCGGTTTTCGCGGTGATCCACCATGTAGCGCAACTTTGCCTTGTTTTTGAGAATCGCCAGCATGTCATCGATTCTGTCGCGGGAAACATCATAGAATCGAAGGTAGACATTGCGGTATCCCTTCGGTGCGCGTTCATAAGTGGAAAGGATGCTGGCCATGCGGCCGCCGAACTCTCTGATCACATTGACGATTTCCATGATCGAGCCAGGGGTGTCCTCCAGGACAAGGGCCAGGTGAAATCCGCGTTTGCTCAAACCGGTGATGTACAGGGTGGCCTTGAACAGGTCAGTCTGGGTGATGACCCCGCACAGGTGGTCGGTGTCGTCCACCACGGGAACGCCGGATATTTTACGTTCCAGCATGAGGTTCGCGGCCTCCTCAACGGTCCAGTCCTGGTGCACCGTGACGACATTGCGGGTCATGATGCCGGCCACCTTTATTTTTGAAATCAGATAGAGCAGTTCGTGCACATCCAGGCTGGTAGCATCCGAAGCAGATGCCCGTTTCAGGTCGCGGTCGCTGAGGATGCCGCAAAGCTTTCCTTTGGCTATCACAGGTAGCAACCGAATGCGGTTCTCCTTCATCAGGGTGGCCGCACGTTGCATGGAGTCATTTTTCTCAGCGGTAATCACCGGTTTGCTCATCCAGTATCTAATCAGCATGGTTTTTCTCCTTTTTATTCACTTCAAAAGCGACCAGCGGATAAAAAATAACTGATCGTTTGTTTCTGCCTCAGGGCAGGTCGTTGAAGCCGGCCGGTATCGTGAGCAGCGGGATGGGCGAGCGACGGTAGAGCTTGCGTGCCGTTGAGCCGACAACGACGTCGGCCAGGTTACTGCGGCCCTTGGTGCCGACGATCAACAGATTTGATTTCTCAATGTCGATGTTCGCGAGCAGTTCCCGGTAGGGAATCCCGCTGTGTACCAGGCAGCGGCATTTGACCGTGCCCGGGGAAGCCGCCTCAATCAACCCTTCGAGGCTGGTTTTGCGATCCTGCACCTGGTCCTTGAGGTAATTTTGATACGAAAACGGCTCATAGCCGGTCATGGCCCGTTGAACCATATCCAGATCGCGCTGGTTGATCACATTGACCAGCACCAGATCGGCATTCAACTGCTTGGACAGCCAGACGCTGTAGCGCACTATCGTTGCCGAATAGTCGGATAGATCCACTGCCGTCATGATTGTAAAGGTCGGTGACAAGGGGTGCTCCTTTCTGAAACTGTTGGGGATGACTTTGACATGTTCTCACCATGCACAATCGTTGAGCAATGGATATGCCAGTTCCGGATATCTGGGGGAACTCTAAAAATAGTATAAATAGCGATAGGTTAAAGAGATTTTCAGACATCCTGGAAAACCCGTGGCGGTAAAGAGATGTCGGGTTTTTTACCAGAGTGTAAAGGGGGAGGGGCTTGCTGGGCTCGATCCGGTCTTACGTTTCTATAACCGCCTGTCTGATATTGTCTTTTCCATTGTGTTTGACATGGTACATCAACTCGTCGGCGGCCTTGATGGTTTCGTCGACACTGTCGGGAGATGAGTGGTACGTCGCCAGGCCGATGCTGAATGTGACCTGCCACTGGTTTTCTTGCATGATGCCCAGGAGCTGTCTTTGAAGTTTCCTGGCAACCCGGGCGGCGGCAGTCTCCTCAGTTTTGACCAGCAGGGCAACAAATTCGTCTCCGCCGAAGCGGGCAACGATATCGATGGCACGTATATGGGTTTTGAGGGTTTCAGCCACTGTATTCAGCAATCGATCGCCGGTGTGATGACCGAAATGATCGTTGATCCGTTTGAAATCGTCGATGTCCATGACCATTACCGAGAAAGGGTGGTTGTATCTGCGCGACCGATCGATTTCCGTCCGAGCCAATTGGAGAAACGCCCGCCGGTTGGCAACTCCCGTCAAAGGATCCATCATGGCCAGCTCCCTTTGGGTCCCCAAGAGCTTTTTGTGCCTGGTGATCATCCAGACAATAAACAGAAAGACCATGAGCCTGAAGGCTTCATTGATCAGGGGAATGGTGAAATTTGAAAACCGATCGATCATGGATAGGTCGGCAAAAAGCCAGGAAAAGGTGCTGACGACAGATACCAGTATGCCCCAGCGTGGGCCGATCAGCCAGGTGGCGGCAACAATCGGCAGCAGGTACAACAAGGAAAAGGAAAATTCAGGACCTGTCAACAAACGAGCCCACCCGATTAAAAGAACAATCCCGACAAGAAAGACCGGCAATAGCGGTTTATAACAGCGTCTGCGTTTTTCATGTGGCACTTGCATCGGTTCGCTCGTTGATCACCTGGCAATGCTTTCAAACCATTCAATACTCGACCCAACGATTCGAATGCGGAATGCAACGCATCTTTACGTCATTCATACCCGTCCGCATCTCCATGGTAACCAATCCCAGATCGTTGGAAGCTCTTAATTGATACTCACTGACCGGTTTGCTCGGTGTTTAGGATGCAAAGGGGTATCCCTATTTCATTTTGGCGGTCTCAGCCAAAAAGAAAATGATAGGTTTATGCATCCTGCGGGACGCTGCGGTAAAAATAACCGCCCCTATAAACTGACCCCGTGAACGGATATAAAGAATCTCGGATGGGTCCGTTTCAAGGCGTACCGGGACGAGGCATGTCGTGGATAAGCCTCTTGGCCTTGTCAGGCGTCACCTCAGCCATTTTTTGGTTGCAGCAGGCCAGTTCCCCTTTGCCCCCGGTGATCACGGCGAGGATTGCACCGCAGACCTTGCATTTATACACCTCGGCTTTTGTTGTCACAACGGTCCTCCTTTTGGTTGTGGTTTTTCCGGTTTATGTTCCGCTGAATACGCGGATCAACCGGTCTTTGCCTTCTCCATCATCGGCGGGGACGGTAAGGTCCCAGTGGGTAAGCGCCCCAGGGTCGGTGACCACCATCGCCGGGCAGGCCGCCCGGTAGGCGACCCGCTCCACGGCGCTGCCCGGATACCAGTTGCCTGGTTTTTCTTTGGTGTGGGATCCCATGATGATCAAATCGACCTTGTTTTCCCCGGCGCCGGTGAGGATCTCCAGGTGGGGAAGGGCGCCGGCCCTGATCAGATACTGGTGGTCGGTACCGTCCAGGTAGGAATCGTAAAACGACGCGAGCCGCTTTTTTGCATGGGCCACATCGGCCCGATAGTCGATCCGGGTATATTTGGGGAACGGGGGCACCGGGATCATATGAAACACAAACAGCCGGCTGCGGTGGTGGTGGGCCAGCTCTGCCGCGAAACAGACCGCGCATTCACAGGATCGGGAAAAATCGACCGCGACCAATACCCGTTGAAACGCTAAGTGGTTCGCTTGCGCGGGTCGGTTGACCACCATCACCGGACAGGTCGCCTGCGTGACGACGTTTTCCACCGTCGACCCGACCCGACCGGCAATCCTTACCACCCCTTTTTGTTTCGCCCGGGTCGAATGGGGACCCAGAAGGATGAGATCGGTATCGATCGCTTTGGCCCAGCGCAGGATTTCTTCCCACGGGTATCCGGCGGTGACCCTTAATTCATGGGGAATGTCCGACAGATCGTCCCTATAGGCCTTTTCCAATCTCTGCCGAATGGCCTGCTCATAGTCTGCATCGGCGATCATTTCTGCGCCGGTCTCGAAATGGCGGATCAGGCGACGATTTTCTGTTGAGGCGGACTCCATAACATGCAGCAGATAAAGGCGTGCAGCATGCTGCCGGGCGAACCGGGCTGCCGATATCACCGGTGCATCGGCGGTGGTGACGATATCCGTGGCGACCACCATTCGATTAAACATATTTGCCTCCTTTCCCGATGAAACCGTCTAATAGGCGGTCGATCAAAAAAATTTGCCGCAGGCAATCCGCCGGGGAATTTTCGGTGTCCACACGAACATGGATTGCATTGCCGATCCGGTTCATGGGGTCGAAGCGTTTTTTAAAGGCCTCCAGGTGAATCAGCCGGGCATCGGACACCGACGGCTCGGTTTCCCGTTTCAGCAGCCGTGCAGCCAGGGTTGCTTCAACGGCTTGGCATTCGACGAAAACCGTTGTTGCCTGACGGTCGGCGGCCATGCGCAGGGCCTGGGCCCGCATTGTCGACCGACTGAAGGTGGCATCGATGACGACGCTTTTCCCCTTTTTGAGGTCCTCCTGGGCTAGGGTGAACAGCCGTTCATAGGTCGCTTGGCTGGCAACTGCTGTGTACATTCCATCTCCAAATGCATTTTTGTCGGAGGGTGCAAGTGACCCGGAAAACAGTTCCTTGCGTATCACATCCGAACGAATCACATTGACGTCGTGGGCCGCTGCCAGCGCACTGGCGATGGTGCTTTTCCCCGAGGCGGGCAGGCCGCACACCACCCACAGGATCGGCCGGTTGAAGACATTGGCATAACCATAGGCCATGGCCATATAGCGTCCGGCAGCCGCCCGCAGCATGCCACGGTCTGCACTCCGGTGGCTGTACTCATGGAGATGGAAACAACTCACTTTGCAGCGGACCATGGCCCGGTAGCAGCAGAAAAATGGCAGCAGCGGCAGGGCACCGACATCGTCAGTTTGTTTCACGTACCACCGGATCAGGGATTTGGCCGTTTTTTGGAAGTGATGGTATTCCAGATCCATGATCAGAAAAGCCAGGTCGCTGATGATATCCAGAACGCGCAGCCGATCGTTGAATTCGATGCAGTCGATGACTTGGATGCCGGTTTTCGTAAAGTAAATGTGATCGGTTCTCAGGTCCCCGTGGCCGTCCTTTGTTTTGCCTGCCATGCGGCGGCGGTGGAATAGGTTTTGATGTCTGCGATAAAAGGACCGCGTGGCGGATCGGACGAACTCGAATTCGTGCCGGTCGATCCACACACCGGCAAATGCTTCGGCAACCTGCAGGTTCTCCTCCCAGGCAAGGGGGGCAGACGGATTTGCTTCGCGAATCGTTGCGGCCTGTGCGTAAAAGCCGACCAGCAGGCGGACCAGCGATTCGATATCCATGTCATCCAGTGCACCACGCTTCAGGCGCTGTTGTATGGAATCGGTGTCGGCAAGCTGATGCATCTTCACGGCAAACTCCACTGCTTCGCCTGACCCACCCAGCTTATACGTGCGGTTATGCCGGGTGATGGGAACTGCGTCGATGTAAACACCATGTGACAGACGGCGGTTCAGGGCGATTTCCTTTAGACAATAGTGCCGCCGCTTCTCAAGGCTCGTGAAATCCAGAAAGCCCAGATCCACCGGCTTTTTGATTTTGTAGGCAAACGGTCCGGTTAAAAAAACCGTCGAAATGTGCGTCTCACGCCGTTGGATACTCTCCACCGGGTGCGGGTAGAAGCTCGCCTGCATCATGGTCTCGAGGATCGCTGCCTGGTGGTTATTATCCATAGATTATTTCTTCAGCAGGCCGGGTCTGTTCAAAATGGCCTTGATATGAGACCCGTGCAGCATCAGGTGGATGGCGATAGCTACCAGAAACAGCATCGCCAGCCAGGCATGCACATCCATCAACAGATGACGGGTCCCGATCAAAAATCCCTCCCGTCGGCCGCCTCCGTGCGGCAGCACCAGCCAGTTGAACAACCCGGTAACGGTCAGCAGCGAAAGAAGGACAACGGATATGACGTTTACCGACAACAGCTTTGCGTGCTTTCCCATGGCCATTGATTTCCCCCTATTGAAAAACAGCCATGCAAACCGAAAACCATAAGTTCAAGGACCTTGATCGGACACGCCCACTACGCGGCTTACGGCACAACTGAGTAGCCTCATGAGACTGCCGCAACCATTCAGACGGCTGCAGACGGGCATTGAGGTGCCGGCAACAGAAAAAAACCCAGGAATATGGCCATTGGCAGGGATCGATGTGAGCCGCGGGTGTCAATCGCCGTTGCCGAGGCACGTTGCGGTATCTGATGGTGAAATCGATATTTTTTTACAAGCTGTAAAAAGAGCTGACACGTTTCTGAGCCGGTTGAGATGCAACCATGGGCGCGTCGCGCTGTCACGAAGCCAGGACCGTTTGACGGGGTTCATCAATGCCTACTGTGATTCTATGGACTTTCTGATCAACTGTGAATGGTTAAAAATACTCATTTTTTTGTGCCTGAATGGGTAATATTGATTATTCCCTGCCAGCACCGCTTCCTGACACCGGAAATCATCTCAAAAACAGGATGATGGTTGGAGATCGCGGTGGACCCGTGTTTCAATCCGCGGTCAGACTTGCCTTATGCCGTAAACATAAAGGGGGAATCAACCGGGCGACAGCGCTGACGGATATCTTTAAAAGCCTTCGACCGCGAGCCGCCGAAATACCTTGTTGCCGGGTTGTCGCTGGTTGACGCCTATGAAATCAGTTGACATTATCCGATGGTTATTCATACTCTTCTCTAAGAGAACCAACCATCCAGGCAGTTGCTTTTTCACTGTACTTCGTTGCTGACCATTCAGCCATCCGTTGAGGCAAAAGTACCCCGTTACGAATCAACGTGCAGCCATTCGGCCGACCTGCAAGCGGAAACAAAACGATTCGCTGAGAAGAAAACCAGTACTGATAGAAAAAGCATTTCTAACAATATTAAATTGTTGGTGTTCAGTGAGGATTGCTTTGATTGACCCAAGGACGGATCATTATGAATGCGCATAAAATCATCGACCACCACTGGACGGAACTGCGCCGCAGGGCTGAAATGCTGGCGGGGCGGCCGGACACGGGTGCCGACCAGCAGGAGATCGATGAGATCAATCGCCTGATTCAAGAAATACAGACCAACCAGGCCGAGTTGGAGATGCAAAATGATGAACTGTCCAAGAGCCAAGATGCCGTTGAGGCGGCCAGCCGCAAATACGAAAGGCTTTATCGAAACTATTCCAGTTTGTTCAACTTTGCCCCCATCGGCTACCTGGTCGTCGACCGGGACGGGGCGATTCATGAAATAAACCTTTCCGCATCAATCTCTCTCGATGCGCCCAGAAGCGCGCTGACCGGCCGATACATCACCGACTTCATTCACCGGGACGATCAGGATTGCTTCTACTACCAAAAGCTGAACTGCCAACAAAATAAGGAAAACACCATCTTTGAGCTGAAAATGAAAAAAGCGGATGGTTTCTTCTTCGATGGCCGGTTGCAGATGCAGTCCATTTCCGAAACATACAGCCATGAGCAGGGATACATTATTACCCTTGTGGATACCAGCGAACTGGTGCATGTGTCATCCGGCTTTGCCTTGATGCAAACCTGCCTTGAGCTGACCTGCCGTTCCACAAGCATGGAAGACCTGTTGGAATCGTTTGTCCAGCAGATTAAGGCCTATCTGCAATGCGATGCGGTGGGCATCCGTATCCGCGACGATGCCGGCAACATTCCCTACCAGGCCTATGACGGCTTCAGCCAGGCATTTTACGAATCCGAAAGCCCGTTGTCCCTTCACACCGATCAGTGCATGTGCATCGTTGTGATTAAAGGCACCACCGACCCCGGCCTGCCGTTTTTTACGGATAAAGGGTCCTTTTATATCAATGGCACCAGTCGGTTTTTGGCCACGGTGTCCCCGGAGGATCTGGGTACGACCAGGAATGTGTGCAATGCCCACGGCTACGAATCCGTCGTGCTGGTTCCCATTGGCATTGGCGACACCATCGAAGGGTTGATCCATGCGGCCGACCGTCGGGAGAACCGGTTCCCTTTCCGGCTGGTCGAAAACCTGGAAAATGTCGGTTCGCGGCTGGGTCTGGCGGTTCAGCGGTTTCACATGCAGAAAAAGCTTGGTGATTCGGTGGATGCGCTCAATCATCTGTCCAGTCATCTGCTGACGGTTCAAGAAGATGAGCAACGGCGCATTGCCATTGAACTCCACGATGGCTGCGGCCAGGACCTGAACGTGCTCAAGCTTCGCTTAAAAAACCTTCAAAACCGGTTGCCGGCCGATGCGGTCGATTTGATTCAAGAATGCGATGACCTGTTGACCTTTTCCGACAAGATCATCGACGACCTTCGCAACATTGCCCACGGCCTGAAGCCGGCGGCATTGGAGACCCTTGGTTTGAGCGCTGCCTCCAGGCAGATGATTCGTGAATATTCAACCTACGCGAAGGTTGAGGTGGAGGCGGATATCGATCTGATAGACCAGATTAAGGACCCGATGACCCAGACCTGTCTGTTTCGTATCTTCCAGGAAGCCCTGACCAATGTCCACAAGCATGCGCAGGCGACATGGGTGGTGTTGGCTGCGAGTCGCGAAGGAGACACCATCCGCATCCGAATCGAAGACAACGGCATCGGTTTTGATGCCCAAAAGGAATCTGATCGGGCCAATGGGCGCATGGGAATGGGGCTGTCTGCCCTGGCACTGCGCTGCCGAATGATCGGTGCGGTTCTGTCTATTCACAGTGAGGCGTGCAAGGGTGCCCGACTGATCATCCGCGTGCCCTGCCCAAACCCGAAAGCCGTCCGATGAAAGATTACCGCATCATTCTAGCCGACGACCATGTGATGATGCGGGAAGGCATCAAAAACATGATTGATGCGGTGCCCGGGTTGGCCGTGACCGGTGAAACCGGAGACGGACTGAAGCTGCTCAGAATGCTCAAAAAATCACTGCCCGACATGGTGATTTTGGATATCTCCATGCCCGGACTGCGGGGTCTCGAAGCGGCCCGTGAAATTCACTCCCTGTACCCCGACGTCCATGTACTCATGCTCAGTATGCATAAAAGCCAGGAATTCCTCTCCATGGCATTGGCGGCGGGAGCCAAAGGCTACCTGTTGAAAGAGGATTCGGGCGATGAACTGCTCCTGGCCATCGACCAGATCCGCAAGGGTGAAACCTATCTGTCCAAAAAATTGGCCAGTGCATTTCCCTCGGCCATTATTTCCATATGCAAGGGCACACATAAAGCCGCTTCGGCCCCCCTCACCCCCCGCGAACGCCAGGTGCTGCAAATGATCGCCGAGGGAAATACCGACCGGCAGATCAGCGATCAGCTATGCATCAGCGTTCGCACGGTCCACCGCCACCACGCCAATATCCGATCCAAACTCAACCTTAAGGGTACGGCCGCTCTGGTACGATACGCCATCGCCCAAGGATATACCAACAGCCAGCCATAAACCACCCGACCCCCCTCCGTCGTGGGCATAATTGCCTATAAGCCATCCAATAATTGGGCAGTTGTGCGAATTGTTTCTGCCGCACCGACTGCAGTATAAGGAACCTGAAAGAATCTCCGCCTGCTCGACGCTATTTTTTCCCCTTCTCTGTAAGATTCTTTATATCCAAAACCGATTGAAAAGGAGACCCCGCATGCCAACGATTATCGTTAGCCGATCGGAACCTTCGCCCGACAGCCGGTTGCCCGCACCGCCCGTATCTTTTCACCCATCACTGGACGATCATCCCGCGCCGTCGGATGATGGGTTGACGCTTGATTCCGATGCCAGCCGGATCCTGATCGTGGACGATGATCCGGTCATCCTGAAACTGGTGTCTAAAATGGCGGCGCGTCTGGGCTATCAGCCTACTGTTGCCGAAGACGGGGTGGACGCGCTCTATCACCTGACCCGGACCCACTGCGACCTGGTCCTGACCGACTATGACATGCCCTTCATCAATGGCTACCAGTTGGCCAATCAGATTAAGGAAAAGCATTTCGGGACCCGGGTTATCGTCATTACCGGCAATTGCGAACCCGATGTCCTGGATATGCTCGATAGTTCCGCTATCGTGGATGGGCTGCTGTTAAAGCCCTTCAACCTGACAACGTTGAAGGAGAAGATTGAACTGGTCGTGCATCCGCATTTTAAGCGGTGGCCGCCCTGAGCCGTGTCAGGCGATGAAGAGGGATGAACTATGGATGATTCACGAAGCAAGGCTTTCCATGATGTAAAAAATGCCGACAGCCAGGGGGCATAGCAGGCAGGTACCAAAAATATAAAATAATAATAATTCAGTATGTTACAATTTTATACGATTTCGGTATGCTCTTTGCTGATTTGTTTGAATAGAGCTTCCGACACAGTCGAACCCCACCAAGGTCCCTGGAGAAGACGATATGGCCAAGAATTTCCGTGTCTATGCAAAAGAAAACAGCAATCAATCACTGGCATTGCAGCTGTTCGGTGATTTTGATGCATCATCGGCGTGCGAACTGATCAATCTCTTGGATGAAAACATTAAACCGTCAAGCAAAGTGGCCATCGACACGGATGGGTTGAAAACCATCAATGCGTTCGGTCTCGACGTCTTTCTTCCGCAAATGTCCAGGTTGAACAGCACCCGGGCGGATATCGAGGTGACCGGGCGGTTCAGCGGGATCTTTCGGGAAGAGTGAGGTGTCAGGGAGGCTTATTAGGTATTCTTACTGGGAGCAGGTCATATCCGCGTGCAGAGAGAAACCGATACAGGAAGATTCAGTAAACGGAGGTAAACAATGGGCATTCGCAAACAGTTCCTGAAGGGCAAACCCGTGTGCAAGGTCACTTTTAAAATTCCGGAAAAGGTGGGTAATGGAAAAACGCAGGCGCATGTGGTGGGTGAGTTCAACGACTGGTCAACCTCGGCAACACCAATGAAACGGTTTAAAAACGGTAAATTCAGTGTCACCGTGGAATTGGAGAAAGGTCGGTCATACCAGTTTCGCTATCTGTTGGAGCAATCCCACTGGGAGAACGATCCCGATGCCGATGACTATCTGCCGACCCCTTTTGCAGACAGCCATAATTCGGTGATCAGCCTATAACGTGCCCATTCCGCTAAGCGTTACTTTTTTGGACATTGAGCAGCCGCCATCCAGCCTGATGGGTTTCGACGAAATTCGTACAATCCATTGAAAGGAGGAACAGTCATGTTTGATTTGATGCCCATAGAAGATCACCCGGCAAGGAGTTAGCCAGTTTCAGAGGCGAGATCGATAATCTGTTCAACCGGTTTATCGACATGGATTTCCCGATTTCACGGCGATTTTTCGGAGACGTGGATTGGGCGCCCCGTGTGGATGTGATTGAAGGGAAGGGTGACATTACGGTCAAGGCTGAAATTCCGGGTGCAAGGCCAAGGACAACGATGTGAAGCTGGAGGGCCGAACCCTGACCATCGGTGGTAAAAAAACAGGAGAAGCAAGAGAAGGATGAAAATTTCCACCATTTTTCACCATGTGGAAAGATCCTATGGCAGTTTCTGCCGCATGGTGGAACTGCCCGGGGAAGTAATCCAGGAAGGTTTGATGCAATATATAAAAAGGGTGTGTTGAAACTGGTTTTGAAAAAGATCCGGGAATCAGACGCCAAGAAGAATAGAAATTAAAACGGGTTAGTAATTGTCAGCTTAGCAGCACCGCCACTGCCCCCTCTCCATCAAGGGTAGGGAGCATGCTGCACAGGCAAAAACGTAATGATGCAGCCTCCAAATCCCATGGTGAAAAAATGCAGATAACAATGGAAGAAAAAGAAAAAAGAAGGGTCGCTTCACGCAATCCCACAGAGGTTGCGATCGCCTGTCGGCCATTTACCAGCAGCGGAGCACCCCATACGGCGGATGGTGTCATGCGTAATTTCTCAGAAAAAGGAACCTATATCGAAACGTCCCGCGAGTTCAAATTAGGAACCATACTTCATTTGCGAATGGTTCGCTATCCACCCAGGCAACCATCTCTGGCTGCCGAAGCGTTGCCACGATCAATCTGCCTTGCAGAAGTCAAATGGCGGCAGGAAATGGTTGGTGAAAACACCATCCAGTATGGCTTTGGTCTGAAATATCTCGACTAAACAGGAACGTGAAAACGTATGACAACCCGACATCAAAACCCCAGGATTCTGGTGGTGACACCAGAGATGACGTTTGTTCGCTACGGCATGGGACCAGCGTCACGGTGTATTTCTGCCCGAGCCGGCGGACTCGGTGACATCTGTGCGGCCCAGATCCATGCGCTTTACGAGCATGGTATGGATGTGCATCTGGCCTTACCCAATTACCGCAATGTGTTTAAAACCAGTGGCCATCATATGCGAGGCATTGATATCCACGGCCACCAGTGCAGACTGCCGGAAAGCCACATCCATCTGGCCCAGGACCGATCATTTTACTATCATCCCAAGTTATTTGTGACCACGGACTGGGGGAATGCTCGCATTGCCCTGGCTTTTCAGCGTGAAGTGATCCACCGCATCATCCCGGAAGTCCAGCCCGATTTGATCCACTGCTACGACTGGATGACGGGGCTGATTCCGGCCTTTGCCCGTCGTAATGGTATCCCCAGCCTGTTTACCATGTATCGTATAGATTCGCCGAGGCTGCTCTTGTCAACCATCGAAGAACGGGGAATTGATGCGGCATCATTTTGGCAGCTTTGTTACTATTCCCGAATGCCTGTCGATTATCTGGAAACGAGAAAATCCAATCCCCTGGATTTGTTGACCAGTGGGGTATTTGCCGCCAATCAGGCCTGCTCGCTGAGCCAGACATTTCTCAATACGATGACCGATGAACACAGCCACCATACGGCTGGGCTGCTCAAGGTTGAACTGCAAAACAAACTGCGTGCGGGAAATCTCTGTGCCGTGGCACCGGCTCCGGATTCATCCTTCAACCCGGCCACGGATCGCTCACTGATGCGCCCCTATGGGCCGGACAGCCACTATGCCGGCAAACTGTTTAACAAGCTTCAGCTTCAGGAAATGTTGAACCTTCCCATGGATTCTGGTGCACCGCTTTGTTTCTGGCCCACACGACTGGACAGTGCCCGGTCCGGGAGCCAACTCTTGGCTGACACGCTTTCAGCTATTCTGGACCGCTACCGCGAGCAGCGTCTCCAGGTTGTATTTATTGCCGATGGTGATTTCCAGGAACACATGCGCCGGTTGATTGACCGCCTGCATGCCACGGACCATGCCGCCGTGTGCGATTTCGATGCACAACGATACAGGATGGCCTATGGTGGGGCAGATTTCGTGCTCATGCCCTTGCACCTTGACCCCTGCGCACTTCCTTGCAAGATCGGCCAGTGCTATGGGGCACTGCCCATTGCCTTTGATGCGGGCGCCATACACGATTGCGTCGAGCATCTGGATCCGACTGCCAACAGTGGCACGGGATTCCTGTTTAAGCACTTCGATGCCAATGGTTTTCTATGGGCCATTGATCAGGCCATGGCCTTTTACAGCCAACCCCTAAAATTCCGGGCATTACAGGTACGAAGAATCATGACCGACAGCCTGGTGCGGTTTGATCCCGGAGACACGGTGCAGCGCACTATCGATCTTTATGGGCGCACTCTTGATCGCCCGTTGGTGAAAATGAAAGCAGCGCCCGGCTTGTCGACGCCATCTCAAATTGCGGCTTGATGGGTATTGTAACTTTTTTGAGCGGGTCTAATTCTCAACGCCAGCTTCGGGTGCCTGACCTGTTGCGCCGCAGAGTACAACGCTGATTTTTGATGCCCGGCTGTGTTTGGCATAAGCAATACAGCTATCGATAAAATAGAGGGTGTATCATGGATATCTCAAATCTTAATACAGACCAAAACCTTTTTTCAGGAGAAAAAATTGGTGAAGTGTTAATCCTTACCTTAAAGGATAAACCGCTTTTACACGTGACAGACTTAAGCGTAAAAAAACATTGTTTGTCTATCTGGATCTCGTAGCTTGCTGCGATGACATAAAAGTCGTTCTTGTTAAAGAAGCCCCTACCAAAATGAGGCGAAATGAATATATCGCATTTTACAAAAGTATGATTGGGCCAGATATTCGTCAGCGGCCACTCGAAAGAATGTATAATGCGATTGGCCAATTGATTCTGAAATTTGTGGGTCTCAACAAGATGGTTGTTTACGCCGACAGTGGCGACGTGATCCTGCTGTTCATGAACATTGGTCTTGCCTGCGATTTCAGGATCGTGGCTGACAATACGGTTTTTCAAAACCCGAACTTAGAACTTGGCGTGGTACCAAAGGGTGCCAGCACCTTTTTACTGTCAAAGATGCTGGGCACCGTCAAGGCCTCCAGAATCCTGCTCTCCAGTAAGGGAATTAACGCTGTAGAAGCCCGTCGCCTGTGTATCGTTGACAACGTCGTGCCGCTAAACGAACTTGACCGGGCCGCCCTTGAAACGGCCCGGTCATTTGCGCAGATTCCAACCGGTTATGCCATCGGCGTTAAAAAGCTTTTGAATTATGACATTAAAGAATTGGCTTGGTTCCTGGAGTTTGAGAATGAAATGCTTCGAAAGCTGATTCAGTCCTGCAAATTGTATCAGGAAATAGCGTAATTTCAGGAGATACAATGCAACCTTTAAACAGAACCCTGTCATCTATAGTTCATGGATACTCCAAGAAACCGGAGGCGCAATGTATCTGCCTGAAGAAAAAGACTATCCTTCAAACACCCAAAAACAGTATACGGTAAAAGTAAACTCACGGATATGCATAAAAGATGTGGATAGTGGTGAAGCGTTCACTTTTTGCATAGTTCCACCTGAGGAACTTGACGCGGAAAATAGTAAGATATCTATTTTAACGTCTTTAGGTGCAACCTTGATTGGAAAAAGCCTTGGAGATGTGATCACTTGGATAGCGCCTTCTCGGTTGAGAAGATTTGAAGTGCAATCTGTATTTCGAGCAACCTGAGATGGGGAGAAAACGTGTGACGCATAAAATCCATGAAAACACTGGTGTTGAGACTGATGGGTCAGGAAAAGAATACGACTGACTGATGAGCTTAAAGTATGTGATTGCTTTAAATTATTCATTAGCTGGATCCGGCGTATGTCTCTCTATTGAGTTCTGCAATGGAACCTTATGACTCATTTGTTGCGTTGAAGGCCAATGAGACCGTCGGTATGGATTACCACATCCGGGTGCGGCAGGGGCGATCCGGCATCGCGGTAATGGCCATCCACGGTGGCGGCATAGAACCCGGAACCACCGAAATCGCCAAAGCCGTTGCCGGTGAGGTGCATACCTTTTACGCGTTCAGCGGGCTTAAACCTTCCGGCAATGCCCGGTTGCATATTTCCAGCAGAAAATTCGACGAACCGTTGGGAGCTGATATCGCGAAACACGCCCGGACGATAATCACCATCCACGGATGCAAGGATGCAAAGGCGATGACCTATTTGGGTGGGCGGCATCACCAACTTAAGCTGGAGATAAAAAGCGCCCTGACGGCAGCAGGATTCCCGGCGCTTGACGCCATGCGTTTTCCCGGTATCAATCCCAAAAATATATGCAATAAAAACAAGTTGGGCATGGGCGTGCAGCTTGAAATTTCGATAGGGATGCGAAATCTTCTTTTTGAAGACATTACACGCCTTCACCGTAAACGCATTACGTCATGCTTTAAAGCCTACGTCCATGCGCTACAGAGAGCGATCAAAAGCCCGAAGTGCGTGCTGAAGCAGCGCAATCTCCTTGACTTAAAAAAGGCTTGTGCTATTCTTTTAATAAGCATCTGACACGTTGAAGGCTCTCCTTATTTTCATTTCTGCGGCACTATTTGCCAGCGACGCCAGTCGATTCTCGGACACGTGACCCTCCACTGCCTGAATGACCGGCCTCCTCCTGTATCAAGGGCTGTGTTCCAGCATACCAACGAAAAAGATGCCATAACAGGCTGCCAAATGCATAATTAGGGCTTCAGTACTGTGGCGACACAATGGGGGTGACCCATGGGATGGAGGGAACTGCTGGTACCCACGGACACCGTTTTCGAACGGATACGCCCCGGCATGAGCGTCTTTCTTTCCACCGGGGCGGCGGAACCCCGAACGCTGGTGAAACACCTGATGGCGGCCCATAGTGCCAAACTCCAGGATCTCGAATTGATCCAGATTGTCAGCTTCGCCGATGCCATATCGCTGAAGAACCTCCAGAGCCAGAAATTCAGATTAAAAACCTTTTTCTCCGGTTGGGTAGCCGACGAAGCGATCACCGCCGGTCATGTGGACCTGATCCCCTGCTACCTGTCACGGATTCCCGAACTTATAGAAAAGCGGAAGGTCCGGGTGGATGCGGTTTTTGTCCAGATCACCCCCCCGGACAAGGATGGCTACAGCAGCCTGGGGGTGTCCGTGGACGTCGCCCGGCTGGCCATGGAACAG
>JAQYWF010000068.1 GCA_030145105.1 Desulfosarcina sp.
AACCCCGGCGGTTCCATCAAGGACCGTCCGGCGTTGTCCATGATCGAGGAAGGGGAACGCTCGGGTGGACTGACACCGGGAAAAACGGTGATCGAGGCCACCAGCGGCAACACGGGGATTGGCCTGGCCATGGTCTGCTCGGTCAAGGGTTACCGGCTGCTGCTGGCCATGAGCGAGGCGGCCAGTGTGGAGCGGCAGCAGATCCTCAGGGCGCGCGGTGCAGAGATTCTGCTCACGCCCGGTCATTTAGGCACCGACGGTGCCATCGAGGAGGTCTACCGCCTCGCCCGGGAGAATCCAGACGCCTATTTCATGACCGACCAGTTCAACAACCCGGCCAACTGGATGGCCCACTACAGCGGTACGGCTGTCGAGTTATGGGATCAGACCGGCGGTGGGCTGACCCACATGGTGGCCACCATTGGTACCTCGGGAACTCTGATGGGGCTGTCCCGGCGGCTCAAGGCGTTCAACCCCGAAATCCGGATTATCGGCGTGGAGCCTTATCTGGGGCACCGGCTGCAGGGGCTGAAAAACATGAAGGAGGCCTACCAGCCGGAAATATTCGAAAAGCGTTTGCTGGACGAGAAGGTCAACGTCGAAGACGAGCCGGCTTTCGAGATGACCCGGCGCCTGGCCCGGGAAGAGGGCCTCATGGTGGGTATGAGCAGCGGTGCCGCCATGGTGGTGGCCGCCGAGATCGCCAAGACGCTGGAGCAGGGGACGCTGGTGGTGATCTTTCCCGACGGCGGTGAACGCTACCTCTCCACACCGCTCTTTGCCGTTCAAGAAAAGATCGACCTCAAGCTCTTCAACACCATGACCCGTAAAAAAGAGCTTTTGTTGCCGGTGAGTCCGGGGAAGGTGTCCATGTACGCCTGCGGCCCCACCGCCCACGCACGCATGCACGTGGGGGAGGGACGCCGTTTCATCTTCTCGGACCTGCTGGCGCGCTACCTGGGTTACCGGGGGTACACCGTCAAGCAGGTGATGAACATCACCGATCTTGACGACAAGACCATCGAAGGCTCCGAGCAGGCCGGCATGTCTTTAGCGGACTTCACCGGCATGCACATCGACGCTTTTCATGGGGATCTTGACGTCCTGGGCATCCAGCCGGCCAACCACTATCCCAGGGCCAGCGAACACGCCGACGACATGGTGGACCTGGCCGACCGGCTGGTCAAAAAGGGCTATGCTTACGAAAAGCTGCGTTCCATCTATTTCGACATCTCACGATTCAAGGCATACGGCCAGCTGTCGGGAATCGATCTCAACAAGATCCACATCGGCGCCACCGTAGATCTGGAAGATTACGAAAAGGACAACCCCCGCGATTTTACCCTGCTCAAGCGTACCCGGCTGTCTGAACTCAAGCGGGGCATCTATACCCGGACCGAATGGGGCAACATGCGCCCCTCCTGGCACCTGCAGTGTGCAGCCATGTCCATGCGCTATCTGGGGGATTTCTACGACATCCACTGCGCCGGCCGCGAGCTGGTCTTCCCCCACCACGAGAACGAGATTGCCATTGCCGGTGCCTTGACCGGCAAAACCCTGGCCAAATACTGGGTCCACTGCGACCGTGTGCTGGTAGACGGCAAAAAGGTGGACGAAAAGGGTGATGCCTTGACCATTCAGGCCCTGTTGGACATGGGGTTCACTGGACGGGAGATCCGCTTCTGGCTGATCTCGGTGAACTATCGCAAGCCGGTCCTGTTTTCCGTGGCGCGTCTGAACCGGGTGCGCAAGACATTAAAGCGCTTGGATGCATGCATCCGGGCCCTGAAGAACGTCCGCCGCGGAAATTCCTACGCAGAACTGGATCAGCTCTGCTACGACATCAAAAATGGTTTTACCAGCGCCATGGACGATGACCTGAACATCTCCGCCGCCCTGGCCTCCCTTTTCAGCGTGGTCAAGCGAATCAACAGCCTGATTTTAAAGGATGGCATCGATGCCGCCGGGGTTGAAAAGGTACTGGAGACCTTGGCCCGTATCAACACGGTCATCAACATTTTTAAGTTTGAAGACGAAACGGAGAACCCAGCTGTGCAGCAATTGATGGCCGCACGGACGCTTGCGCGGCAGGCCCGGGACTGGGCACTTGCGGACCGGCTGCGGGATCAACTGCTGGAGATGGGGGTGGTCCCCCGGGATGATAAGGCCGGCGGATAGATTCAACCAAGGAATTGGAAAAAAAAGAACATCGAACTTCCAACATCGAATGGTGAATGGAAATGGAGAACACCTTGACCCCCGTATACATGCCGTTTACCTATCTATCCGAATCCACAGCACGTATCCTGAACTCGCTTGTGGGACCGGTGGTGGTTTACCGGCCATTGAAAACAAGTATCCCCGAAAGCCTGGATGCACTTGCATCACAGGGGCTCGTTGAGATCCGCATACCGATTACCCGGGATGACGACCGGCTGCGCGCCGCTTTGGCGGAATTCACGGACTGGGCACGCATGAACCCGGGAAAAACCACCCCGGGTGCCGGTTTTTTCAGCCAACGAGAGGGGGAGGTTCCTTTTTTCGAGGAAACCGCCATCAACCGGATCCGTTCCGACATCAATCGCTATCGGCAATCCGATCATCGGGCGGATCATGAAACAGAAAAAACGGAGGCCGCGTTCAGCGCCCGCCTGTTCCTAACCCTGGCTCAGGAGAACGACCAGATCACCGATCGCCTGGACCAAGACCTCAATCGATTCAAGGCCTTGGAGAATGTTTTACTGGATACCCTGCAGGAGTCCGATGAAGCGGATTTCGACCGTCAGGCGGTCGGTGCGGCGACCTGGCGTGACGATTCAGGTGCAACGCTGACCGGGCAGCGTATTCGTGCCTGGGCCACCCTGGCCGTTGCCGATGCGGTGTTGCCGGAAATGCTGATCACCACCAGTCGCGCGGTGATCGATACGCTGCTGGACACCCATGGCGAAGCACTGCATCTTGAACGGCTGGCCGACATTCGACTTCCCATCTCACCGGCCGGCACGACACCGATATTGGGCAAGATGCTGCTTGATCTGGCCAACCAGGAATCCTTGCCATCGGCTGACCTTTCTTCCATCGCGTCCCCGGCCGCCGATGCGGCATCCGGAACGGCCATCACCGTCACCCTTTTTGGCGCTGCAAATCAAGCACCCGCCGCCGTCATTCGGCGGATGGCCCCTGCATCCCTTGCCCTGTCTGGAGAAAATGAAAAATCGAAGTCGGTTTGCCACACCCTGATCATCCTGGTGGAAAATTGATTTTGAGACTGATGAAATGCCCAACTGGCGTGGAATTGAATGCGATCCGGGGAGGTGCTGAAAAAAACGCCATCAGCGCTTGACTGGGTGTTTTATTTGGTATAAGCCCTTTTTCATTAAAAGAAAGCAGATGTTGATAATTGGATCAACACGCATAGAAACTATTGAAAGGAGACTGTTGAGATGGCTTTTAACCCGATCGTTGACGAGGCCAAGTGCGTTGGCTGCGAAGAGTGTGTCGATGTTTGCCCCGTGGAAGTATTCGAGATGCAGGACGAGAAATCCGTTGTTGTGGCAGGGGAAGAGTGCCTCGGCTGCGAAAGCTGCGTGGAAGTGTGCGAAGAGAGCGCCATCACCGTCGAAGAGACTTAATCATTGACGATGTCAAAGACGTTCCAACCCTTGGCGGATCCTTCCGCCAGGGGTTTTTTTGTCCCCGTCGCATTCAGCCCCCCATCCATTAAAAATGCTTGGAACCAGCCATGAACCGCTATCTGATAGTCGAAACTGCTTTTGGCTACAGCGCCGTGGCCTTTTCCACCGAGCCGTTCAAATTGGTGGCGATCAAGCTTCCTACGTCCGATCTTGATGGACTGTGCCAGCCCTTTGATGAGTCATATTGGCGAATCGACAACAACCACCCGGAAGTATTGAAAGTCGGTTCCATGCTGGTCCGGTATTTCAGCGGGGAACAGATCGACATCCCCTGGCCGGTGATGGACCTTTCCCGCTTTACCCCCTCCCAACAGGCCGTTTATCGCACTGTGGCCAAGATTGCCTATGGTGAAACCGCTTCCTACGGTCAGGTGGCCCGGCTCGCCGGCTTTCCCCGGGCCGCTCGTTTCGTGGGCACCACCATGGCCAACAACCCTTATCCAGTTTTCATCCCTTGCCATCGGGTGATCAAAAGCGACGGGTCATCGGGGCTGTTTGGCGGCGGAGAGTCGTTGAAAGCCAGGATGCTGGCCCTGGAAGCCGCCCTCTGATCGTTGAATTGCGATAGCAAGCGCATTAGGAAAAAACATGTTTGAACACATTCTGGCCGCTAAAAAAAGATTAAAAGGAGTTTCCCATGTAACCCCGATAATGGTTTCGCGAACGCTGAACCGGTTGGTTAATGCAGAGGTCTTTTTAAAATGTGAAAATTTCCAGAGGATCGGAGCATTCAAATTTCGCGGGGCATTCAATAGCATCTCTCAACTTTCAGAATCAGAAAAGGCACGTGGTGTTATTACTTATTCCTCGGGCAATCATGCCCAAGCAGTCGCTTTGGTTGGGAAATTGCTGAATATTCGAACAACGGTCGTGATGCCAAACGATGCGCCTGCAACCAAGTTGGCCGCTACAAAAGAATACGGTGCAACGATTATCGACTACGATCCCGCCAAAGCAAAGCGTGAAGATATTGCCAAGGAACTTGAACGAACGCATGGTTATGTGATGATTCCGCCATATGACCACGTGGACGTGGTAGCAGGCCAGGGTACTGCCGCTTTGGAGATGTTCGAAGAGATTGCTACTCTCAACCTGTTACTAGTGCCTTGCGGCGGTGGTGGGCTATTGAGCGGTTGTGCGGTTGCAGCAAAAGGAGCGGCGAAAAATTGCAAAACAATCGGCATCGAGCCTGAACTCGCTGATGATGCGACCAAGTCTTTTCACACCAAAAAACTGCACCGGGTAATCAACCCGCCTACGATTGCTGATGGAACCCGGACCCCTTCATTGGGCAAAATCACCTTTCCGCTGGTACTCGAATATGTTGACGATATGAAAACGGTTTCGGAAGCGGCGATTATAGACGCGGTAAGGTTTTTGTTTTACCGAATGAAACTTGTCATTGAACCGTCAGGCGCGCTCGGATTGGCGGCCTTGCTCAGTCAGGTGGTTAAACCGAAAGGCAGGATTGGAATCATTTTGAGTGGTGGCAACATTGATTCAGATACAATGATAAAGGTATTGGCGTCTTGATGCGTCATCGATAAACAGTCATCACAACAGTCGGTTTGACTTTAGCACTGTTTGTATCGGAAGTTCATGTTGGATGGTGAAGCCTCTCTTGGTCTATCTGTCACTCTCATGGACAATCTCTGGGAAGTGACCCTTTTTGCAGATTAAACCATCAATCGGCTCATCGAAGGTCACTGCAAATCCCAAATGAGCGATGCGGGACACTGTACCTGTCACCTGAATGGTCTGGTCAAAATTGAACAGTGGAAATTGGAGGGTGATGGGTTGCCCAGCGGCAACCTTCCTTGACGTCCTGACAAACAGTCCACCAGCACCGATGTTCTTGATAATGTCGCGAAACCTACCTTCCTTTACCGTGTACGCTGCAATGATGTAGGAGGTCCGGCGAGGAAACGTGTTCCGCTTGGGTGTGTATGTCATTTTCTGTTGATCTTTTTTCTCAGTTTACCGGAGCATTTAAATGTCACAATCCGACGAGGCTTCAACATCATATCGTCACCAGTAGCCGGATTCCGACCCTTGCGTTCATGTTTACCCTGAACACAGAACTTACCGAACCCACTTACCAGCAAATCATCACCAGTTTCCAGTGTCGCTTTGATGGTCTCAAGGAGGGATTCAACAATTTCAACGGATTGATTCCTGGGGAATCCGAGTTCATTATTGACCTGCTCAACGATGTCCTTCTTCGTCAGTGCCATAGGTGGGTCTCAGTGTAGTTTGGTGGTAATTCGGTAGGTATGAAAATATTTTTGTACCCACCGATCCCTTGTTATGTCAAGTATTTGGCATCCCTTACCAGTCTTGTTGGCAGGGGACAAAACTAAAGTTGATATGTCAAGTATTGCATAACGGTCAGGTAGATCTTAACTTTCAGATGGAACCCAGCTGAACAATTGTGTTCAGTATGGAGCCACGGGTAAATGAATTCATTCATCTACCTCCTCCTTGGGTAGGCCTGGTCCGGGCCTACCCATCTTGCTTCAAACCCCTACCGGTTACCCCCCCGTCTGCTAATACACGCAGGCCGCGTCGATCTTCAATATTGCTGCTTTGTCGCCTTCCACGCCAACACATATTTTGTCTTCGATAATAATTTAGACACTACGTTAAATCATTGATGCTCGCTTCAGGGGCATTTTTCTTGACCGATTCAATGCCATTGCTGGCCCCGCTTTTGGCTTTATACATCTCGCTCTTCAAGAGGACCTGATCATTTGCCGCCTTCAGGTTGAAATAGAACTGCCCGTCTTTCGCCTTCTTCAGATCGAATTTGCCGGCCATGAATTTTCTCTTATTAGGTGCCAAAAATTCTCACTTATTTCGCAGGTTCACGAGGTTTGGAGAAATGGATCTCAGGAAGTTCTCTTTGAGTTGCTAGATCAAGCGAAAAATAATCCTGCTTTTTAAATCTAAATTTTCTTGCGATTAAGGACGCAGGAAAAGATTCAACTAACGTGTTGAATTTATATATGGAACTATTATAGCGGTTTCTGGCTTTTTGGATGTCCTCCTCAATATCATCTAAATTGTTTTGCAAATCGATGAAATTGGCGCTGGCCTTAAGATCGGGATAAGCTTCAGCTAAAGCCAAAACACCTTGAAGCGATTTCGATATCTGACTTTCCTCCTCAACACGATCGGACGTAGCCGTCGAACTATATCGTTGGTCACTTATTGACATTAGAATTTTGGATTCATGCTCACTGTATCCTTCAATTACACGTATCAAATTAGGTATCAAATTGAAGCGCCGTTTCAACGTAACATCTATACCACTCCAAGCTTCCTCAATCCTGTTTTTATATTTGATAAATTTATTATAAGTTCCAATAAGCCAGGCGACTGAAACAAAAAGAAAGAAAATAAAAAAAACTATTGCCGGCTCCACAACAACTCCTTTTCTAAGGAATCATTTGGTAAGAGTGAGATGAAATCATATGACGGTTGCGGTTCAAAAGATTGGTTTTTCAAAAACATAGAAGTTTGCTGCCAATAAACAATGATATTCATAGCAAAAAAATTATAATCATACCAGACCATTTATTGCTATCCCATTATAAACTAATCACAGTTAGTATTGTGACACCGTCATTGACCGATATCATTCCCAAGCAAGCGATTATCGAGCTTGCCGCAGATACAAGAAAGATGGCTTTCCGCTATAGTGAACTATGCGGGAAGGCATCTGACGCCGTAGATGCGGTAAGATCGGCAATCCCAACGGGTTTCACATTTTTTAGGATCAATCTCGGAAAAATCCTATAAAATGAGCACACTTCATTATCTGAAAAAATTTGAAACGCTCAGTTTGGGTCTTTATTTTCGCTTTAGCGAACACAGGGTTAGGCAAGAATTTAGATTTGCAGTTGGTATCGCCACCCGCCTCGGACAAGGATTCCTTCTATTCTGAAAATAGATATCTGAAAATGATGCTGACATGAACCATATTGGAGAGCTATATGGAACATCATCAAGTGGACTGAAACACCGTAATCCTTGGGATTTCGAACCCTTTTTTAGGTTCAATTAGGTTCAACTTGATTGATGATAATCAAATTGCATTGCATGTTGATACCGCACCCCAAGGTCTATCCCCCTGATGAAGTATCACCAGTGATTTCATCGGCATATGTGTTGATTCGGCTGATAATGTCTTGCACATCCTGTTCTTTGAGCGCAATATTCTGGAGGGTATTAATTAGATGGCCGACGTACAAAGAAAAATGATGCTTAGTAATCCCTCTTCCATGATGGACATATCCAAGGGGTCTGCCAGTGTAGTTGATCGGACCATCCAGCGCTGCACTAAAGAAATCGCGCTGCATTCTGCGTAGTTTGACCATAGAGACGTTTCTAAAAAACGGTTTTAGTTCTGGATCGGCTACGACACGATCATAAAACTGGTCGATAAGTTCAGCGATAGCTTGTTCGCCGCCGACTCGCTCAAATAGCGTTTGTTGGTTTTCAATCATTTTAAACCTCCGGACCTATTTTGCGAATTGAGAAAACCGGAAATTCACGAACTGACGGCTGAGGACATGCAAGAGGCATAACAACTCATTATTATTCGCTTTTAAAGCGAATTTCAGGGCACCATTGGCGAATAGATATGATATTCTGATTTTTCGTCAGTCAAGGTCTCAATTTTCTGGTCAATTGCAGCTCTTTCTTGATTGCGAACCCAGTTATTCCAGTCTTCAATGGTTTCCCATCTGCTGATAACGAGGCAATCTCCAGGGTGATCTGTATCGCAAAGGGTCTCGCCTGAGATATATCCAGGTTGGTACATGGCACAGGCTCTCATTTGTAAAATAAAAGGGACTAACTCTTTCGCCTGACGCCCTTGTTTTACTTTTCTTTTAATGATGACTTGAATTGCCATGTTTCGGTTTATCCTCCATTCGACATAAAATGAAATTCTTTCACATTATTAATATAGGAGCAGAAAGTTCATTTGCAATATGGTTGCCGTAAACGGCTTGTATTGGAATTCCCAAACCATGTCTATAGATAGAGAACAACCGCCCACTGTTTTGCAATTTGTGTTTTGCAAGAAGCTGGTTGTCCTGGATCGAAAGCCTCCACGTGGTTGCAAGTTCCGGACTTTTGAAGTCACCTGTGTACTCCTTCAATCGATCAACCTTTAACCGGTGAAGTCTTCTTGCGGGTAAAAGTTTTCTGCCGCCAGCTATATCAGAGGTTTGAAATGGTTGAATTTTCCGTTTAAGGCCGGTGAAAAAATCAGTTGAATATCCTTATCTTTCACGAAAAATTTCGTTTCAGATTGCGGCAAAAGCTCTCCTTTTAGTTACCCTTCCAGTTGCCCGAACAGCCGATCTTTTTCTCTCATGATGGTAACCATCGTTGGTTTTGAGTATAAAAAAGGCGAAATGTATTTGCCGGCATATTCTTCGTATGCGCTCGGGTTGATCCTTACCGATTTTATGGGCGAGGGTCTTATCTCTGAAAGTTGATGAGCAAGATAAATATTGGCATTATGTAATCACCGGTCTGGCGGTATCCTTCATGACCACAATATAATGATACCGCCATTACATGCGGATTTGGTTTCAAACATGGCAAAAAACTCAGGTGCCGACAATTAATTTTTCGGGAAATCCACGCAACGAAGTATGATTGCGTCTTTTGAACATCGCGAAGTAAATTGTGGCTACCCCTTGACCCCCGAAATAAAATCATTCTATGCATAAATATCAACATTTGTTAATTGTTCCCTTCCTTTTCCATGCGAATCGCCAATTTGTTAAACAACCTGCGCCTGACACCCGTTGAACGCTGTTAGACCAATGCTGATTGGCGTCCTGCCATTGTTTGCATAACTCAATACCGTTGAGGTGCCCTATGGCTGAAAAGAAAATGCAACGCAAATTAACGGCTATTTAAGTGCGGATGTCAAAGGCTACAGCAAGCTGATGGGCGATGATGACGAGTTTACCGTCATAACCATAACGGCCTACCGCAGAATCATCTCTGAATATATCGACAAGAACCAGGGGCGGGTGGTTGATACTCCCGGCGATAACATTCTGGCAGAATTCGGCAGTGTCTTGAATGCTATCAACAGTGCCATTGAAATCCAGCGCACATTGGAAACTGAAAATGGCAAACTTCCTGATAATCGACGCATGGTTTTTCGTATCGGTATCAATCTGGGGGATATCCTTCACAAAGATGAATGCATTTACGGAGACAGTGTGAACGTGGCCGCCCGGATCGAAAGCCTTGCCGATCCAGGCGGTATCTGTATTTCCAGAGGCGTGTACGATCAGGTCAAAAATAAGGTTCGCCAGGGGTTTGCATACCTGGGGGAGCATGCGGTCAAAAACATTACCGAGCCGGTGAGCCTTCAATCGCTGTTTTACCGTTTGACAACATCAGTGGCGATCCTGATCAGGAGTATTTCAGTGACGGGATAACAGAACATATCATTACGTGGCTATCGAAGGTCCCTTACATTTTGGTGATTGCCCGCAACTCGACCTTTGCCTATAAAAACAGGCACGTAAAAGTGCAGCAAATAGCCGAGGAACTCGGTGTCAGATACATTCTTGAAGGCAGTGTGCAGCGTTCTGATAACCGAGTACGGATAACTGCCCAGCTCGTTGATGCGATTAAAGGCCATCATCTTTGGGCTGAAAATTACGACCGAAAGTTAAATAATGTTTTCAGCCTTCAAGATGAAATTGCCATGAAAATCATGGCTGAGATGCAAGTAGAGCTTACGGTCGATGAATTAGGCAGGCTTTCCGCTATAAAAACCAAAAATATAAAAGCCTATGAGAAGTATTTGATTGGCTATGAGATTCACCAGCGAAGGACTGAAGCGGACACACTGCAGGCCAGAAAACTTTCCCAAGAAGCCATCTCTTTGGACCCTGAATATGGTGCACCCTATATTCTTTTGGCGAAAACTTACCTTGACGATGTTTGGTACTACAAGTCAAAGAATACCAAGGCATCCCTTGATACAGCAGAGCGGTTGGCCCTGAAAGCCATCGAACCTTCCGGCCAAGATGCAACCGCCCAACAAATCCTCGGCAGTGTCTCTTACCTGAGGAGACAGTATGATAAGGCAATCGTTGAATGTAAAAAAGCGATTGATTTAAGCCCCAATTCTGCTGAAGCCAATTTTTACTATGGGCAAGCGTTGAGGTGGGCAGGTCGTTTCGACGAGGCGATTCTATCATTTAAAAAAGCTAACCGTCTAAATCCGGTCAAACCCCTTCGATACATAAATAATCTGGCCTGGGTGTATGCCTATTCCGGACAGCATGAAAAGGCGATCGCCTTATGGACCGAAGCGATTGATCGCAACCCCGACTATTTCTTTGCTCATCTTGGATTAGCCCTCACATATCAATTGTCGGGGAAAGAGGATAAAGCGCAACAGGCTGCCTCTGAAGTCCTTCGCTTAAACCCAAATCTAACGATATCGAAGTTAAAAAAAGGTCCGGCTACGAAAAACATTGATCGAGATCGCATGCATGATGCACTACGCAAAATAGGAATTCCCGATTAAATGTACAGACTATGTCGATATATCTTTTGCCATCCGATCCTTTACGATGATCGTTGTCAAGCCATTATCCCCAAGGGCTGAATTGACTCACTTCCCTTCACCAAGTATACGCAAAATGGTCGCCCGATCGGCATCGGGGTTCTGATTTAAAATGGCGGCTACGCGGCGGGCGGTGTAGGCGGTGGCGATGGAGGTACCGGCATAGGTGCCCGGATCGCCGTTGTACCCCACCGGCAGGTTGGCCAGGCCCGGGGCCGAGACGGCCACGAAATCGCCGTAGTTGGACTGCTCCCATGCATTGCCGTCCGGGGTCAGGGCCCCCACACCGATCACGTTGTCATAGGCGGCCGGGTAAACCGGATCGCCGGTGGGGGCGTTGCCAGCGGCCGCCACCAGAATCAAGCCTTTGGCTGCTGCATAGCGGGTGGCCGATTCCAGCAAGGCGCTGGAGGTTTCCGATCCCCAGCTCAGGCTCAATACCCGGGCGCCTTGCTGAACGGCATAGTCGATGCCGCGCATTAGGGTGTACGTGGACGTGAATCCGTTGTCGTCAAATGCACGGATAGCAATCACGGGGCTGCCGGCGGGCGATTCCGATCCGGTTCCCAGGGGGTTGACCGCACCCGCGGCAATCAGGGCCATTTGGGTGCCATGGCCCAATTCATCACCGACCTCGGCGCCGGGCGAGACGGCATCGTAGGCGGCCTGAACGAATGGGCTGCTGGCAAAATCAGGAAGCAAGCCACTGTCCATCACCGCCACTAAAGCCGCGCCTGTTGATGGGGGGCGTGAAGGTGGGGAAGATGCTGGCCACGTCCCCCCTGGCGCTGGACTGCCGCCTTCCAGGGGGTAGGCATAGTCCGGTTCGGCGGTTTGAACGCCCGGGTAGCCGGCGATTGTTTTGGCGATGGCAGGCACGTCACTGCCATGGGGCAGGCGCAGGCGAACAATTCCCAGCGGGGGGTATGCATCGATAATGGTAGCCCCCAGCTGATCCAGAAGCGCGGCCAGGGCGGCTTCCGTGATATTGGGTGTCAGCCGGAGCAGCAGGATGTCCTGCACATGATAGGCACCGGCACCCTTTTTGACGACGTTCAGGTTCGACCTCTTCTCCAGCGGTTGGACCCGCGCTTCCTGCCCCTTGTAAAAGATGCGGATTTCCCAGAGCCGAGGTTCGCTGGTCGAAGATGCCCTGTCCTTTCTCCAAATGAGGGCATAATCCACTGATTTGAGAATGCTGGATATGGCCTGGCCAATGGGTCTGTCGTTGAATTTAGCGGTGATGGCGGGGTTGATCCGCGGGTCGATGCGGATGCGGATACCCTGACCGGACAGCATTTCCAGAATGGTTGCGAGCCTCTGATTGTTTACGTCAAGGGTGAGAAGATCTCCCTGGATGCGAACGATCGGGACAGCGGTCATTGCCCTGGATGGGGTCAGTGCCAGGCATACGATGATGATGAGAAGTGCTGACTTGAATCGTTTCATAGCCTGCAGGCCTTTGTCATTTAGGGACTTTTGGGGTGGTGTCAGTCGGGGGCGCGCCAGGCGACGTCTCCACAAGCTTGAATGGTGTTTTCAGTATTCGTTGCATGGTATCGAGCACCCCCTGGCCCACGTCGGCCGGCCGCATGGGTTGGACACGCAGGTCGCGCCATGGGCCTTGTATGCGAATCGGAATGGAAACCAGCGATCCGCCGGTGATATAGTTAACTCCGGGAAGATGGCTGACCACGCTGTCAGCGGCTTTGAGCGGTGCCGCCAGCAGGACGATGTCCGCCGTGGCGGCTTGCAGGTCGAGGCTGCCCTGGCCGGTGATTTTTAGGGCGCTTCCATCAACAATAATTTCATCGAACAGTAATTTTCCGTCTCCGATTTCGGCCTTAATATGGGCTGTTTCATACGCTAAGCCTTCTTTTTCTATTTCGGATTTTTCGCCAGCGAACGCATCGGCCCCCTCGAGATAGGAGGTGACTTTCGTCGTCACATTGCCATACATAATCCTTCCGTTCTGCGATGAAACATCCAGTTGGCCGGACATGAATTGAAGCGGATTTTCATGGGTGGGCGGCAGCGTGATCACCCCGGTTAGATCATAGGTGGCTTCGGCCTCAATCGGCATCTGCCATAAGCATTGGTCCGTCTGCTGGAGCGACGCTTCCTTTGCTTCAGGGGTGATGGAGAAAGCCAACCCGCGGGGTGAGAATTCGATCTCTCCGGTGGTGGAGATGCCGCACAGATCGGCCCTGTCGATGCGGACCTGGATGCGGTCATCGTCTATACGGACGTCGGCTTCCAAGGGGGACCAGGTAAATCCGTGGTAGGTGAAATCGGTGACATTGAGGTGAATGTCTCCCCGCGGGACAAACTTGGCGGGGGGGTCCTGCTTGGCCATGGGTTCTGCATTGTCCTCAGTGGCTGGTTGCAAGGAGCGGATCAATGCCTCATCCAACCGGTCGGCATTCACGTTGAGGTCAAATACCAGGTTCCCATCGCTGCGCTTCAATAAGCCGTCTACAACCATTTGGCTGTTGAGCAGGGAAACTTTTGAAGGGCTGATCTTCAGATGATTATCGTGGCCTTCAACGGCAAACTGCTTTATCTCGATAGGATCGCGAACGATACTTTGCAGATGCAATCCTTCGCCGGACAGTTTCCCGGAAAATGTGGAATTGAGCGGTACCGCGGTGTCGATCACGCTGCTAAAGTGGCCTTCCAAGCGGCCGGACAGGGAGCGGTTGTCTCTAAGCAGCCGGTCGGCCGTCTGGCTTTCGATATTTCCCGCAAAGGCAAGTTCGATGCTGTCGGCCTGTATTCGTGCCGAGCCGGTCGCCTTGGAATGACCGTCGGAAAACTGGAGCTTGCGGATCTCCAAGGCTTCGGGAGCGTGGGTGAAGTCGGTGATAAGCACCACGCCACCGGCGGATTTCCCTTCACCTTTAAGCGACACCGTTTTGCGGGTATTGTCCCAGACGATGTTGACCCCGGACAGATCTATCGGCGGCTTGAGATGCAGATGCTCGGGGATGGGCAGGAGCGTTCCCAGCCAGTCGAGGGTGGCCTGCCCCATGGATCCATCGATGTGCAGTGTTGCCGACTCAGGATTGATGATGCCTTTGGTCTGGCCGGACACAACAAACGACCCGTCTAAGAATTCGATGCCTACGCTCGATGCCCGCTCTTTACCGGGAATGTAAACGATCTCACCCCCCGAGAGAACGTACTCGTACGACAGCCAGGGCCTTTTCAGGCGGATCGCTTGCGGTGTCCCCACAATGTTGAATGACCATTGAGAAGGCTTGGTCAGCGGTCCGCTGATTTCGAGATCGGAAAGGGTTGCCTTGCCGGTCACCGATTCGATGTGATTTTTGGCCTTATCCAGGCCTTTAAAACCAGTCAGCCAGGTGTACATGGGTCCTGCATCCACCACCGCCGAAGGGCAGGCGATGGTCAGGGTGGACGCTTTCTCCCAATCGATGGCGGACTCCAGATGCTCAAACGTCGCTTCCTTGAAATGGCCGCTGACCTGTTTAAACACCACCCGTCTGTCTTCGTAAGCCACATCGCCATCCATGCGCTCCAGGTCGGCCTCGATACCGGGGATGGTGACCAGGCCCTGGGCGATATGGCCGGCGGCTTTCATTTTTTTCTGTTGCCAGCCCTTTGGATCGACATCAAAGGCGGCAAAATAGGTGACGTCGGTCAGTATGCCCTGCTTGGCAACGTTAAAGGCCGTGCGGATGACCTTCAAATCGCCGACAAGGTCACGGGTGACCTGACTGGCCACGGCCACATCCAGTTGGTTGGTGTCAGCATTTATTTCCAGGAGTGCGCGCCCGCTTTCAGCTGCAGGTGTGATGGCGGCGGTGGCGGAGAGATTCAGCGGCGGCTTGGCCGATTGCAGTGTGTCGAAAGAGAGGACTTTTTTCTTATCGGCATAGTCAAGGCTGCCGGCGATGACCACCGTTTCCAGGTCCAACCGGCGCCCCTTGCGCGTGACCGCCAGGGATGGAAACCGAAGGTCAAAGCGGCTGTGCACGGTTTCGGGGCTGCTGATGTCGATGGTTGCCTCGACCGCTGTGCGCGAGTCTACGACGGTAATGTCTGCGGGCAGGGGGGCATAGGCCAACAGCGGTCCCAGGCTGATATCGCTAATACTGATCTGACCGCTGGCCTGCTTGCTTTCGATGCTGGCTTCGAATTTCAGCGCCAGGTCGCCGGTCAATTCGGATCGACAGTCCAGATTTATCAGCAGATTGCCGCTGTCGTTGGCCGCATAGGCGTCGATACCGTCGATCTGAAGGTCTGGTGCATCGGAAAATGCCAGCGTCAGTGAACCGTCCTCGATCCGCAGATCGGTTCCCGGATCGATGGTTGCCAGGGCATCGAACAGGCCTCCGATGGCCATCCTGACGGCCTCTTCAACGCCCCCGTCACTTTTTTCCTTAGCTGATGCCGGTGTCTTCAGCGGATCCGCTCCCAAGCTGAACCGGGTTTCTGGCGTTGTCAGCACCAGGCGGCGGATACTGAGGCGGCCAGTCAAGATCGCCAGGAGCCTGGGGTAGATTGATAACGCCTGAGCCTGGAGCTCAAATGCCTCCGGCCGGTGAAGCTGAATGCCGCTTGCTTTTAAATGGGGCAGGGGAAAGAAGCTGACATCCAGGCGTTCATAATCCAACTTGCCGCCGGTTGCCTGGGTGGTTTTATCGACGATAAACGACTTCACCATCTCGCGGTTGGCTACCAGTTGAGAGGCCAGGACGGCGGTCAGCAACAGGGCAATGACGCCGCCGACACACGCCAAACTGACCATCAGAATTTTCCGGGTGCTGCGCATTTATTTTCCTTCGGACCGGGCCAGAAATTTGCCCACCAGCATGGCGATCAGGATGGTCATGTACAACTGGCCGGTAATGGCGATGAGCACCGTCATGGATCGGGCCAGATGGGAGACCGGGGTAACGTCTCCATATCCCAGGGTGCTCAGGGTTACAAAACTGAAGTATAAATAATCGCTAAACTGCGGTACGTTTTCACCGGGGAAAATGATGGCTTGGCCGCCTGAAGCATAGAGATGGTGATGAACCACATCTGAAATGGCCAGCAACACCGCGCTGAGCACACCGAGCAGCAGGTATCCGTTGATGGCACTGAGAATAATGGTACTGTTGACATCCCGGCTGCGGGCGATGTGACGGATCATCAGCACGACAATGGCCACCAGGAATAAAACCGTCGTGATGAAATCGATCAGGTGGATGAAGTCATTTTTCACAAAAACATCAATATACGAGGTGGCTGCCGTCAGCGCGCCCAGCGGAAGCAGTATTTTTAGCGATTTGGTTGAGAAATCCAGCGAGAATATACCCGAGATGAAAATGGCGGTCAGCAGCAGGTCCTTTGCCAGGGAATCCCCCTCCTTGAAAAGGGGGAACAGGACGATCAGGGCCAGCTGGCAGAGCAGCAGGATAATATTGTTGCGCGGCAGGTTTTTAAGTTTCATTGCTTTGGTTTCCAGGTTCAGCGGTTGCCCATGATTTTTTCGAGGATGACTTTGGTGATCAGGTAGGTGGGCTTGACGCCCTCCTTGCCCATCGCTCCGGCGGCCAGGGTGCTTCCTGTTTTAATCGGATTGTCCGAGGCATAGTAGGCATAGCGCACCGGCATATCCTCGCGGGCGTTGCCCTTGATGATCGCCGCACTGATCGCCCGCTGAAAATGGCCACCCTCCATTTCCAATCCGATGGTCTTCCAGTCCGACTGAAATTTTTCCAGCATATCCCGATTCTGCAGCGAGGTGCCCAAAACGGTGACCATGGGGCCCACGAACACGCTCTGCGTATCAGGAAAATCCGACGCAGAGAGATCGTTGTCGACCCGGTAGTTGTCCGAGGTGCCCTCGAATACGTGGGCCGTGGCCAGCATGATGTCTCCTTTGTCGCCGGTCAGGATGCCCGCCTTGCCCATGATGGAGATGGAACTGAAGTCAAAGGTGACGGTGGAGTCGTTCTTGCAGTAAGATTCAAACAGGTTTTCAAAAAATTACAAAGCCAGGGCCCCGAAGGCATAGTCGATCACCAGGATGACCGGGGCGGTTTCGGCCGATTCAGGCACGGTGATGTTGAGCTCCGGGTGCAGTTCCACCCCATTCAACCGGCCAGTATCGATGATCTGGCAGTCGATGTGCGCGCCGGAACGGTCGGGCAGCTCGAAAAAGCCATGCGCCGCAGCGAAGTTTTGGATTTCCTCTTGGTGTTGGCGCAGGTCGTGGAAAAAATCAAACAGGCTGCCGCTGGGTGGCTGCCCGGCTTTGGGCAGTGCGGCGAACCCGTATATGACATTCAGCACGCTGTGAAGGTTGGCGCTGATGATGTGAATCGGCCGCTGGTGCAGGTTCTGCCGAATCAACTGCGCTTTGATATCCGAGGCCCACTTTTTTTCGTACTCCTGCTGACCGATGATGCGCATGAGTGACGGGGTCAGGTAGACGATGATGGCGTCGTTCCTGTTGCTGCGTTCGGCCTCGATACGCTGGCCCAGACGGTGAATCAGATGAAACAGCCCGTTGTTGCTGCCGTGCTGTTTTTTATTGGCTTCCAGATAGTGAAACGTGCCCCGAGTTTCCCGGTAGGGTCGGCCTAAAATAATGCTCATGCTCCACAAGGCCTGGTCCAGAACGGCATCGGAGAGCGGGTTTTGTTGGCGAACGGATTTATCCAGTTCGCTCCATTCGATGGTGAGATTACCCGAATCATCGGTCATGCGGCTGTGGATTTTGCGGGCCTCAACAACCAGAAAGGTCATGTGGGTGAGAATGTCGTATATCTCGCTGAGACCCCGGGTGATCACGAAACACATTTCGTTTTGCCCAACCCGGTAGCAGGTTCGCCGACGCTTCAAGGGAATGGTCGGCTGCAGTGGATCGTTTTTAAACGGGTCCTCCTCGGTGAGGATGATGCGATTGCACTCTTCGAT
>JAQYWF010000243.1 GCA_030145105.1 Desulfosarcina sp.
AAGTCCTGGAAATCTCCAGGGACGGCAAGATCCGGCTCAGTCACAAGGCTGTTCTGGCAGATGAAAGTGGATCCGACGATCAATAAAACCACCCTGGATAACGGGGTTCGCATTGTTTCCATGACCATGCCCCACGTACGCTCAGTCTCCATGGGGGTCTGGGTTCACGTGGGGGCCCGTGACGAAACCGATGCCGAAAGCGGGCTGTCCCATTTCATCGAGCACATGATATTCAAGGGCACGGTTCGGCGCAGCGCTTTTCAGATCGCCAAGGAATTCGATGCCATCGGCGGCCAGACGAACGCGTTTACCTCCATGGAGCACACCTGCTACCATGCACGCGTGCTGGACACCCATCTGGAAACCATGGTGGATATCCTCTCCGACATTTTCCTAAATTCGATTTTTGATGAAGGGGAAATCGCACGGGAGCGGCCGGTGATCGTCCAGGAAATTGGCATGGTAGAGGACAGCCCCGAGGAACGGGTCCATACCATGATGGGTCCCGCCTTCTGGGGCGGCCATCCGCTGGGACGTTCCATCCTCGGTTCACGGGAAAACATTCAAGCCTTCGACAGCCAGACCATCAAGGGTTTTTTCAAGCGGCTCTACCAGCCCGATCGGATTGTTATCGCCGTTGCCGGAAATGTGGCTCACGATCGTTTTGTAGAAAGGGTGGGGCCCGTTTTTTCCACCATCGCTGCCGGCAATGGGTTTGCGCCCCGGGGTGTGCCGGTGACGGGGTGTGGTATTCAACTGAAGCACCGGGATCTTGAACAATCGCACATCTGCCTGGGCATGAGCGGGGTGTCGGTGGCCGACCCCCGCCGTTTTGCTGCCTCCCTGATCAACACCATTTTCGGCGGCAACATGAGCTCCCGGCTATTTCAGATCATCCGCGAGCAGCGTGGGCTAGCCTATTCCATTTACTCATTTTTAACCGCTTTTGCCGATTCCGGAATGTTTGGTGTTTACACAGCGGTTGACCCCACGGACATTGATACCAGCGTCGATTTGATTATGGACCAGATCCGGCGGTTGAAACGGGAGCCGGTATCGGACGGTGTGTTGGCGGATGCCAAGGCGTTCACCAAAGGCAACCTTCTCATGGCCGCGGAAAGCCCGGACAACCAGATGGTCCGATTGGCTCAGAACGAATACTATTTCGGCCGGTCCATTCCCATTCAGTCGGTAATCGACAACATCGATGCCGTTACGGCCGCTGACCTGCTTTGCCTGGCCGAAGACCTCTGGGCCGGTGGCAATGCCGCCCTAACCATGTTGGGGCCCGGTGTTGACCGGACCGATCTTTGCGGATTACTAAACCTGTAGCGGATCAAAGTGCCGGATGGACAACGACAGCCCGTTTTTCAATGGAACCTATCAAATACCTAACCCGGATATACCGGAAACAAAAAATCGTAAACACCCAATCTTAAATAACAAGCGACAAATGACAAATCTCAAATAGATTCCAAATTACAATGTCCAAATTTCAAAAAAAGGGCAAAAACCAACTATTAATTGTCATTATGATTTCTCCAAATATTGATGATTGGAATGCCCTTTCTCCAAGATCATAAGGTTTGGAAATTGGAATTTGGCTATTGAGATTTATTTGTCATTTGGAATTTGGGTATTGTATTTTATTTGTCTTCTGTTTTCCGACATCAAAAACCACGAAGTCAGGATTAAAATACTTATATGCACCCCTCCCCATCAATTGATTTTCTTAGGTTGGACCCTGATAAAAATCAGGATATACTACTGCCCCGCTACATGACTGCCCAGAGTTCCGGCATGGACATCTGTGCCGCGCTGAACGATGATCTGGTGCTGGCCCCGGGTCGTATCGGTTTGGTGCCCACCGGGTTCGCCATGGCCCTGCCAGACGGCTTCGAGGCCCAGATCCGACCCCGCAGCGGATTGGCGGTTAAACACGGCATCAGCATTATCAATGCGCCGGGGACCATAGACGCCGACTATCGGGGAGAAGTCAAGATCGCCCTTATCAATCTGGGTCAGGAACCGGTGACGCTCAAACGGGGAGACCGCATCGCCCAGATGGTGATCCAGCAGGTCTGCCAGGTCCGGATCAACGTCGTCGAACAACTCAACGACACCGACCGCAGCGTCGGCGGTTTTGGGCATACGGGCCGATGACAATGAAACATCCGAATGAATCGGAAGGGTCGGCCCAAGGCGATGGCCGCTGTCTGTCGGTCAGCGTTTTGGCCAGCGGCAGTCGGGGAAATGCCACCTACATCTCCGATGGCCGTACCGCGATTTTAATCGATGCCGGCCTCTCCGGGGTAGAGATTCAGCGGCGGATGGCCCGTAAGGGTTTGGATCCCAGTCGTCTGGATGCCATCCTCGTTTCCCACGAGCATGCCGATCATATTCATGGCGTGGGCGTCCTTTCCCGGCGGTTTGGCCTGACGGTATACATCAATGATGGAACCCGGCAGGCATCGGGAAAGGCTTTGGGCAAGCTTTACGGTTTATTCCCGTTTTCATGCGGCCACGCGTTTACCATCGGTGGTTTGGCCATCCACCCTTTTTCCATCTCACACGACGCCGAAGACCCGGCAGGTTTCACGATTTCATGCAATGGGGCCAAAATAGGTGTGGCCACAGATCTGGGAATCGTTACCGGCGTGGTGAAGACACACTTGCAGGCCTGTGACATCCTGATTCTCGAAGCCAACCACGACCCCCAGATGTTAATCGACGGATCCTACCCGTGGCCTCTGAAACAGCGCATCCGCGGCCGCAGCGGCCATTTGTCCAATGACGACACCGCCCTGCTGCTGGAGGTACTCCAGCATGACCGCCTGGCCCATGTGATTCTGGCCCATTTGAGTGAGGAGAACAATACGCCGGAAAAAGCCAGACAGGCGGTGAAGACGGTTCTAAACGGTGCCGGCGTCAGGCTTCATGTGGCGTCCCAGGCAGCCGGCAGCAGCGTCCTGACCCTGCGTTGAGTTCACGCGAGATGGTGGGTTCCCTCGATCCATACGGCAGATCGGTGCTTCAACGCTTCCATCCGTTAACAGCACCTGACGCCGTCAGGCTTTTTTTGTCGAGATCTGGTTGTTGATGAACTCGATAAAGGCCTGGCACAAAGGAGAGATGCTTCGCTGGCGGTGCTGGGTGAGGTAGAAGGCCCGTTTGAGATTCAGGCCGTCGATGGCCAGTGTTTTCAATTTTCCCGCCGCGACATCGTCGGACACCGCGATGGCTGAAAGAATAGATACCCCCATACGGTTCTTGATTCCCTGGCGGATTGCCTCGGTGCTGCCGATGCGCGCCACCACGTTCAGCGCGTTGAAATTCAGACCCGCCTCCGAAAAGCTGGTCTGAATTGATTTTAGGGTGCCCGATCCAGGCTCACGGATGATAAAGGGCTCTGTAAACAGTTGTTTAGTCGTGACCCGTTTTTTTTCGGACCAACGGTGATCGGTCGTCACCACCAGGCAGAGTTCATCTTCGACCAAATGGGTTTGCAAAATGCTTTTGTTGTTGGACACGGCACCCACCACACCCATTTCCAGATCCCCGCACAGTATCGCCTCGATGATTTGGTGGGTATCGGCAATGGTCAGGTTGACGTCGACTTCCGGAAAGCGTGCGGTAAAGGCGCCGATGATCGCCGGTAGCACGAAGGCTCCGGGGATCGTGCTGCCACCCAGATTGAGGCTGCCTTTGACCTGACCCATGAACTCGGCCATGGCGCTGTCGGCTTCATCGCGCAGGGTGATCATCCGTTTGGCGTAGCGATAGAGCAGACGTCCGGCCTGGGTTGGCAGGGCCTCCTTGGACAGGCGGTCGATGAGACGGCAATCGAAGTGGTCCTCCAGATCCTTGATATGGCTGGAGACGGTGGGCTGGGAAAGGTGCACTGCCCGGCCTGCCCGCGAAAAGCTTTTCAGGTCGACCACCTTGCAGAAAATTTGAAGCTGCCACAGGTCCATGGCTTAAAAACCGAATTTGGTTTTGATTCGGTGATTGACGCCGGGGGGCACCATGTCTGAGACGTCGCCACCAAAGCGGGCGGCCTCTTTGATGATGGATGAGCTGGTAAAAATCCACCGCAGGCCGGTCATCAGAAAGACCGTTTCGACCTCCCGGTTGAGCTTTCTGTTCATCAGCGCCAGCTGGAATTCATACTCAAAATCGGACACGGCCCGCATTCCCCGCAGAACGGCGTTTGCTTGCCGTTTCTGGGCATAGTCCACCAGCAGGCCATCGAAGGTGTCAAATTCGATATTGTCGATTCCTGACATGGATTCATCCAGCATTTCCAGGCGTTCTTCGACGGTGAACAGCGATTGCTTGCCTGGGTTGAGCAGAATGGCGATGACGATTCGATCGAACAGCTTCAAGCCACGTTTGGCAATGTCGATGTGTCCATTGGTAACCGGATCGAAAGACCCGGGATAGATGGCGATACGTTGCATGAAGACTCCCAGAAGTTGAAAACGGTAAAGGGGATCGAATGGGATTCGAACGTTTGTCGGGAACGCTCTATAGCATGGAATCCATAAAAGAAACAAGGGTTTTCCCGAATCGGCGCTGGTCAATTAGGACGAGCGTGCCCATGGGTAGGACGATGGGTTCCCGGCGGCTGTGTTCGATGACCACACGGGCGTCGGCGGTCAGTGCCCCGCATGATAAAAGCCCAGCCAAGGCGGGGGACACGGCATTGGTCTCATAGGGGGGATCCATGAAGACCAGGTCGAAGGCATCTCGCTTCGGTATCAGGCAGTCGAGGCTTTTCAGGATATTCCATTGGATCACGCGGGTACGATCTTCCAGTCCCAGTTCCCGGATATTGTACCGGATGGCCGAAATGGCCGTCTTGGCCTGATCCACGAAGACGGCGGATGCCGCGCCCCGGCTCAACGCCTCTATGCCCAGGGCGCCGGTGCCGGCAAACAGATCCAGCACCCGTTTGGCCGGGACGCTGCCGGCCAGGATATTGAACACGGACTCTTTGATCCGGTCGGCCGTAGGCCGGGTGGCCATGCCGGCAGGTGCCATCAACCGCCGGCCTTTCAACATCCCGCTGATCACCCTCATCCTTTTCTTCCCGTCATCAACGAACGTATATATTTTGGCTTCACACCGATGGCCTTTGCGGTTTTGCCCACATCGTTGTCGTGGACGGCCAGTTTTTTGCGGACATATTCGGCTTCGAAAGCGAGGCGGGCCTGTTCCATGCCTTCAATTGAAAAAATCTCACCCCCAGCGGTTTTCGGGTCTGAGAGGTTGGCGGGCAGATCCTTGATGGTGATGGTGTCTTTTTGAACCATGATGGCCAATCGTTCGATGAGGTTTTTCAGTTCCCGGACGTTGCCTGGCCAGGTGTATTTCGATAGAATGTCGAGCGCATTGGCGGCAATCGTCTTGCGCTTCTCACGATTGCTGGCGGCGGCTTCGGCCAGAAAAATATCAGTCAGGGCAGGGATGTCTTTGGCCCGATCCCTCAGGGGCGGGACTTCGATGGGGACCACGTTGAGGCGGTAATACAGATCTTCCCTGAACGTTCCGTTTTCGATCTCCACCTCCAGATCCTTATTGGTAGCCGCGATTACCCGGACATCCGTTGTCAATTCCCGGCCCCCGCCTACCCGTTGAAATTTCTTCTCATCGAGGACGCGTAGGATTTTGGCCTGGGTGACCAAGCTCATGTCACCGATCTCGTCCAGAAACATGGTGCCGGTGTTGGCTAGCTCGAACTTTCCCCGTTTTTTGGCGCTGGAGCCGGCGATGGCACCCTTTTCATGTCCGAACAATTCACTTTCGATAAGCGTTTCGGGAATGGCGGCACAGTTGATATCGATCATCGGGGATTCGGCGCGTGGACTCAATTGGTGGATGGTTCTTGCCACCAGTTCCTTGCCGGTGCCATTCTCCCCTTTGATGAGAACCCACGATTCGGTGGGGGCAACGGTGGCGATCTGCATCTTCAGTGCCTGAACCGGCTCACTGTCGCCGCTAATGGAGTGCTTCTCGATGGTTTTTTTCCGCAGGTAGCGGTTTTCTTCCTCCAGGCGGCGGAAGTTGAGGGCGTTATTGATGGCAACGATGACCTTGTCGATATTCAAGGGCTTTTCGATGAGGTCGAAGGCACCCAGCTTGGTCGCTTTGACGGCGGTTTCCACGTTGCCATGGCCGGTGATGATAATCACCGGCAGGGCGGTGCTGTTTTTTTTGATCTCTTTCAATGTCTCCATGCCGTCGATCCCGGGCATCCAGATGTCGAGCATCACCAGGTCCGGCGCTTCGGTATCGATAACCTTCAGGGCTTCGTAGCCATTGTTGGCGGTGATGACCTCGAACCCTTCGTCGGTGAGCAAGCCGCTGAGGGATTGTAGAATCGAGGGCTCGTCGTCGACTATTAATATGGAGGGAAACATAAGGGGGTCTCCTTTCAAGCGGTGACCGTTTATGGGTTCCGAGGTTCCAACGACATCGTAAACCCTGAACCCCTGAACCTGAAAACGGTTAAGTCAAACAGGCAGTTCGATAACGAATTTGGCCCCTTTGGGTAAATTATCCTGTACCCGTATCATACCGTTGTGGTCGGTGACAATGGAGTTGACGATGGTCAGACCCAAGCCCATGCCAGCCTTCTTGGTGGAGAAGTTGGGTTCGAACAGCCGGATTTTGTCGCTGTCGGCGATGCCGGTACCGTCGTCGGCCACCTCAAGGCGGACCAGCTTCAAAATAGAATCGTAGGCCGCAGTGATGGCAATGTGCCCCTGGTTGCGAACAGCGGCCAAGGCGTTGTCAACCAGGTTGATCATGGCTTGCTTGAACTGCTGGCGGTCAAGGTTCATCTGAGGGATATCTTCACCGATTCGGACATTGAAGACGATATCCGGATGACCTTCCCGGTAAAGGGAAACTGTCTCTTCGATGATGGGTGACAGTTGGCAGGGCTTGGGATCGGCCGTAGGAAAGCGGGCAAATGTGGAGAACTCATTGACCAGGTTTCGGATTAGTTCGACATGGTCGATGATCATACGGGTGCACTCGTCGAACACCGGTTCGTTGATACGCTCGGAATACCGCCTCTTGAGCCGCTGGGCGGACAGACTGATGGGGGTGAGCGGGTTTTTCACTTCGTGGGCAATCCGCCGGGCCACCTCACGCCAGGCGGCCATTCGCTGTGCTTTTTCAAGTTCCGTGAGGTCATCGAACACCATGACGATGCCCATGGGGCTTCCTTTTTCATCTTTCAATGCGTTGACATAGACGAGAAAGGTCCGTGGTTGCCTGTTTACCGTGACCCGCAGGGGGATTTCCAGGGTTTTGTCCCGCACTGCAGTGACTCGATCCATGATATCTTCGACGAACTGGAGGTGGTCGGTGATCAGCAACTCTCCATAGTGCTTGTCCAAAATGTTTCCGGCCTGGAGACTGAGCATTCGTTCCGCCGACTTGTTGAAGGTGGTGATGATTCCGTCGGCATCCAGGGTAATGACGCCGGCGGAGACATTATTCAGTACGATCTCCATGTACTGTCGCCGGGCCTCGATTTCCTGGTTTTGTTCGGTGAGTTTTCGGGCGGACAATTCCAGCATCTGGCGTCCGGACCTCAGATCCCGCGTCATCTTGTTGAAGGCATCCACCAAGCTACCAATTTCATCATCCGCCGCATTGCTGTCGATGGAGACGGTGAGGTCCCCTTCGGCCACCCGCCGGGTGCCGGCGGCCAGTTCCATGATCGGAATGGTGATGGTTTTGGCCAGGTAGAAGCCGAACCATACCGCGCAGAAGATGACCAGCAGGGCCACGATCGAAAGGGTGATGTAGTAGGTGATCTGGATGGGTTTTTTCAGCAGCTTGATCTGCTGGTAT
>JAQYWF010000209.1 GCA_030145105.1 Desulfosarcina sp.
CGTTTTTGTCGTGGGGGGGACCGGGTTTTACATCAAGGCGCTGATTCACGGCCTTTTCGAGAAAGGGCCGTCGGATCCGGCGGTTCGCCGGCGTCTGAAGCGGCAGTTGGAATCGGAGGGGGCCGCCGTCCTGGCCCGTCGTTTGAAAACGATCGACAGCACTGCGGCCGAAAGGATCCACCCCAACGACACCTATCGCATCATCCGGGCACTGGAGGTGTTCGAGGTCACCGGTGAACCGTTAACGGTTTTTCACCGGCGCCACGGGTTTCGTGAACAGCGCTTCAATACACTGGAATTCGGCCTCTCCTGGCCCCGGCCGGTTCTTTACGAACGCATCAACCGGCGAGTCGACGCCATGATGGCCCAGGGCTTTCTGGATGAGGTGCGGCAGCTGAGGGCCAGCGGCTACGGCAGTGACCTAAAATCCATGCAGAGCCTTGGATATCGGCACCTGGCTGCGGTGGTCAGCGGTGATACCAGCCTGGCGGAGGCGGTGACGATGTTGAAGCGGGATCACCGCCGCTATGCGAAACGGCAGTTGACCTGGTTCGCTGCCCGCCAGTCGGTCCACTGGTTGACCCCGGATCAGACGGAGTCGGCGGCTGACCGGATCCGCGCATTCCTTTCATGAAAGGTCTTGACGCCATCTTCAGCTCGCCGGTCGAATCACCCGCGGTCTGGTGTTTATTCGTCAGGCCGGACCGCTGGGCCCGGATTCTTTAACTGCGTTTTGATTGTTTTCAATTATGGGCATGGCGGGTTCAGGGTTCATTTCAACTTGGTGTTTGGGAATTCGGACCCTGAAGAGAGATCCTTCGCCTGGTTTGCTGGCCACCGTAATCTTGCCACCGTGCTGGCCGATGACACGATTGGCGATAAACAATCCCAGTCCGGTGCCCCTTCTCCCCTTGGTGGAGAAAAAAAGGCTGAAAATCTGGTCGCAACTATCCCTGTCCATGCCGATGCCGTCGTCGGCAATTGAAAAAACGATTTCATCGCCCGGTTGGGTGATGCTGAAATCGATTTGGTGGGTTGGCATGCGGTGGCCTTTCAGGCAGGCGTCCACGGCATTTTCCAGAATGTTGACCAGGGCTGCCTGCAGGTAATCGGCATCCACCTGCATGGTGCCTTCGGTGCTGTCAAAATGACAAGCCAGCCGGATGCCGCAGCCGTCAATGCGGGGCTGGATGACCCGGACCAGATCCTCGGCAAAATCGGCGATCCGGACCGAAACTCGTTTCAGTTCCCGTTCTTTGGCATAATAAAGAATATCCAGCACCATCTTGCGGATGCGTTGGACGGTCTCCTGGGCAGCCTGACAGCCCTCTTCTACGCGTCTGAAGTCTTTTTTCTTCAACCCCGATGACACCAGGTAGAGGCCACCGTCCAGGCTGGTCAGCAGCCCCTTCATGCCGTGGGAGACGGACCCGATCATCAGACCCAGGGAGGCCAGGTGATCCTGGAGTTCGGTTTTCTCTTTGACCAGCTGCTCCAGACTCCGGGTGTAATCCTGCAGCTTCCGGCGCATGGCGATCTTTTCCCGGGCCCGGCGCAGGGCGATCTCCAGAGCGTCCACATTGATGGGTTTGGTGATAAAATCGGTGGCCTCGTATTTCAGGCTTCGGATGGCCAGATTCATGTCCCCGTGGCCGGTAATCATGATCACTTCGGTTTCCGGATTTTCGTGCTTGATATTGCGCAGCAGTTCGATGCCGTCACCCCCGGGCATTTTGATGTCGGTGACCACGATCTGAGGATTTTCTTTTTGAAAGCGGTCGAAGGCCGTTGCGGCGTTTTCCGCCTCCACGGTGCGATAGCCCATATCTTCCAGGGAGATGGCCAACACTTCCCGGATATCCGGTTCGTCGTCGACGATCAGGATCGTTTTGCCGCTGGTGTCATTCATGGGAGGTCTCCGCCTTGCCGTCAGCGGGAGCGCTTGTGGCATCCGTTGCATCGATCAGCGGGAAACGCAGGACGAAGCAGGTGCCGTGGGGCGTGTGGGGCACTGCCTCGATGGCGCCGCCGCATTCTTTGACGATGCCGTAGCTGATGGAAAGCCCCAGCCCCGTGCCTTTGCCCACCTCCTTGGTGGTGAAAAAAGGCTCGAAAATTTTTTCCGCCAACTTCTCCGGAATGCCTGTGCCCGTGTCGCAAACCCGGCATGCCACCCACGGACCCTCGATGCCCGTCCACAGGCGGATGGTCTTTCCCCCGTCGGCATCGCCCGCCGGCTGGTTCCCGTATCTGGATTCGATGGCATCCCGGGCATTGAGCAGCAGGTTGATGAACACCTGCTCCAGCCGGCTGGGGTCGGCATGGATGCGTGGCAGCGGTTCCCGGATCTCCCATGCCACCTGGATACCCCGCACCTTTAGCTGCTGGCTGAAAATTTCAAAGGCGCTCTTCAACACGTCATTGAGCTGAACCATGACCATCTCCATGTCCGACTTCCTGGCAAACTGGCGCATGTGGTTGATGATTCTGGCGGCCCGGTCCACGTTGCCATCCACCTTGGCCAGCATGGCCGAGAGAATGTCCGGGGCGATGGCTTCTGACGCGTTGAGCTTTTTTATGAAAAAACTGCTGACTGTTTTTATCACGGACAGTGGCTGGTTCAGTTCGTGGGCCACACCGGTGGCCATCTCCCCCAAGGTGGCCATCTTGCTGGCCTGGATGAGCTGCTGTTCGGTCTCGAGACGCTTGGTAATGTCGCTGGTGGTCACCAGAAGCACCTTCTGGCCGGAGTATTCCGACGGGGAGATGCGGATGTTGACGAACAGCCCCTTGCCGTCACGATTCAGATGGCGGGCCTGGTTGAGAATCGAACAGGTAGCGACTTTGAAGGCGTAGTGGTCTTGTTCGTCGGGGGCGAACAGGGTCATGAAGGAACGGCCGATCATCTCCTCAACGCTGAAGCCGTAGACGGCGGTGACGCTTTGGTTGCAGTCCACGATCTGAAGGGTATCCACATCCAGCACGAATACCGGGTTGGGAATGTTGCTGAAGATGGCGTGGTACTTCTTCTCCGATTTTTGAAGATCCACTTCCAGTTGCCGGCGCTGGGTGATGTCCAGGGAGATCTCCATGGCGGCGACAATCTCACCGTTGCCGTCCTTGATGGGTGACGTGCGCACCAGCCAGTGCTTGGGCGAGCCGTCTTTGTCCACACCGCTCTCCTCGGCCTGGTGGGACAGGCCGTCGGCAAAGGTTTTCTCCACCGGACAGGAAACACACCGCTCACTTCTTCCCTTGTAAGCGTGGTAGCAGTAGTCTCCGGGTTCGGGGGCAAATCGTTGATAGAACTCCCGGTTGAAGCGCAGCAGCCGGTAATTGCGATCCTGGACGGTGATCAGGCAGGGGACCCGTTCGAAGAGGTTCTGATACTCGTCCCGCTGCTTGTTCAACTCCTTCTGGCTGGAGGCGATCTCGTCGGACATCTGGTTGATCGCTACCGCCAGTTGACCCAGTTCGTCGGCCTGGGGCATGCTCACTTTGCTGGCGTAGTCGCCCCGAGCGATGAGACGCGTACCGTCGATGAGGCGCTTGATCGGGTAGTTGACGAAGCGCAGCACGAACACGAAGATGATGGCCGCGGTGATCAGAAAAACAAAGCCGGCCAAGCCGATAATTCCTCGTTCCTCCATCAGGATCTCGTGGTCGGTGTTTTCCAGGGAGATGACCACGTCCAGGGCACCAAGGATTTTCTTGTCCTCGGGGTGGACGTGGCAATCACCGGTGCTGCATCCGGGTTCGTTACAGATGGGGCTGATGATGCCCAGGAGTCGGTAGCCCGATGAGGACAAAAAGATACGGGTTCGCTCTTCCAGCGGAACCGCCGCCATAGGCGGATCGGTGCGATGGCAGATGTGGCAGGCTTCGGCCTTGATATTGGTGATTTGCTCCACCTCGCCAGGATTGTTGGAGTATTTGATCTCTCCATCCTTGTTGTAGATGCGGATGTTCTTGATCTCGGGCTGGCGGCCGATATTGTTGATGATCTGGTTGATTTCGTCCCGTGAGTTGAGCATCATGGCGTAGTGGGTGCCCAGCCGGATGGTGGTGGTGAGGCGGTCGGTGCCGGCCAGCATGTTTTTCGCCATCTTCTCTTTTTGATACCGGATGTTGAAAAAGGCCCAGGTGGCGATGGTGACCAGCAGCACAATGCCCACCGTGAGGATGAGCTTGGCGGCCAGGCTGTTGCGCAGGTTGTCGATAATACGAATCATGGCTTAATTTTCTCTCGAAACCCATCCAGAATGGCCAAATTCAAATCGAGGCCGAGTTCATCACTGTCCAGTCCCATGGCCAGCCCCAGCAACTGAGGCAGATACACCACGGTGATGGCCAGATTCTCCCCGGCCATTCGGGAGGCGCTGGCCTGCCAGGCGTCCAGGTTCATCTGGCACATGGGGCAGACGGTGGCGATCAGGTCCGCACCCTTTGCCGCCTTCAGAATGGTACAGACTCGCCCCAGCCCAGCATCCGGCTGGGTACTCACCAGGGAGGCCCCGCAGCAGCGACCGCCCATCTCCCAGACGTGAACGAGGGCGCCGGTCGCCTCGATCAGGGGTTCCATGGAGACCGGCCGCTCCGGATCATCGAATTCCGGGTAGGGCCTCAGGCACTGGCACCCGTAGTAGGGGGCCACGGTCAAACCCGACAGGGAACGCGTCACGAGGGGGGCCAAACGCGCGGCCCCTATGTCCACGGCCAGCACGTCCAGCAGGTGGCGGACCCGGATGCTGCCGGTGGCCGTCAGGTTCACGGCCGCCAGGGCCTCGTTGATCGTCGCCCGTCGCTCGGCATCGCTGCGCAGTGCTTCGTGAGCCTTTTTCAGGTTCAGGTAGCAGGCGCTGCAAGGTACCAGCACCTGACCGTCGGGGGCGGTCTGTTCGGCCAGGGCTAGGTTCCGGGCACTCAGGGAGAGGGAGAGCAACTGGCTGATGGGGGCCGCTGCACTGGCACCGCAACAGGTCCAGTCGTCAATTTCCGTCAGATTCGCGCCGACAGCCGTCATCAGCGCGCGGGTGGCCAGGTCGTATTCACGGGCCGAGGCGGTGAGACTGCATCCCGGGTAGTAAAGGTAGTTCATGCGTGGCTCTCCTTCTCAAGGGGTGCGGCAGCTGCCCGCTCGATCTCCGCCACCTTATCGAACAGGGCATCCAGGTGCGTTGCGGCCGATTTACCGAAACCCATCTCCACCTTGCCCTTGCCCATCAGTTTCATGCCAAGCGGTGCGAAGCGCAGGGGCGTCAGGGGATTTTTCATAGCCGTGAAATAGCCGGTCATGAAGGCCATTTCGTGAAGACGACCGTGATGTCGCACAGTTTGCATGAATTTTTCATAGAAGAGACGACTGTTGCGATGGCGTGCTTCGCGTCGCGTAAAGGCGATGCCTTTGAGGGTCTCCATGGCTGTTGTCAGGGGGAGCCCACGGGGGCAGCGCAGGGTGCAGGTGTAACAGGCCGAGCAGAGGATGAAGGTCCGGCTGGCCATGACGTCGGCCAGGCGCTCCAGGATCACCAGGCGCCACATTTTTCTCGGGGTCAGGTCCATTTCCAGCGCGTTGGGGCACGAACCTGTGCAAGTGCCGCATTGAATGCATGCGCTGACCATGTTGCGGACGTGATCCAGGGCGGTGCTGCCGTCATCGGGTGTTGGAGACCCGGTCGCGGAATGTGGCTGCATAGATAATTACCTGTATTAATTTAGTATGTTTGTCATATTTTTACATGGCCATCGCTCCGTCAATTGCCCCGAACAGGCTCCGATGGGAGAATCCCTCCACGATGGACGCGCTGTTCGGGCACACCGTGGCACAGTCGCCGCATCCCTGGCACATGGCCGGGTTGACCTCGACTCGCTGACCGGCCTCATCCAGAAAACGGGCGCCGTAGGGACAGGTGTCAATGCAGCGCAGGCACAGGGTGCACAGGCTGTGGCGTACGCTGGCCGTGACCCTTGCACTCGGCAGCCGTTCGCCCATCAATATTGCCAAGGCGCGCCCGGCTGCGGCTTCGGCTGTGGCCACGGCTTCGGGAATGGACCGTGGTGACAGGGTGATGCCGCAGCCGAAGACGCCGGCCTTCAAGGCCTCCACCGGGCGCCATTTGGAATCCGCCTCCTGAAAAAAGCCGTCCCGGTCCCGCTCGACGCCGTAGGCAAGGGTCAGCGTTTCGGGCAGGTGGAGTACAATACCGGTGGCGAGGACCAACAGGTCAGCGGTAATTTTAACCGGTGCGTCCAGAATGGGGTCTTGGAGCCTCACCGTAACCGGCATGTCTTCATTGGCATCGATGCTGACTTCCGGCTTGCGGTTCGGCTCGTATTGAAAGAAGAGCACGCCTTGCTTGCGCGCCTCGGTGTACCAGGCTTCGTTCAGGCCACAGGTCATCATGTCCCGGTAAAGGATGTAGACTTGAAGATCGGGGCTGTGGCTTTTCATCCAAAGGGCCTGTTTCAAGGCCGTGGGGCAGCAGACGCGGCTGCAGTAGTTTCTCGGTTCCTCCCGGGAGCCCACGCATTGGATCATCGCCACGGATGTCATCCCATCCGTGTTCAGTTGGTTCTCATGGATGCGGATTTCCAGTTCCCGCTGGGTGACCACTGCCTGGCTGGTGCCATACCCGTAGGCATCGGTGGGTGCCTCGACGCCGCCGGTAGCAAGGATCACGGCCCCGTGTTCCACGGTCATGGTCGGCGCGCCAGCAGTTTCGATGGTGGAGAAAAAGTGCCCGGCCTGCCCGAAGGCACCCACCACGCGGCTGTCGGTCATTACCTCGATCTTGGGATGTTTTTCGATCTGACTGATGGTGTTCTCCAGGAAAGGTGCAATGGGCGTCCCGTCGATGGTCTGATGAAGCCAGGAGAGATTGCCGCCCAGCCCTTCGGATGCCTCCACCAGGGTGATGTCTACACCGTGGTCGGCGATGGCCAGGGCCGCATGCATACCGGCGATGCCGCCGCCCACCACCAGGGCCCGGTTGACTATGGCAATGCCTTGATTTTTTTCCATGGAAACATTTTTCAAGCGGGAGATGCCGGCCATGATCGTGGCGACGGTGGCCGGTCCGCCCAAACCCTGGTGGTGGTCCATGGCCACCGTTTCGATCAGCGCCGGATCCAGACCGAAGGCCGTGGTTAGGCCATGGGCTTTTTTGCCGTAGGCAAAGGTACGGCAGGCACCTACCAACACCCGATTGACATCGGTGGTATCCGTTTGCGTCAAGGCGTTCCAGCCGTCGGCTGTGCAGATGCGGTCCAGGTTCACCACCCGGGCCACCGCCGGGTCCTGCTTCAGTCGTGCGGACCAGGCTTCCAGGTCCAGATCCATCTCTGTGCCGGTATCGCAGCGGCAGAGCACTGCCAGGATGCGGGGTGGCTCCCAGGATACATCCCGGGCGGTTTTGGGGGCAGCCGTTTTATCGGCCAAACCGCCCCCGGCCCGGTGGATCGTCCGGGAGGCGTTGACGGCTGCCGAGGAGGCGCGGATGACTGACTCGGCGATATCGCTGGGACCGGAAAGGGTCCCCCCGGCAAAGATTCCGGCTCGCCCGGTGCGGGTGTCGGAAAAAGGGGCGGTTTTCAAGAAGCCGAAGCCGTCGCAGGCGACCTCCAGCCGCTCGGCCATCGATGCCGTCCGGGCGTTGGGCCGCTGGCCGACGGAAAGCACCACCAGATCGAAGCGCTCCTCGTGGATTTCTCCGCTCGCGGATGTCCAGCGTATGGCCACATCGTCACTGCCGGGGGTGGGGGCGATGGAGTGGACCCGGCCCCGTTCCAAACGGACGCCTTGGGTGGATTCGGTGTGTTGGCCATAGCGCTCGAAAGATTTGCCGAAGGTGCGCATGTCCATGTAAATGATGGTGGCCTGAAAATCATCGCCGGCGACCGTTTTGGCCACCGCCGCCTCCTTGAGGGCGAACATGCAGCAGACCGTGCTGCAGAAATCGGCGCCGGACTGCAGGTCTCGGGAGCCCACACACTGGATCCAGGCGGCTTTTTTCACCGGCTGCTTGTCGGATGGGCGCAACAGGCGGCCGCCGTCAGGCCCGGTGCCGCTGAGCATGCGTTCGAACGCCAGGCTGGTGACCACGTTGGGCACGACACCGTATCCCATGGGGTTTTTGCCGACAGACGGGTCAAAGCAGGTGGTGCCGGTGGCCAGGACGATAGCCCCCACCGTCTCTTTGCGGTAGCCGGCTTCTCGAAAAGCCTCATACACGGCCGTGACCTTGGGAATCAGGGCGTCGGGCTCGAAGGGCTTGATCAGGTAGTCCATCGCCCCTATTTTCATGGCCTCCACGGCGGTTTCTACGGTGGCGTAGGCGGTCATCATCAGCACCTGAAGATCCGGCTGGATGACCTTGGCTTTTTCCAGTACCGTCACGCCGTCCATACCCGGCATCTTGATGTCCAGAAGCATGAGATGAAAAGGGGCTGCCGCGATTTTTTCCAGGGCTTCGGCGCCCGATGCCGCCATTGTGACGCGGTAGCCCTCCTCATCCCCCAGCCAGGCATCCAGCGACTGTCGAATGATGGACTCGTCGTCCACCACCAGGATATGAAATGCCGGGCGGCCCATGGCCGACAAGAGTTCCGATTTCAATAGGAAAAAAGGCTGCCAAAAAAAGTGCTTTTTTTTTGTTTTTTTGTTGACATTGTTTGAAAATACATTAAAATACCCACATGTTTGCCAGCAGGCTAACATAAACCGCCAGTAGGCGCCAGATATAGCGGAGAACCGCATATTTTCGTATCAGCAGATACACGCCAAAAAGCATCGTTCGTAAATATTGAAACGAAGTGTAAATCCGGCC
>JAQYWF010000319.1 GCA_030145105.1 Desulfosarcina sp.
AACGCATCGCCGCCCCCATGATCGGCGGTATGGTCAGTGCCACGATCCTGACCCTGATCGTGGTGCCCGTGATTTATGGGATATGGAAAGGATGGCGACTGCCGGAGGATTGAGGACAGAGGACAGAGGACGGAGGACTGAGGACTGAGGGCGGATGACGGATGACAGAGGACAGTATTCCGAATTGCGGGATTGAGGAATTAAGGAATGTAAGAGCGGCTTCCAGCCGTGATCAGTCGATTGAAATCGGTTGTAACCTATTTCGTTTATAGAACAGCGGCAACATGCATCATTTGAGTCAACATAACGGCATCATTTCAACCCTGGAGGAATTATCATGAAAATACGCACACTTTTTATTACGGCTGTTATCTTCGCCCTGGTCGCCGTTCCGGCCATGGCCATGCAGGGGCAGGACATGCAGTCCGACAAGGCGATGGATCACAGCGGACACGACATGCAGTCCGACAAAAAGATGGACCACACGGGCATGGGCGGCACGTTCAAGCATGCGGCTACGCAAGGGGGCATCGATGCGGAATTCCAGGTGATGAGCCTGGCCAGCATGAACATGACCTCGGACAAGGGCGAAACCCATCACATCATGGTCAACCTCAAGGAAACCGACGGCGGCGCGCCGATCAAAAATGCCGTGGGCAAGATAAAAGTGATCGCCCCGGACAAGAGCGAGCAGGAAGGCACCCTGAAAGACTACAGCGGCATCCTGGCCGCCAATTTCACCTTCAATCAGTCGGGGAAGTACGGCGTCATCTGCCTGATCAAAGAAAATGATAAAAAACAAGTATTTAAGTTCTGGTATGAGCACATGCAATAGGTTATGCCCATGAACCTCAACGCCATGAAAATGGGTATCATCATTGTCCTTCTATCGGCAGTGGCGGTGGTTCACCACCTTCCCATCCACGGATTCCTGGGCACCCACATCCTGCATCGGGAGCTGTTTTTCTTTCCCATCGTTCTTGCCGGACTCTGGTTTGGTCTCCGGGCCTCCCTTCTCACCAGTGTTGCCGCCAGCATCATTTACGCCCACTTTTTTTACCACAACATCGATGCCGGCCGCATATCTGTAGCCGTTGTTGGACTTCAGGTGGCCGGGTTCAACCTCATGGCGCTGCTTACCGGCTGGATGGTGGACCGCCAGCGCCGCCAACAGCGTGAACGGGATTTTCTGAACGAAACCTTTGGAAGGTATGTATCTAAGGAGGTTCGCGACGAGATTCTCGGCGGCCGGGTGACCTTGAGCGGGGAACTCAAGGAGGTGACCGTCCTGTTTGCCGACCTCAGGAATTTTACGCGGCTGGTAGAGACCATCCCCCCTCGGGAGGTGGTTACGGTCATCAACACCTACTTCAAGTCCATGTCCGAGGCCATCAACGCCCATCATGGCCTGGTGCTTCAGTTCATCGGCGACGAAATCGAGGCGGTCTTCGGGGCACCGGTGGCGCTGGAAAACCATCAGCAGTGGGCCGTCGATGCGGCTCTGGACATGCGAACACGCCTGTCCAATGTCAATCTTCAACTGGTCAACCAGGGGTTCCCATCCCTGCGCCACGGCATCGGCCTTCACGCCGGCAAGGTGGTGGCTGCCAACATCGGCAGCAGCCAGCGTCTGTCATATGCCCTGGTGGGGGAAACGGTGAACATCGCCTCCAGAATTCAAGAACTGAACAAGGATTTCGACACGGACATTATTATCAGCGACGCCGTTATGCAGGGCCTCGACCGGTGCGTCGATATGAATCCGCTGCCACCGGTTCCCGTCAAGGGCGTCCGTGAAGCGCTGAATCTGTTCAGCATCGATAAGCAGCCCTTTGTATGCGTGGAATCTATCTAACTTTCAGATTCCTGGCCGTTTATCTCCAGCAGGGCCTTGATGTCTTCCATCTTCTCCTTAACCCCGATATAGCCTTCCTCGATGGCTATTTCCACCTGGTGGAAATCCATCATTTTCAATGCCCCCAACCGGGGCTGGACCAGGATGTCCGGCGGCTCAACGGCCAGGTTGATGCGCGTGATGCGCTCCTGCATGATATTGATGGAGGTCATGACGGTGTCGATGATGTCGGGCATATGGGCATCGCGCCCCAACAGTTCGTTGATTTTATTCTTAAAATTGGTTTCCGCCGTTTCGTAGTAGTCGGTCAGCTTGGTCAGGAGCTCACTTTTGAATTTGGGTGCTTCCGAGACTGATTTTTCAATTTCATTTTTCTTCGGTACTTTTATTCGTCGGGAGGTAATGCCGCTGTTCAGATCCACGGCAATGACCACGTCGGCTTCGGTTGCCCGGGCAACGCCCACCGGTACCGGATCGACGATTCCGCCGTCCACCAGCCAGCGGCCTTTGAAACGGGCGGGCGCGAAAAGGCCGGGCACGCTCATCGTGGCCCGCAGCGCCTGGAGCAGATTACCCGATTTCAAGACCACCTTTTCACCCCGCTGCAGGTCTGTGGCCACCATCATCACCGGAATGTTGAGATCGGAAAACCGCTGCACGGATGTGTGCATGGAAAAGAGCTCGGCCACCTTCTTGGTGCCGTCCAACAGACCTGATCGCGGGAAGACCACATCGAAGTAAGAGAAGACTTTTCTGCCGTCCATGCTCAGCACGAAATTCTTGAGGCTGGCCAGGCTGCCGCTGGCGTAAATGGCCCCCACGTATGAGCCGACGCTGCAACCGGAGATGAAGTCGATGGGAATGCCTTCCTCGTCCAGGGCCTCGATGGCGCCGATGTGGGCCCAGCCACGCGATGAGCCGCTGCCCAGCACCAGGGCGACGGTCTTGTGCGGTTTTGTATTCAATGGATCCGAGGTATGCTGATCGCCACTGTCCATATCAAACTCCTGTTAACCCCATCGTTGCATAAAACATGTGAAAATTATTGTAACATTTTGTAAAGATAGAGAAAACGTTTAAGCCTACCGGATTTTCAGGAGTCCACCGGATGTGAATTCCTGCAAAAACAGTGATTTTCTCATGTTTTTACCCTTTCGGGAAAGCGGGAGGATTCCAGATCCCGCGTTGCCAAGGGATTGCAGTAAAGGACTACGGCGTCACCCTCGGCGCCTTGGCTCTGAAACCCTCCCGCTTTTGCAACGCTGGGGTTAAACCACCATGGGGGCGGCGACTGCTTCCATCTTGTCTTTGCCATACAAACGCTCAACCAGGGCCAGGGCAAACTCGACGGCGGTTCCCGGCCCCCGGCTGGTGAGATAGTTGCCGTCCACCACCACGCGGGCGGCGACCCGATCCCTGGCCGTCAGCCGATCGACAAAGCCTGGATGGCAGGTGGCCTGGCGTCCCGCCAACAGACCATGATGTTCCAGCACCACGGCCGGGCTGGCGCATATCGCCCCGACCAGGCGCTTATTTTTGTGTTGTCGTTTTAACATGCGCGTCAGCACTGCGGAATCGCGCAGGTGTTCGGCGCCGGGAATGCCGCCAGGCAGCACCACCAGGTCATACGCCTTTTCCACGCAGGCCTCGATCAGGGTGTCGGCCACGATGACCACACCGCGGGAAGCCGTGATCTGGCGAGCCCCGGTCACCGACGCCACCGTTACCGTCGCACCGGCCCGGCGCAGGACGTCGATGAGGGCCACGGCTTCCAATTCTTCGGTGCCGTCCGCCACGGGTACCAATACGGTTTTGTCCATAAGGCGCTCCTGTTTTTTAAGCCAAGAAAGGGTTGCGGGTAATTGAGCCGAGTATACACCAGCACAAATCGGTTTGAAAGATATTCGCGGCATATCCTGCTTGGTTCGTATCGTCAGAGACGGTTCCATCTGCGACGCATAGGCCTCCCAATCGAAAAACGTCCAGGACTTTTCCAGGACTCGACCAAAAAAAAGTGGGAAATTTTTTCATATGCCATTTCGAATTTGGTACGTTTCAACCCAAAGAAGGAGGCGGCAAGCCTGATGCACTGGTAACAAATCGAGACCCCTTCTTTGGTGTCATCCCCGCGGAGGTACGGATCCATAAGTTTCGGATAGTTATAGACTCTCGCCGCCGCGGGAGCGACACGATTGGTGACTTTTTACGAATGCGTCAAAGTCGCTGCAATCATGATAGAATAATGAATATTACATTTGGTTTAATTATTGCTTGTCACAAACCTGGACTCAATTTTGAAGACCAAAAAGATTCAAGAATTGTGCAATGACTGCCGAGATAGACATGAGATCCATTGACCGTTGCTCACCACCTTGGCAAGGTGGCGATAAATCTGTTGATTTGGTGTCGACTAAAATTCTATAGTAACTGGTTTGCAGATGCCAGAATAGTTGACCAAAACCGCTGTATATGCTGACTGGATCGCCAAACAATCAACTTTACAGCGGTTTCCTTCGTGTAACTGAAGCGGCGGAGCTATGCAAACATCTTCATTTAACTTTATAAGAGGCATGCCATGAAAGCGGTAATCTTAGCGGGAGGATTCGGAACCAGGCTATCCGAGGAGACAGGCGTCAGACCCAAGCCCATGGTGGAAATCGGCGATCGGCCGATCCTGTGGCATATCATGAAAATATACGCCACCCACGGAATCAACGATTTTATAATTTGCCTGGGCTACAAGGGTCACATGATCAAGGAATACTTCGCCAATTATTCGCTTCACCGCTCGGATGTGACTTTTGATCTGCGCAACAATGACATGCAGATCCATCAAAACGACACCGAACCGTGGAAGGTGACCCTTGTGGATACCGGCGAAAGCTCAATGACCGGTGGACGTTTGAAACGAGTCGAAAAATACATCGGCGATGAAACGTTCTGCCTGACATACGGGGACGGTGTGTCAGATCTTGACATCGGCGAATTGGTCGAGTTCCATAAACGCCAAAAAAAGCTGGCCACCTTAACGGCAGTTAAACCGCCGGGTCGCTTTGGCGCATTCAACCTGGATAAAGACCAGACGCAAATACCTTCCTTCAAAGAAAAGCCCCGTGGTGACGGTGCATGGATCAACGGCGGTTTTTTTGTTTTGGAGCCGCAGGTGATGGCTTACATCAAGGATGATTCAACCATCTGGGAGCAGGAACCCATGGAAAAGCTGGCCCAGGACGGGATGTTGTCCGCTTATCGCCACATGGGGTTCTGGCATCCCATGGATACGTTGAGGGATAAAACAACGCTCGAAAGGCTTTTACAACAGGGTAAAGCGCCATGGAAAACATGGTAAACGTCGACGGATTCGTAAAAAAGCCGATATCTGCGTTACGCTTCATCGCTCGTCACTGCGGAGTACCGTATGTACGCCTCGTTCCTCGGGACTCGCAAGCCTTGATCTCGGCTTTTTTACGAATCTGTCGGAATTGCGACTTTTTACGCGTTCATCAATGATCGATTGTCAGATAACGCCATAAAAAATCAAGGAGCCCATCGAATGAAAATTCTCATCACCGGTAACATGGGATACATCGGACCGCTGGTCGTCAATCAGCTGCGGTCCTCCCGCCCCGATGCAACGCTGGTCGGTCTGGATCTTGGGTTTTTCGCCAACTGCCTGACGAATAGCACCATCCTGCCTGAATGCAATATCGACATTCAATATTTTCATGATGTTAGAAACGTCACGGAAGAGCAGCTCGATGGTGTCGATGCCATCGTCCATCTGGCTGCCATATCCAACGACCCCATGGGCAACACCTTTGAGGAGGTTACCCTCCAAGTTAATTACCAGGCCGGTATCGACCTGGCCAAAAAAGCCAAGCGCAAAGGTGCCAAAAGCTTTGTTTTTGCATCCAGTTGCAGCATGTACGGTTCAGCGGATGATGCAGCCAAAACAGAAGACTCACCGCTGAATCCGTTAACGGCCTATGCAAGATCCAAGGTTCTCTCCGAAAAGGCATATAGAGACATTGCAGATGAAAACTTTACGGTCACCTGCCTGAGGTTCTCAACGGCCTGTGGGATGAGCCCGCGATTGCGACTGGATTATTATTCATTCTTAACTAAATTAGAGTCAAATGAAAGACGTTACTTTTGGACATACCTGTTTTGGCTTTGAAGGAGACGAGATACGCAT
>JAQYWF010000420.1 GCA_030145105.1 Desulfosarcina sp.
ACTCACGGGGAGCGCCGCCCTGGATCATGTACAGAAAAACAGCCGGATTCTGCAGCAGTTGAGTCACCTGGTCAAAGACAAGCCGGATGCCTTGGTAACACGGGTCGAGTCGACCCTGACGTCGCTGAAAATCCTGGAGAAGGAGACGGAACGGCTCAAGACCAAAATGGCCGAAATGCAGGCCGATGGCAGCGGCGAGCAGATCCTCGATATCAACGGAATCCCCGCGATCATCCAACAGGTCACCGTGGACAAGCCATCTGCCCTGCGGGAACTGGCCGACCGGTTCAAAGACCGCATCGGTTCGGGCATCGTGGTTTTAGGATGTGAGACCGATGACAAGGCTTTGTTGATCGTTGTCGTGACCAAGGACCTCAACCACCGGTTCCATGCGGGCAAGATGATCAAACCGATTGCCGAGGTGGTAGGCGGCAGCGGCGGCGGTCGACCCGACATGGCCCAGGCCGGCGGCACCCAGCCTCAGAATCTGCCGCAGGCGCTGGACAAAGCGCGTGAGTTGATCCAACAGGGATAGACCCTGATCGGCAAAAAGGTATGCCACATCGGGTATTACGTTTTCAGCACATCGATCATCGTAAATACCCGACCTCTTTCACCTTTTTTCAGTTTCCGATCAAGATAACAGACGGCATCCATGGTGCCCTCCGCATAAATGTCGCGGCCGTTGACGTTGTGCTGGAATTCAAAGACAACGGTCTTGTCCGGAGAGGTCAGCCGATAGGTGTGCCATCCATGACCGGACAGATAGGCCTCGGGAATTCCCCACTGCTCGCGTTGAACCGCCGGGTCCCGTTCCATGGCGATCGCTTCCGGCAAAAAATCGAGGCCCATACGGTTGAAACAGGAGACCATGGCCTTGGCCGTGCCGCTGGTATCCGCCTTGCCGGCCTGGTGGCTTTCCTTGACGGTTAGCGTGTAGCCATCGAAAATGCCCGGAAATGTGTTGGCCGCGTATTCCATCATGGCCTGAAATCCAACAATCTGCTTGGCCATGTTAGGTGCGATGACGGCGCAGATCCCTGAGTCGAGCACCGTTTGGATCAATTTCTCCCGATCGCCGCCGGTTGTGCCCATAACAAACGGCAGACCCCGTTTACAGTAAAATTTGGCATTGTCGTTGACGGCCGAGGGATGGGTGAAATCCACGCTGATGAAATCCCCGTGTGTCTTGAGCAGCGCATCCATTTTCTTGTTGCGGTCCGCCGGCTGGATGAGTTCGATGACCCGTCCTGCGATGGTGTGCCGCTCGGCTTGAATTTCCGGACCGGTGAGGGAGTGGGGCAACAGGATGATCCGGGGATCCTGCAAGGCATGGCCGCCGATGATGGAGGCGACGTTGCCCGGCAGGCCATTGATCATTATTTTTACTGATTTCATCGTGCCTCGTCCTTATTTTGATGGGTCCGCGCAGTTTCGTGGCAGGAGAATGATTCCACCCAGTTATCCGAAACCGGTATTATTGGCAATAGCGCTCAGTCTGGGAAACGCCTTTTGATCAGCGGCGTGGATATGGCCGGCCAGCATGTTTGCCGCAGCAGGGATCCAGCGCGCAAAGGCTTTTTTTTGTTTGATCCGGGTCAAGAATCCAAAGGCCCCCAGCATCTGAAGATTGCGGGTGACGGCGCAGTAGCGATAGCCCCGGATGAACTGGTCCGGGGTGCAGTTCCACAGCCGTGCCACCTGTTCGGCGGCATACCCCAAGAGCCGCTTTTGTAGGTCCGGGTTCAGTGAGGCATAGGGGTCGATCAGCAGTGAAGCCAGGTCGTATTGGATCGGGCCGTTTCGCGCGCCCTGAAAGTCGATGAGATAGTGTCGGCCGTCTTGAATCATGATGTTGCGCGACTGAAAGTCCCGGTGAATCAACCCTGTCAACCCGTGGTCGATGGTGCTCGTGGCCAGGTGTTCAAATTCCACTGCCAAGTCGTCGTAATCCACGGACATGTTTAGGTAGCCGTTTAAAAAGGCATCCACAAAATAACGGCACTCCTTGTCTAATATCAGCGCAACATTGTAGGCCGGGCTCTGGCAGGCCCAGTCCGGGTCAAAGTTGACCGCGGCCTTTATCGTCAGGTCCAGAAGGGTGTCGATGACCTTGCGGTAAAGCATTTCTACCCCGCAGTCATCCGGCGTTTCGCGTACCATCTGCTGAAGATGGCACTCTCCCAGATCTTCTAGAAAGACCAGCCCACTGAAGCCGTCGTGGGCGTGTATGCGGGGGACTGGCAGGCCGCAGCCATATAGATGGCTGCCGATCTTGACGAAGGCATTGAATTCGCTGCCCGGCAGTGAGGGTGTGATACCGTGGTCCGCCAGGATCAATCGGTATGGGCCGGCGGTCAGGCGGAACCAGCCGCGATCGGAACCATCACCGGTTAATCTCCGGCAATGAACGGCAGCCCCGCGATAGTCGGGGAATGCCGATTGGAATGCGCCGGGGGCCATGGCATCTAAGACTGCATCCCGGTAGCGATCCGGACTTCCCATGTCCTGCCAGTAATGATCCTTAACCACATGCGCATGGATAGGCGCGCCGTCCTTTAGCATTTGAAGATAGACGGAAATGATATCGCTGAACCCGTCGTCAGGTATCCGCCGGACCATGCCGGCATCCATGACGTGAATGCCGGTGAAGGCCATTTTCCGGTGGCGGTCGGCGTCAACCGGGCTTGAAAACCGCTCGAAAGCGGCGATTCGATTCTGCGCATCCACCCACACCTGATTGAAGGGGGGGCGATCGTGCATGACCAGTGTTACCTGGGCCCCGCGCATTCGGTGGTGGCGATAAACATCAGCCAGTTCGATGTCGGTGACGATATCCGCATTGACCACCATGAACGGATCGTCGTCCCAATAGCCCAACAGGTGGCGTATGGCACCGCCAGTACCTAAAATTTCCGGTTCAACGCTCAGGGTCACCGGCATGCCAAAATCGTTTTCCGCCAGATAGGATTGAATATGGTGGGCCAGGTGATGGGCGTTTACGGCAACAGCGGTGCAACCGGCCCGTTTCAGGTTGCCTAGCATTCTTCCCAATACCGGGATGCCACCAACTGGAAACAGGGCCTTTGGAAATGTCCGGGAGTGGGGTGCCAGCCGGGTGCCGAACCCTGCAGCCAGAATCAGCGCTTTCATGGGCCCAACAGATTCAAGTAGGTCTGGATGAGCGTTTCGTAATGCGAGATGGTCGCCTCATTCTCGTGATCTCTAATGCCATTGGTGGAAAAATAGCTCAGCCCGTTGGCATAGTTGACCTTGGATACCGATTCGATCAGTTCGATCTCCTTGGTTTTTATCATCTGGAGACCCATGTTCTGAATTTTTTTGAGTTTTTCCTTCGTCTCCATCTTTTCCTTGCGGTTGGTTCTTAGAAAGTGGAGCACCACCTTATAGGACTGGAAATAAGGCTTCAAAAAGGCGGCAAACAGCTTTAATTTTCGATAACCCGATGACGTGATCTGGTAACTGTCGGGTATAGTTTGGTGAGGCATGAGTATCGCGTCATCGATAAATGATTTGATGGTTTTTCTCACATAGCGAACCGGCGGTCGATCAAGATCAAAGGCAAACTCATATTTGAAGAAATCCTGGAAATAATTGTACTCATTATGCAATTCGGCGGCATTGAACTGGAAAGCATCCTTCTTTAAAATGGCCAGTGCGGTGAAAGCGGCCGGTACGAAATATGAAATGCAGTTGTTTTTGTAATATTCCAGCAGTGATCGTTTGGCAAAATTAACCGTGTAGTCGACTTGATCTTCCGGCAGGTCTTTGTCTCCGGTCGCTTTTTCAAGCAGTTTGCGCGACAGGTAGCGGTCGATGGCATATTCTATGGCACCGTCCGGGTTGAGAATAATCGTGTCTGCCAGCAGTGATCGTTTGGCAAAATTAACCGTGTAGTCGACTTGATCTTCCGGCAGGTCTTTGTCTC
>JAQYWF010000284.1 GCA_030145105.1 Desulfosarcina sp.
AAAATGGTGCGGTTGGGCGCTCGGAACGTGCGCAAGACCAGTGAAGGCAAGATCACCCTGGCCGGTGAAAAGCAAGTTTTTCGCACGACGGCAGCCGATGGCGGCTTTCTTGGAGATACCATCGGCGTGAGGGATGAAACGGTCAACGGTGCCACCGCGTTATTGCGACCGACCATGGAAAATGGCCGACCCGTGGGGCCGATGCCGACGCTGAAGGAAATCCGGGCAGGTTTCGCCAGGAACTTCGAACGACTGGATCAGCGCCACAAAATTCTCGAAGATGCGGAGCCTTATCCGGTGCGGGTCAGTGAGCGGTTGGAAGAGATACAAAATCAGTGTTAAGTGTAAAGTTTTAAGTGTTAAGCGAAGGATTTTGGCCGTTATTATCTATAACCGTTAGAATACATAAACTTAAAACTTAATCACGTAAAACTTAACACCCATAGTCCAAATACCGCTATAGACACCAAGAGGCCGTGTTTGCGCAGCCACTTGCCAATAGAATCAGAATAAGACCCCCACATACCCTACAAAGCTGTCTCCCGGGCTCTTCTCGTAGCTGGTGGCGTAGGCCAGCTCGGCGGCCTTTTGGGCGCCCATGGCCTTGCCGGCGGCGATGGCGGCGGCTGCGGCCCCGCAACAGCAGGCATTGTCGTTGGCAAGGCCCTCGCGGATCACGGCTTCCGGGTCCATGCGGGTCATGGCATCGATCACGCGCCGGTCGTTTTTATTGCGGACCCAGTCCACGGCTTTCGGGCCGGCGCCCTTTGAAGTGAGGCCATAGTTGGGGCCGTAGTGCGTCAGATCCGTTGACCCGATGACAACCATGCTCAGCTCCAGTTCCCGGGTCGTTTCGACAACTGACTTGGCAAGCGCCAGGGTTTCGGCCGTCGGCGGCACGCCCATGGCCACGACCCGGGCGTCCTTGAAAAAATAGCGGATAAAGGGCATCTGAAGCTCGATGGTGTTGTCCTGCTGGAACCGGGTGGGTGTTTCCGTTTGAAAGGCATACCGGTGGGTCAATTCACCGGCCAGGGCCGTATCCACCGCGATCGGACCAAAGGGGGTCTCCCATTCGCCCTCGGGCATGATGGTGCGGGGGGAGCCGCCGTGCAGGTGCATGCCGAACACCACAACCACATCGGGTGATGCGGCCTGGGCCAGCCGGTGGATCACGTTGCAGGCGATGCTGCCGGAGAAGAACCAGCCGGCATGGGGAACGATGCCGCCGACCGGATTGGCCACGGAAACCGACTGGTTTTTGCCCGATTCGAGAAACTGGTGAATCTGATCTTCACAGGCCTGCTGTTCGGCTGGATACCAACTTCCGGAAAAGACGGATTTCCTCAGAATCATGGCAGCACCTCCTTTTTTTGCCTCGACCCTCAAAAGATCCTGTTTAAATAGACTGTTGGCTTTTGGATGTCAAAAAATTCTGTCATAGAAAAACGACAAGGTCACGACTTTTTTTTTAAAAGATCGTGCTTATCGTATAGCGAGCAACAAAAGCAGACGGCGTTCAGCATCGCCGGGAACCCTGCGACCGATAAGATTTGACAGTACCCCATTCAACCTGGAGGATGCCATGTGGGATTATACGGAAAAAACGAAGGATCATTTTCTCAACCCGCGAAATGTCGGGTTCATCGACGATTTCGACGGAATCGGGGAGGTGGGCTCACTCTCATGCGGTGATGCGCTGAAACTGACCTTCAAGCTGGGTGACGACGAACGGATTGCCGACGCCAAATTTCAGACCTTCGGCTGTGCCAGCGCCATCGCCTCATCGTCGGCACTTACGGAGATGATCAAGGGAATGACCCTCCAAGAAGCGGCCAAGGTCACCAACGATGACATTGCCGATTACTTGGGTGGCCTGCCCAAAGAGAAGATGCACTGCTCGGTCATGGGGCGGGATGCCATGGAAAAGGCCATCGCCTACTACCGCGGGGAAACCGAGAAAAAGATCGAGGGTGAAATCGTCTGCGAGTGCTTCGGTGTGTCCGATGTGCAGATCGAGCGGGCCGTTAGGGAAAACGGCCTGACCAGCATCGAAGACGTCACCGATTACGTGAAGGCTGGCGGGGGTTGCGAAAACTGCCACGACAAGATTCAGTTCATCATCGACACGGTTCTGGGCAACACCCCCCGGGCCGCAAAAAAACCCGAAGCCCTGACCAACATCCAGAAAATCAAGATGATCGACGCCACCCTGGAACGCGAAATCAAGCCGGCCCTGAACCAAGACGGCGGGGATATCGAGCTGGTGGATGTGGACGGCAACCGAGTGATGGTGAAGCTGCGGGGCACGTGTGCCTCGTGCTCCAAATCCCAGATTACCCTGAAACATTACGTGGAAACCAAACTCAAAGAGTTGGTTTCCCAGGATCTGGTCGTCGAGGAGGTGTAGCGAATGAAACCCATTTATATGGACAACAATGCCACCACCCGTGTCGCACCGGAAGTGGTGCAGGAGATGCTGCCCTATTTTTCCGACCTCTACGGCAACCCGTCCAGCATGCACGCCTTCGGTGGCAACGTGGGGGCCAAGCTCAAGGCGGCTCGCGAACATGTGGCCAGCCTGCTGGGGGCGCTGCCCGAAGAGATCCTGTTCACCAGCTGCGGTACAGAAAGCGACAGCACGGCCATTCACGCCGCCATCCGGGCCCACCCGGAGAAAAAACACATCATCACTACTCGCGTGGAGCACCCTGCGGTAAAAAACCTGGGTGAGCACCTGGCCAAGAACGGCTATCGGGTTACCTTCGTGCCGGTGGACCGGCAGGGGCGCCTGGATCTGGATTATCTCTACAAGAAACTGTCCGACGACACGGCCATCGTTAGCGTCATGTGGGCCAACAATGAAACCGGAACGATTTTCCCCGTCGAGGAGATTGCGAAAACGGTGCGCGAGCGAGGTATCGTCTTTCACACCGATGCGGTCCAGGCTGTGGGCAAGATTCCCATCGACATGGCCGACTCTGCCATCGACATGCTGTCGATCTCCGGGCACAAGCTGCACGCGCCCAAGGGCATCGGCGTTCTGTACATCCGTAAGGGTACTAAATTTGCACCCTTTCTCATGGGCGGTCATCAGGAAGGCGGGCGCCGGGCCGGCACCGAGAACAGCGCCTCCATCATCGGTATGGGACGTGCCGCCCAGCTGGTCATGGAATATATGGATGACGAAAATACACGGGTGCGGGCGTTACGGGACAAACTGGAGACCGAACTGCTCAAGCGTGTGCCCAACAGCATGGTCAACGGGGATCCGGAGAACCGCCTGCCCAACACCACCAGCGTTGCCTTCGAGTTCATCGAGGGGGAAGGCATCCTGCTGCTGATGGACCAGTACGGGATCTGTGCCTCGTCCGGATCGGCCTGCACCTCCGGTTCTCTGGAACCGTCCCATGTGCTGCGGGCCATGGGCGTGCCCTTCACCGCGGCCCACGGCTCGATCCGCTACAGCCTAAGCATATACAACACCGAAGAAGAGATCGACTTTGTCATCGACAAAATGCCGCCCATCATCGAGCGTCTACGCCAGATGTCGCCCTTCTGGCAGCAAGCTCAGAAAGCCTCCTGACGGCTTGACCGGCCGTTAAAGTAAAAGCGCGGTGTTTTCGGGTTGAACCGGCAAACACCGCGCTTTTGGTTTTTAAACGAAGGGTAATCAGGACTGGCAGGCCTTAGACCAACTAAACTTTTTCAACCATTAAACCAACCCAACAAACAATTTCATAATCCCGTGGTTCCTGGTTTTCTACATTGGACATTCTTTTTAGCTCAGCTTGGCCTTCACCTGCGTTGTTAACCATCCGATCCATTCATCGAAACCGGCCTCGGTTTTGGCCGAGATCTCGTATACCGGCATGCCGGGGTGGATGTCACCGATGGACGACCGGACCCGGTCCATGTCGAAGTCCAGGTAAGGCAGCAGGTCGATCTTGTTGAGCAGGGTGGCGTTGCATTCCCTGAACATCAGCGGGTATTTGGCTGGTTTGTCCTCGCCCTCGGTGACCGACAGCACCACCACACGCTTGTCTTCGCCGATGTCGAACTCTGCTGGGCAGACCAGATTGCCGATGTTCTCCACGATGAGCAGGTCGATGGCCGCAAGGTCCAGGTCGGCCACGGCCCGTTCCACCACATGGGCCGCCAAATGGCAGTCGCCGCCGAAGGCGTCGGTGTTGATCTGGATCACCGGCGCACCGGACTGGGCCAAGCGGTCGGCATCGTGTGTGGTGCAAATGTCGCCCACAATCACCGCACAACGCAGGCCCGGCATGATTCGAGCCAGGGTCTTTTGCAGCGTCGTGGTCTTTCCGGAACCCGGTGAACTCATCATGTTGAGCACGAAGACCTTTTTCTCGGCAAAAACGGTGCGCATTCGCTCCGCCATGATGTCATTGGCGTCCAATACCCGACGGACCACCTTGATTTCGCGGGTCCCCGATTTACGGGACTCCACGTCATGGCCATGATCATGGTGACCATCGTGGTGACCGTGCTTCTTATGATCGTGATGATAGCGTCGGGTGATGCGATTGGTGAAAAACCACATAATTTATCCTTAATTAGCTATTAATTTTTAATATTTCAAACGGTTGCGTAAGAAGTCCCAGATCAAGGCTTGCGAGTCCCGAGGAGCGAGGTGTACATGAACGTACTCCGCAGTGACGAGGGATGAAGCGTAACGCAGATATCGGACTTCTTACGCAACCGTTAGTTTTCGTCTTCGATTTCAATGGACTTAATATCCAGTTCGCGGCCGGAAAGCAGGTCGATGGCCCCGCTCTGGCAGGCTTTACAGGTAAAGACCGGCTCGGTTACCGTCCACTGGGTCCGGCAATCTTTGCACCGGGCCACGACGGGCACCTCTTCGATGGCCAATTCGGCCCCTTCCAGCGACGTGCCCTTGACCACCAGGTCAAAGCAGAACTGCAGGCTGTCCGCTACGATGGCCGACAGCTTGCCCACCTGAAGGTTGACCCGCTGGATTTTGGCCCCTTTCATATCCGCCGGGATGGATGCCTTGGCAATATCCACGATCTCCATGGCGATGCCCATTTCGTGCATGGTTGTCCTTAATGTTCAAAATTCTTTGTTTATATCAAAAATAATTTTATACATTACGTCATGAAACGGACGCAATAGAATTCAGGAGCCAGAAGTCAGAATCCAGAAGAAGGTATTAATTTCGGCTCGCCCTACTCATCAAAAAAGGACGGTCCAGGCAGACCGTCCTCGTAATAGTCGCAACAGTTTCAGAAAGGGTAGGCCTTGCCCGAGTTCAAGGCGGGTGGTGGACTCGAACCGGAGGAAAATTATAAATATTTCGAGGATTCGGATTCGACGCCCAACGCGGAAATCGGGTGAAAGATGCCGTATTTGGCTGAAAGCCAATACGGACCTGAGCTGAGCGATTGTCGAGCTTGCCGCAGATTCAAGGCAGCTGCCACAGCGCTATAGTGAACTATGCGCTGCGGCAGCTAACGAAGAAGATGCGGTGAGATCGGCAAGCCCAAAGGGTTTCATCTTTTGAGAGCCGGATCTGATTTTTATCCGGACTCATATCATTACCACTCTTTGTCTTCGAAAAAGGTGAAACGCTCAGCTTGGGTTGAAGGTTTCGGCGCAGACATCGCTCAGATAGGCCAGGTTCTCGCACACATGGATCCCGTTGGCCTTCATGGCGGCCACCTTGCTTTGGCCGGTGCCGCTGCTGCCGCTGATGATGGCGCCGGCATGGCCCATGCGTCGTCCCGGAGGCGCCGTCAGGCCGGCGATAAAACCCACCACCGGTTTGGTGACGTTGGCCTTGATATAGTCGGCGGCCTTTTCTTCGGCGTCCCCGCCGATTTCACCGATCATGACGATGCCTTCGGTGGCGTCGTCGGCCTGGAAGCGGTTCAGGCAGTCGATGAAGTTGGTCCCGTTGACCGGATCGCCGCCGATGCCGATGCAGGTGGTCTGGCCCAGACCGGTCATGGTCAGGGCGTGCACGGCTTCGTAAGTCAGGGTGCCGGATCGGGAGACCACCCCGATTTTGCCGGGTTGGTGAATGGCGGCGGGCATGATGCCGATCTTGCACTCGCCGGGGGTGATGATGCCCGGGCAGTTGGGACCGATAAGGCGCACCGGTTTGTCCTTGAGATAGTTTTTCACCCGCATCATGTCCATAACCGGAATACCCTCGGTGATGCAGACAATCAGGGGAACCTCGGCATCGGCCGCTTCCATGATGGCGTCTGCTGCAAAGGGAGGGGGCACGAAAATCATGCTGGCGTTGGCCCCGGCGATCTTGACGGCATCGGCAACCGTATTGAAAACGGGAACGTCGTCCATCTTCTGTCCGCCCTTGCCGGGGGTTACGCCGGCCACAACCTGCGTGCCGTAATCAATGCATGCGCGGGCATGGAACTGGCCCTCTTTTCCAGTGATACCCTGAACCAACAATTTGGTCTCTTTATTGACTAGTATGCTCACGGTTCAATCCTCGCTTTCTGGCTTTATACAAGGCAATCTGGTTTCTGGTGGTGGCTACTGGATCGCTGCCTGCAGCTTTTCGGCGGCGTCCTTGAGGTCTTTGGCATTGATCAGATCCAGGCCCGATTCCGCCAGGATCTTGCGCCCCTCTGCCAGATTGGTGCCTTCCATGCGGATGATCACCGGCACGCGCAGGCCTACTTTTTCGGCGGCCTGGACCACACCGTTGGCCAGCCGGTCGCAGCGCAGAATCCCACCGAAGATATTGATCAGGATCGCCTTGACATTCTCATC
>JAQYWF010000218.1 GCA_030145105.1 Desulfosarcina sp.
GAATACTATTATGAAAGGGAACCCACTAAACTAGGGGGCTATTTTTTGGTAATGAATTGAAAATCTATAGTAAAAAGAAACTCAAGGAATGAGCCTTGTCCTCCAGACACACCAACTCCTCCGAATTTGGCTAAAATCCGCAGGCAAAGACCGATATTGTGACACAGCAAGTTGCAAATAATCTCTCACACGGCACTAGCAACGTAACTGTCGAAGTTGGTTTGTCAAGTAAAAAATGACATGTTTTAAATGTTTTTTTGCCACAATTTATCATCTAGAGAATCACCTTGATTATGGTTGAGGTTTCTTATACTCTCGGTACATGTTTAATAGTATCTGGTTTATCGCCTGGGCGTTGGTTTGCCTCGTCTTTGTCCTGATTGCGTTTCGCCTCGGGAAAAGTTGGCTGTTCGGCATGGTAGTAGCCAACGCGATTCTTGCTAATATATTTGTAGTCAAGGGGATGTACCTTTTTGGGCTGGCCGCCACCGGTGGCAATGCGGTCTACGCCTCTATCTTCCTGGCCACCGATATCCTGGCCGAGCATTACGGACCCCGGACCGCACGCCGCGCAGTTTTCCTGGGTTTTTTCGCTTCCATTTTTTTCATGGTCGGCAGCCAGTTTATCCTCAGATTCCAGCCCGCCGACTATGATATCGCGCAGGGAGCATTTACCACGATATTCGCACTAACTCCCCGGATCGTGATCGGCTCCATGATCGCCTACCTGATCAGCCAGAATCTGGATGTCTGGTTATTTCATGCCATCCGGCAAAAAACGGCAGGCAGATGGCTGTGGCTGCGCAACAACGCCTCGACCAGTGTCTCGCAACTTGTTGATTCGGTGATATTTACGATTATCGCCTTCTGGGGGGTGTATCCCCGACTGCTGGAGATGATCATTTTTACCTGGCTGGTCAAAATCATTGTCGCCGCTTGCGACACTCCCTTCATTTATCTCGCCGCCCACTTCAAACCACGTGAGATCACGGATGGCTGAACTGACGGCAGCTGTGGCTGGTTTGCCGATTGATTTTCCTCAAGGCAAGGTTTTTCGGCGGTGGACGCTTTTTCTATTGACAGGGAGCCACCCCGATCGATAGTTGTGAGTACGTGGAGGAAGATCAGAAGTGGTGGCCGACTACATCGGTCGTAAGTGATTAGAAGATAGATGGTTAGTGACTTATTCGTGTGACCTGACATTACAACAATTAGCCACCGTCCGAAGATTGAAGAATCATGCTCCTGTGTCGCGGAGGGTCCGGCATCGGAGGTGATCTCTTCGAACACCGGCTTATTCGGGGAGTCGAAACTGCTCGGCTCCCCGTCGCAATTACTGCAACACAATATATTATCTGATTATGATAAAGTGCCATGTAACAATAATCGAGCCGGCGGGGGGATTGGAGCATGCCGATCACGAAAAATAAGGCAGCCAACAGCGCGTGGGTGGCCACGCACGACGACGTTCTTTCTCTAATCGGCAATACGCCATTGGTGAAATTGCGGGAGGTCTGCGGTCGCGGCCCGCATACGGTACTGGCCAAGCTCGAATTCCTGAACCCCTCGGGATCGATCAAGGACCGGATGAGCTTGTTCATCATCGAAGACGCCGAAAAGCGGGGCTTGATCAAGGCCGGAGATTTGATTATCGACAATTCCTCGGGCAACACTGCGGTAAGCGTGGCGATGATCGGCGCGATCAAAGGCTATCGGACGATGTTTACCGTCCCCGACAAGACCTCGCAGGAGAAGATCGATCTCATCAAATCCCTCGGCGCCGAAGTGGTTATTTGTCCTCATGAGGTTCCTCATGACCATCCGGATTCCTACTACTCCACCGCCCGCCGTCTCGCCCGGGAGCGGGGGGCGTTTCTGATCAACCAGTACCACAACGAGAAAAACATTGAATGCCATTATCTTACGACCGGTCCCGAGATTTGGGAGCAAACCGGCGGAAAATTCGACGTATTCGTGGCCGGTATCGGCACGGGAGGCTCGTTTTCGGGAGCAGCCAGATACTTCAAGGAAAAGGACCCCGGAATTGTGAATGTCGCGGTCGATCCGGTCGGCTCCATTTTTTATGAGTATCTCAAATCGGGGAAAGAGACACAACCCGCCGCCTATAAAGTGGAAGGTATTGGGACAGACGTACTTACGCAAGCCATGGACTACTCGGTCGTCGACGATGTCCTTCAAATTGACGATCGGCAGGCCTTCCACGCCGCCCGGGAGCTCGTCCGCCGCGAAGGCCTCCTGGCCGGGGGATCGTCGGGCTCGGTCGTCGCCGCAATTAACGAACTCGCTGCTCGATTTACCGAGCCGAAGACTATCGTGACCATCCTCCCGGATTCGGGAATGCGCTATTTAAGCAAATTCTTGAGCGATTCCTGGATGCGCAAGCATGGCTTTGGCGAGTAGAGCATCTTTCGTGGATTTTGAGTAAAGAATTTTGCGATTTCCAGTACTGCCATATTGACTGCACCGCAGGGCATTATGGCGCATTTTTGTTCGGTAATTCTTCTTGTTTTGGCGGGTGACTTTCACGAATAAAAAAATGAAGAGATTTACGAAAAATTGCAGATTTTTCTTGACATTCCGCAATGAATGGTTAAGTTGTTGTCACCGTGTAAGAGATTTGTTTTGTGGTGTGCTACAATATCGGTCTTTACCTGCGGATTGAAACTAAATTCGGAGGAGTTGGTTTGTCTGTAGGATAAGGCTCATTTCTTGAGTTTCTTTTTGCAATAGATTTTCAATTAACTACAAAAAAACAGCCCCCTAGTTTAGTGGGTTCCCTTTCAAACTTTGCCGTAACGGGCGGACATCCTGGAATTTGCAACAGGCGGACTAAGTTGCTCCAAAGGGAATCTCCGATGTCCCTCCGGCAAACTAGAAAAATGAAGCCGGATGGGAGTTTAAGGAGCGTTTGAAATTGCAAAGCGCAAAGGAGCAAGAAAGAATGAAACATAAGTTAAGCTATTCACTCTTGCTTTCTCTGGTTGTGCTCTTTTCTTTCAGTCTCGCTCACGCCCAGACCGTAGATATCGTTGGGCCGGACCCGGCGGATGATCCCCTGCTGCCAAACACATCCTACTGCTATGATGTGGTAGTGACTGGCGCAGGTGGAGTAACCGCTTTCACTCTGCCGATCGATGTGAGCGGTGCCGGATTCGCTTCCGGCTCACTGTCCACAATGCCGGGGTTACCCGGTGTGATCGCCAATATCGTTGGCGACCAGGTTCAACTCGGCTACTCGGGTTCGGGTCCGGCAATCGGCGATCCGGCGACGCTGATCACGATCTGCCTGACCACGACTGATGACTGTGGCGCGGATGTTGTGATTGAACCCGGTGTCATGGCCCCTGCCGGTGGACCGCTGTTCTCCGACGGGTGCTTTGTTGGTGTCCAAGTAGGCGGCCTGACCAACACGCTGTACAATGGCACGCCGGTTTGTGGCACGAACGCCGACGAGAATCTGGCCTGTGGCGACGAGATTGTAAACAAGCAGATCAACGCAACCGAACCTATCGGCTTGGCTTTGACGTACAACCAGATCGCCGGTGTGGGGAGCACGGATCCGGTGACGGGTCTGTACAACTACACCCCGGTCGGCGATGAGTGTGATTTCACGTCGACAGTCCAGGTCGAAGTCACGAACCCCTGCGCGAACACGGTCACCTGCTCGTTTGATGTCATTTACGATCAGGCGGCCCCGGTACTTACCGTTCCCGCAGATCAGATCGAGCACTGGAACCAGGGCGCACAGACTTACCTGGCGTCGGCGACCGACGACGGCTGCCCGACTCCGAGCACCCTGACCTTCTCAATCACTGGTGTGGCGCCGGCGGCGCCATTCAACGGGATTGGCATTGACGGCGGCACTGGTGAGATCACGTTTGACCCGGCTTGCGCCGATGTGGGCATGACCTACACGGTAACCGTCAAAGTGACCGACGGTTGCGAGTTTGTCGAAGATGATTTCGACATCACCGTGACCAATGACCTGCCGACGATCGTTTGCCCGGGCGATGTTAGTCTGTGGTATTCGTATTGGGGCCCAATCAGCTTACCGTTCACGGCTGGCGACGGCACCGATCCGGTCACCGTGACCGTCATCGGCGCGGACAATGACGCAACGGGACTGGGCGATGACATTCCGACCAATCCGATGGTAATAAGCGGGTCTTATGTGTTTGATTGGCAACCGGAATGGGCTGACGAAGGCACCTGGGCCATCACGCTCCAGGTTGACGATGGTTGTCAGCAGGCGACGTGCATTTTCTACATCACGGTTAAAGGCAAGTTCCAGGTCTGCATTGATACCACATCGGTATACTCTGGACAGATGGCTACCGTGGCCTTGTCGGTGACCAACTCGATGCCCGTTGGTGGTTTTGACTTCCTGGTCACCTATGATCCGACGATGGCCTTCATCGAGGCGGAGGCGATAAACGACCTGGAAAGCTGGGATTACTTCACCTATCGCAAGTCCTATCAGGACAATTGCGGTGGTGGCTGCCCAACGGGCGTCCTACGCTTAATCGGCATTGTCGATCTGCCCGATGGCCTGGGCGGGGGCGATAATACACCGGAAGGTGATATCGTCAATCTGACCTTCCGAGTGCCTGAGAACCTCAGCTATATCGGCCAATGTTTCCATGTGAGCTTCACCTGGTATGACTGCGGTGACAACACGATGTCCAGTATAGATGGTAACGTGTTGTTTATAGCCCAGGATTTCGACCTTCTTGACCCCGACGATTGGCCACTCCCCGGAGTGGACTGCAAGGTGGGAATTGTCGGTAAGGGTACGCCCGATCCGCGGATCGATTTCAACTGCGACGGCTGGATTTGTGTCATTACACCGCCGGATGATCGTGGTGATGTCAACCTCAACGGCATCCCCAACGAAATCGCGGACGCAGTTTTGTATTCGAACTACTTTGTCCAGGGTCCGGGAGTTGTGGACTGCCCGAGTGGTGGAACTTGCGGTGCCCGGACATTGGCCAGTGACATCAACGATGACGGGGTACCGTGGACCATCGCCGATTTGGTGTACTTGATCCGGATCATCACTGGTGATGCGATTCCGTACGGTGAATCTGGTGAGGGCGGCAAGGTTGCTCCGTTTGCCGACGCTGCTGATATCGGCTACGAAATTGGCGACAACCTGGTTGTTTCGTCATACGCGCCGGTGAGCGTTGGTGGTGCGGCGTTTGTCTTCCGTCACACCGGTGAGATTGGCACTCCGGTCCTGACCGACGACGCAGCGGGCATGACCATCCGCACGTCGGATAAGAATGGTGAGCTGCGGGTGTTGGTGTTCTCGATGGAGCACAACACGATCACCGCGGGTAACCATGACCTGTTCACTCTGCCGCTGAATGGTGCCACCATTGAGTTGGTTGAGACACAGTTCTCCGACGCGGAAGGTAACCTGTTGTCTGTGAACACGAACAAGATCGCTCCGCCGACGGCGTATGAGCTGCTGCAGAACTACCCGAACCCGTTCAACGCGGGGACGGCGATTCGTTTTGCGCTGCCTGTGGCGTCTGACTGGAGCCTGGGTGTTTACAACGTTGCTGGACAGCTGATTCAGGAGTTCAAGGGTCACAATGATGCCGGCATGGTCAATCTCCATTGGAATGCCGATGTCGCATCAGGCATTTACTTCTACAAACTGTCGGCTGGTGACTTCACGGACACCAAGAAGATGGTCTTGATGAAGTAAATTCCCCTTTGGGCGAGATCTATGAGCACAAAACCCCCGGCCAAACCGGCCGGGGGTTTTTTATGTGGCAGGTGCTATATCTATTACTTACATGGACTTCTATCCTTTAATACACCCAATAGGCAGCATTTGCGCCACCGGTCGGGATATTCCCACGTCCTTAACGGCCTCAACGACTTCGACGATATTTTTATAGGCCAGTCCTGCCTCCTCGGCCAACCCGGCCATCGAGGCCGCTCGTACGACTATCCCGTTGCCCTGCATTTTTTTTAGTAATTCACTCCCGCGCACCATCTTCTTGGCTTTAGAACGGGACAGGGTACGCCCGGCCCCGTGAAGAGTCGAGCCGAAAGTCTCGTGCATGGCACGGTCGGTGCCAACCAACAGGAACGACCCGGTCTCCATAGAGCCACCGACAATAACCGGCTGTCCGACATGGCGATATATTTCCGGAAGTTCCTTCTGGCCGGGACCGAACGCCCGCGTAGCGCCCTTGCGGTGCACAAGAATTTTGCGGTCTCGACCGTCAACATTATGGTTTTCCAGTTTGGCGATATTGTGGGCGACATCGTAGACCACATTCATGCCTAACTCGTTGTCCGACTTGCCAAAAACTGTTGCAAAGGCCTGTCGAATGCGGTGGGTGATAACCTGCCGGTTGGCAAAGGCCGAATTGGCAGCGCATTTCATGGCGGAGAAATACTCCTGGCCTTCCGGCGAGGTGAAAGGCGCACATGCTAACTCTCTGTCATCCGTAGAGATACCATATTTTCTCATGGCCTTGCCGAATATTTGCAGGTAATCGGTGCCGATTTGATGGCCGAACCCCCGTGAACCGCAATGCAACATCACGGTTATCTGATTTGGGCGATCGAGCCCAAAAACTGCGGCCGACTCCGCATCATAGACATTATTCGGCTTAACTACTTGTATTTCAAGAAAATGGTTTCCCGAGCCCAGGGTTCCCAATTGCTGCAGCCCCCGTTTCAATGCCTTGGGGGACACATTGTCCGGGTTGGCCCCCTTGATATGGCCACCCTCTTCGATTCTTTCCGGGTCTCCGGGGCTTCCGTAGCCCTGATTCATACACCAGTCGACCCCATCGACCAGAGCTTTTTTGAGTTCCTTCTCGTCGAGCCGGATCAGGCCTTTGGAACCGACCCCGCAAGGAACTGCCTTAAAAAGCTCATCCATCAACTCCTTCATTTTCGGGGCGGCCTCATCGAGAGTTATGTTAGTGCGCAATAAACGGATACCACAATTAATATCGAACCCGATTCCTCCTGGCGAAATAATCCCATCGTCCGGATCGAAGGCGGCGACACCGCCGATGGGAAAACCGTACCCCCAGTGCCCGTCAGGCATACATAGAGCATGCCGCACAATCCCGGGCAGTGTGGCGACGTTGGTGATCTGATTAATGACCCCCTGGTCGAGGGATTGGATGAGACTGTCCGATGAGAGGATCCTCGCCGGTACGCGCATCCCCTGCTTTTCAGACACCGGGATTTCCCAGATTCCATGGCCGATCTTTTCCAATTTCATTGGAATCTCCTAAATGTCAAGCACGACACGAGCTTCGTAACGCCCGTTAACTTCTTTTATTTCAAAGAGATGATAGGTGACGGCTTTGACGTCCTGCCCCAGTTCGTAGCGGTGGGGATCGATTTCTTCCCCACCGACCGTGGCCGTCAACTGCTGCCCGTTTTTATCTCTGGTGATTGAAATATCGAATTCGCTGAAGATAAGGTTTTCCAAGTCTTTGACATACACCAACTCCGAGAGCCATTGATAGAGCAAGTCTTCCAAATTTGCGGCGCGTATTGTCATTTCCCTGCGGACAACGAGATGTATGTCTTCCAGTTTCACCATAACTGCTGTGGTGGCCAAAGCCGCGGCCCGGAACATTTCCGCCGGGGTATCCCCATACGCCACGAAGGCCACATCGGCTATCACGATATCCGGCAAATACTTATATGAATAACCCATGACCGTGCTCGCCAATATCTTCCCCAGCCAAAGTACGAAGCCAAGGCCGAAAAAGGCTACAAAAAAACGGGCCGCGTTGCCGCAGCCCGTTATTCCTTGATGCACAATGGGTTAGGATCAGCCTTTCCCGTAGGGGCCTTTACCGTCTTTCTCGATACAATCGACCGGGCAGACTTCTACGCAATGGGAACCTTCCTCTTGGTCCTCACACTCATTGCAGGTCGCTGCGTCGATGATATAGATGTCGTCCCCTTCAGTGATTGACTCAGTCGGGCATTCCGGCAAACACAGCCCGCAATTCGTGCAATCTTCCAAGATGACCAACGACATTTCGGCTTACCTCCCTTATCTATGACATGTTACTTATCTCGAACCAGCCAATTCTTATATCAACGATATACGTTAAAAGGCAAGAAAAACTTCGCTGGAAAATGCGACGCGTGGTCGATTTTGACAGACAACGGAAAAAGCCGGATCAGGCAATCCTTTTACTCACAAATGCTTACAGGAGATCAAACGGTCGCACGGCTCAAAAGGCATACCCGATTCCGGTGATGGGCAGGGAAATGCGCTCGGTTTTCTCTCCCTTGCATTCAATCGTGATTGAGCTTGAATACTCGCCCAAAGGCGGTTTTTTGGCCAGACTCAACGTCAGGACCGCCTCCTGCTGAGGACCAAGTTTATTGCTGGAAAGCGATGCCTCAATAAAATCGTCCGACAGGGGCAAAACAGAGAGAATAATGCGCTGTTTGGCGGAGGGGTTCTTAATCCGCACCTACACCGCCAGATCCGGGAAGCCACGACGAGGTAAATCGCATGACAGATGAGCAAGCCAGGCCAAAGAATTTCCTGATGGCAATCAAATGATGAGGAGCGAGAC
>JAQYWF010000459.1 GCA_030145105.1 Desulfosarcina sp.
GCAGGCTAGACTACGGAATGTTTCGTGGCCTGGACTGTTTTGAAGAGCTCAAATGAGAAGGGAATGCTTTTGGAGCCTTTCAGTAACCCATCGGAACATCGCCGCCAAAGAAAAAAAATATGTCTGTTATCCGGGAGAAGGGGTTTGCCGTCTGGACGACACCGCACATGAGATGACACGGGCCTCGCTCACGGACCAGCAAGCACTTGAACTGGCCACACTGGCCATCAAGATCGAAGCCTATTACGGCTGTCCCCAGGACATCGAATGGGCCATCAATCAATCCGGTGAAATCATCATTTTACAATGCCGGCCCCTGCAGATCACCACCGATACCCCAGCCCTCTTGTCAGCTTCAGGCGACCATTTAAATCTTCCGCCGGCCCTGTTCCAGGGCGGTATTACCGCCTCTCGCGGCGTGGCATCTGGGCCGGTCCATTGGGTGCTGAAAGATGTGGATGCACTCCAGTTTCCCAATGGTGCGGTGCTGGTCACCGATCGAGCCTTGGCGCGCTGGGCCGCGCTGCTGCCCCGGGCATCAGCCGTGATCAGTGAAAAGGGCGGCCTTACCGGGCACCTGGCCAATGTGGCCAGAGAGTTCCGCGTTCCCGCCCTGTTCGGTGCCGCCGGCGTCATTGATCACCTGTCCGGCCATGAACAGGTCACCGTGGACGCAGACGCCTGTTGCATCTATCCGGGCCGGGTGCAGTCACTGCTTGACCTTTCCGAGCGGCTGCTACCTAAGAACCTGATGCAAGGGACACCGGTTTTCAACCTCCTCAAGGAAGCTGCCAGGCTGATCACCCCGCTGAACCTGATCGATCCGGACAGCCCGGCGTTCAAAGCGTCCAATTGTCAAACACTTCACGACATCACCCGTTTCTGCCACGAAAAAAGTGTCCACGAAATGTTCCGTTTCGGCAAGGCCCACCGGTTTCCAGAGCGTTCGTCAAAACAGCTTCGTGTCCAGATCCCCATGCAGTGGTGGGTGCTCAATTTAGATGACGGGTTCAAGACGGATGTGTCCATGGAGCGCTATGTGGATATCGACAACGTCACCTCGATTCCCATGCTGGCCCTCTGGTCCGGTATTACTGCCTTCCCCTGGGAAGGGCCGCCGCCGGTGGACGGCAAGGGATTCGTATCGGTGATGTTCCAGGCCACCCAGAACCAGTCCCTCTTGCCCACGGTGCGAACAACCATGGCCAACCGCAATTATTTTATGATATCCAAGAACTACTGCAGCCTCCAGTCCCGGTTGGGTTTCCACTTTGCCATTACCGAGGCCCTGGTGGGCGACCGGACGTTGGAAAATTATATCAGTTTTCAGTTCAAGGGCGGGGCCGCAGACTTCAACCGCCGCTTGAAGCGGGTGCTGTTCGTCAAAGAAATCCTCGAAGCCCATGGGTTTCGAACGGATGTGACCAAGGATGCCCTGCGTGCACGCATCGAGCAACACGATACCGAAACCATGGTGGCCAAGTTGAAAATGCTCGGCTACTTGAGCATCCATACGCGTCAACTGGACATGATCATGACCAACCCCGCCATGGTGAACCGCTATCGGGCGCAGATTAAGGCCCAGATCGAGAACCTCCTGGCCACATCACCGGCGTCTGCCGGATGAAAGGAACGCGCATGTGGACGCGCATCAGCCTTAAAAATCGGATCTATATTCATCTGGCGGCCATTTTTCTGGTGACCTTGTCCGGCGCAGCAGTCATGGTCTGGTATTCCTACAGCATCAAGGGCGTATTGACCGCCATCACCGATCAAAACCTGGTGGCCTTCCAAAGCGCCGAATCCCTGGAGATTGCGTTGGTCAACCAAAAGGGGTTTGTCTCCTACTATTTTCTCGACGGCGATCCGGAATGGCTGATCCAGTTAGAGAAGTACCGCCGTGTATTCAGTGAGCAGCTGGGCCAAGCCTTGGTCCTGGCCCAAACCCCCGAGCAGAAGCAGAGCATTGGGCGTATTGCCGACGAATATGATCACTACATCCAGGAGAAGGACAAAGTGATCGACTACTACAAGGCTGGGGAGGTCAAATTCGGCTCCAAGCTGAACCAGGATGTGCGCAGCCGTTTTTTCGCCATCCTCGAGATGTGTGAAGCATACAAGGGTGTGCATACGCAGTCCATCATGACGGCCAAGCAGGAGGCCCTGACCGAGGCGGCCCAGCTTCGAGACACGGCCATGGCGGTAATCGTCACGCAAATCCTGCTGCTGCTGCTGCTGGCCTACCTGCTGGTCTACCAGATCCTGAATCCCCTGCGCGTTCTGATTCGGGAAACCAGCCACAGCGAGACGATCGAAAAGTCCGGCGATGATGTCAAAACCTTGAGCCAGAGTGTTCGCGGGCTGATTGAGGATGTGGGGCACACCCAGGTTGAATTGGAGAAGAGCCGCGAGACCCTGCTTCAGGCGGACCGGATGGCCATGGTGGGCAAACTGGCGGCGGGCATGGCCCATAGTGTGCGCAACCCGTTTACCTCGGTCAAGATGCGCCTGTTCTCCCTGAACCGATCCCTGAAGCTGTCCGGCACCCAGAAGGAAGACTTCGATGTCATCTCCGAAGAGATCGATCACATCGACACCATCGTACAGAACTTTCTGGAATTCTCCCGGCCACCAAAACTGAAAATGCAGCCGGTGAGCCCGTCCACGGTGGTGGACACCGCTATTCAACTGCTGCGCTATCGTCTGGAGTCCTACAATGTCAAGGCCATCATCCATCGCGACAAAATGCTGCCGGCCGTCGACGCGGACCCGGA
>JAQYWF010000213.1 GCA_030145105.1 Desulfosarcina sp.
GAACGGGCGCCCCGAGGCCCGCAGCCACCGCGTCATGCGGTCGGGCTCGGCCGTCCAGACATCAACCTGCTGATCCAATAACACCCACTAAAATCGGATCACTTTTCTTAGGTGCGACAGTATTGTTCCGAAAACCCGTTGGGCACCGCTACCCGCAAGATCATTATTCCTAAACAGGGTAGGATCAAAATGAACCCTGCAAAAATTAATCAACAATACCCTGACCGAGCGACGTTTATCGGTGATAAGGCAACCGATGTGATTTATAAAACGTACATGAACATTTGCCGTGCGACAGGTTACTGCTATCTATCTGGAATAAATTATAATTTTGTCCGCATACCACATGTAGTGGCGATCAACAATCGACTGATTTCTTGCTTTTGGCAAGGTATCTGCAATTTCCCCAAGGCATTTTTTCGTGCGATAGAAGAATCTATTATTGATGATTGATTAATTCTCAATTTCAATACCGGATCTAACAAATGAAATCCCTGTCTGCTCCTGAGTGCTAACCATCACTGCTTCAATGATCGGCTTGTTTACTTGGGTACCTGAAACCCATTCAACGATAAAATTCGCACCAGAACCTCCTGCAATCTCTTTTTGAGGGATAAGGAATTCGGCAGTCACCAGAGGATCTAACCGTAATGGGTTTTCAACAAAATTATTTATCAGTTTCCCATGCGTATCGTAATATCGAACAGATGTAATGCTAATGTCGCGGTTTGTGTCTGTATTGCGAATACTGAGCGTGGATTCTAACAGGAGTGGTTTGCCGCCTTGCGTATAGATATGAGAATATGTTGGCACATAAACCATTTGTCCTGTGACCACAGACTCTGTTGGTATTGCATCTGCCTTGGTTTGGGGGGGGATATACTTTAGTTTTTCTTCTATATCTTCCATTTGAGTTGAGACATTGATCACCACCGTCAAGATGATGAGTAGTATAGTGAAGAATGAACCCCAAATGGATAGAAACGTTTTATTTGCTATCCATGCGCCTCGCTCGGTCTTTTCAGGCTTTTTCATCCTCCCTCCTTCTGATTTTCCATGATTTCGCGGCTATTTAATCAAAAATTAATATGATGTACGAGACCAAAAGAATCAATTGGACGGTTTTCTGCAATACATTGGTGCGTCCAGTCTCAAAGTTTACAACACTTACCATAAGCGTCAACACCAGCATTGCCATTTTGACCGTTCCCAGACCCAACTCAATCTCACGGCCGGTGAAAAGGCTGATACATAAAACAGCAGCTATCGTCAGCCCAATGGTTGCTGAAGCAGACTCCAGCGCGATGTTGACATTACGATGAATCTTTTTGGCAATGACGGCTTTAGCGGCGCTTCCAGTCACCGCTCCTGCCAATTCACCGCCCGTTGTCGCCAGCAGCAGGCCTCCTCGACCAACGATCTAATCAGGGTCCACACAACTAAAACTGGTTGTGTCACGTGTATCTGCTTTGCCATCGTACTTGGCGACTTTGGGATATGCACACAAAATCCTTCCTTCATCTGTCGGTTGAAAATCAGGCCCGCGAAACTGAGCAGGAAGCTGGTCCGGTGCCTTGCCGCTTTCCACCCATTCGTCAATCGCGGCCAGATAATCGGTAACGTCGGGCCCCGGTCCGAATACACAATGCGCGACTCCCGGACGTAAAAATAGCCTTACGTCCTCGCTTGCTGTCGGATCATGATCTATCACACTTTCGTAATACTTGATGGTTCCATAGGCCGACATGCTTGCGTCCATCCAGCCATTGTCCATGATCAGCTTGCCGCCACGCGCTCGGAAGGCTGATAGATCGGGGTTATCGGCATTCAGGCTTCGCGCAACGCGCGCTGCTTTGTGGGCGAAATCCTCAAAATCGTAACCGGCATAGCTCCAGTCTGGATCGTTGTAGAGAAAATAACGGAAAATTCCGGTCGCAAAAGCCCATGTGCCATTGGGGACTGGCGGGGCCGGAGTTTGATCGTCTATACCCTCGTGGAAATCGAGATCCTTGCCAGGCTTGTAGCCGCCCGTGTACCACCTCTCCAAACCAACTGGATTACCAGGCAATTCAGCGCCGACCGGTGTTCCGTGCATGACCTGGCCGTCCACCTCGAAATCACCGTATATCGCTTGGGCAGCTTCGACCTGCTCGGGCGACAGGCAATTTCTGGATGCCCCTTGCTCACATGCAAGGCTTGCGACATCGAAGTCGCATTGTCTCGGGTCGTTGAGTATTCCGTCCTTGATACCGTCCAGTGCATCGCACTGGATCATGACCGCCTCACCAATAAGTTTCAGTGCCTCGGGGCCAATCACCGGGGTTTCGATTTGGGTTGGGTCGGGATACATGCGCTGCGCGACATGAATCCAGCGAGCGCCTAACTCATGCGTCCAGTTGTAGGCCGGAGACATGGCAACGATGCCTTCAAAATCCTCAGGGTAGCGCTGTGCTTCCATGAGTGCTTGTCCACCGCCGCGTGAGCAGCCCACGAAATAGTTGCGATCGATATCACGGCCATAATAGGCTTCGGTCAGGGCCTTGGCATTGACCGCGGTACGGTGCACGGCCTGGTGACCGAAATTCTCCAGGCGCTCGAGATGATTGAGTGCCCAACTCGCGTCCAGCGCATTGCCCTTATGCCCGGTATCCGTCGCCACTGTGGCATACCCTTTTTGCACGGCGCCAAATAAATCCTGCGCGCCATTGACGATTGAACCCGCAAAGCCACCACCTCCGCCCATGACGAACTTGCCGTTCCATTCATCAGGTAAAAGCAGTTCGAAATGAATTTCCGGGCCTATCACGCCAGCGACTTTACAGTGTGGCGCGAGTCCAGGTTCCTGAGATACCGAAGTAATGGTGACGTCAGTTAACTGCGGCAGTGATTTGATGCTGCATTGGAGCAACGATTTTTCAGCCGTTGTTGGCGACGCTTGATTCTGAGGTGCAATACAGCCGGATATTAATGCTGTTTGCAGTGTGATGGTAAAAAGAGACAGCGAGAGTAATCTAATTTTTTTTATTTTATTCATGAACATACCCCTCTTAGCAGTTTACCGACTTTTGCAGTGAGTGTCGTAACTCCGGTTTAACTATCAGGGCTGGAACCAAAAACATGGATATAGAAATAGATTGTTAAGGTGATGTTCGATCCGTCGTCAGCCACGAAACGGCAGGTATGGTCTAAAAAATACCAGTTACCTCAGGTGTGCGGTTCTTGGCACTATCTCAAGAAATCATCAAGGGACTATTTATCAGGTACATTCATTGCCTGGTGTCTGATCGACAACCATTCAATTTTAGTTTAAACATAAGATGCAGCGGTGATTGAAATTTGCCTACCGTCTGTATACTCCAAACTTAGGAAATTTGTGCAGGTATTTTACTAAATATTTTCAATGTATGGAAATGTTCCATTTATTCAACCCGGGGCCGATGGACTCCGAAAGTGCAGATGAGGGTTGCTCAAAATATAACGCAAAACTGTTGGCAAATGAGTTTTCCAAAATAAACAGTGGCCACAAGAGGCATCTTATCAAACGGGTTCAAGAATATGACTGATGAAGGCACAATACCAACAAAAAAGTCCTTAGGCAAACTGCGGTTGAGTTCATCCGGAAAAATTTATCTGGGCCTCTTTCTTGGCGCCGCATGCGGTATTTTTTTCGGCGAAACTGTAAGTTGGCTTCAAATTGTCGGCGATATTTTCATCAAACTACTTCAAATAACAGTGATACCCTACATCTCGTTGGCCTTGATTACGGGGATCGGTGAATTGAGTTACAAGCAAGTCATGGCACACGCCATCAAAGGCGGGGGTATCTTCCTTTTAATTTCGACCATCACCCTTGTCATCGTCATGCTGATACCACTTTCCTTTCCTGACTGGCTTTCGTCTTCGTTTTTTAGCACCCAACAGGTCGAAGAATCGCCAACGATAGATTTCCTGGGGTTGTTCATCCCGTCTAACCCTTTCCATGCCTATGCTTTTGCCCTTGTTCCTGCGATTGTTGTGTTCAGTATCCTGGTCGGCATCGCTCTCATCGGAATCCCAAATAACGAAGCCCTGCTTGAACCGCTCAAGGTATTCAACACGGCAATGATGAAAATAACTGGTCTCGTTGGAAATCTGGCACCCATCGGGGTGTTCGCACTCATTGCCAGTGCCGCCGGAACGTTCGCGTTTGAAGACCTGGCACGCTTGCAGGTGTACATTGTCATTTATGCTCTGATTTCCCTGGTTCTCAGCCTGCTGATCCTGCCGGGTATCATCACGGTATTTACACCGTTTAAATTTAAACACATCCTCAAAGCGCTGCGCACGCCCATGATCACTGCCTTTGCCACGGGTAGTTCGCTCATTATTCTGCCAATGCTAATCGAACAGTGCAAACAACTCATCGCCAATTATTCGCTCCAGGCCGTCATGGATCAGGACGAAGCCAATGCGTCGATCAAAGTCCTGATCCCGTCCTTCTACACTTTTCCAAGCCCACAGGGGCTACTCTCAATCTCATTCGTCCTTTTCGCCGGGTGGTACATCGGATCGGATGTTTCAGTGGTCGACTATCCGCTTTTGCTCCTGGTTGGTGTGCCCAGCCTGTTTGGCGGCACCCTGCTGACGATTCCCTCTCTTTTGGATCTATTGCGGCTCCCAAACGATTTATTCCAGGTGTTCGTATCGATCGATGTGATCCTTGTGCGTTTCGGGACACTAATATCGGCCATGCACTTCGCCACGATTGGATTGATAGGAACCATGGCCCTGGTCGGCCATGTTCGGTTGAACTGGCTTCGCCTGGCACGGGTCGCCTTCATCGGCGCAGCCATAATCGTGCTTATTCTATTCGGCTTGCGCCTATTCTACAATAACGTGGTCGTCGTTCCCTATACGATGGCGGACATGCTGAAGAGCCTGAGGTTTCTCGGCACTCCACAGCCAGCCGAGGTTTTGACGGAAGTGCCTGAGAGGCTTATGATTGCTGATGAAAAACCGGCAGGCCTCGAGCAGATCGAGAAACGCGGTGTCTTGAGAGTTTGCTACCAACCCGACGAGTATCCTTCGGCATTCGTCAACAACTCGGACCCGCCGCAGCTTGTCGGTTTTGATATCGAGATGGCGCACAATTTTGCCGCGAGACTATCCCTGACCATTGAATTCCTGCCAGCGGAAACGGAAGGCACAGCGAAAACGCTCCTCGATCGCGGTGTCTGCGATATCTACATGCGCACCCTGCCGGTCACCCCGCGCCGGTCACAGGATTTTGGATTGACATCACCCGTCTACCGGTCTTCGCTGGGATTCATCGTCCGGGATTATCGGCGTAACGAGTTTCATAACTGGGAAGATATCAACGAACAGGGCGATTCGCTCCGGGTGGGCACTGAAGATACGCCGGAAAACATTAGCCGCCTCAAATTAATCACCAGCGCCACCATCGTTCCGATTCGAGATATGGAACATCGGTTGAAGCTGCTCGACGCCGGCGCAGAAGACATTGATGCGATTGCCGACATGGCAGAGGAAGGCGCTGCGTTGACCATCCTCTACCCCAACTTTAGCAATGTTATTCCCAGGCCAACCGTCTTTTTACCCGTTTCATATGCCGTGGCTCGTGGCAACTGGGATTTGTTGGTTGTCGTCAACAGCTGGCTTCTAATGAAAAAGGACGAGGGGTTCATCGATGCACTTTACAAACACTGGATGCTGGGCGAGGCGACAGAAGCGGAAAGATTGCCGCGTTGGTCAGTGGTCCAGAACGTCCTGGGTTGGGTGGAATAGATCAGACGTGCCGAAACTGACTTGATCCCCAAACCCTGATCCAGTTTTTTAACTTTTCACCTAATCGTGGCCTGTGGAAGTTCGGGTTTCTACAGACCGCAGAGGCGCTATTAAGGAATTTCAATGAATGATCTCATAGCAACCTTCATATTCTTTTTTGCTGTTATCGACCCTATCGGAACGGTACCTGTATTCATTGCGGTTACCAGCCGATACGACGATCAGATCAAACGAAGAATCGCATTAAAAGCCGCCCTGGTTTCGGCTATGGTTCTGGTCTTTTTTGTTGTAGCGGGAGAAGTTATCCTTACCGCCATCGATATCCCACTTTCGGCGTTTCAGATTGCAGGAGGAATTGTCCTCTTTCTTTTCGCGCTCTCCATGATTTTCGGCGAGAGCAAACCGGATGAAGAAGTTAAGATGGCTGCGGGCGAAAATGAAACAGCAATCTTTCCGCTGGCCGTTCCATCGATTGCCAGTCCGGGCGCAATGCTCGCGGCTGTATTGCTGACCGAGAATCATCGCTACAATCTTTTGGAGCAGGCGCAAACCGCTGTGGTTATGCTCTCCGTGTTGCTGATCGTGTGGGTACTTATGCTGGCGGCGAGCTGGGTTCATCGCCTGATCGGAAACAGTGGGGCGAGTATTATCAGCCGCGTCATGGGATTGATCCTTGCATCTGTGGCAGTCTCAAGCGTATTGGCTGGAATTAAAGAATATTTTGGCCTCTGATTAAAGTCTTGTTCATAACACATTATTCAGCACAGAATGCAATTCCGCTAAACGTCAATACTATAATCGTTTAGTTCAACCGTTACATTTAGCTCCTGCATATACCAAAGCCAGCAGGGCTTTAAGGTAGCTGCTATGAAGGTTTACCATTAGGTGGACAAAAAATCAGAAAGGCCAACCGCTACATCTGGTGGTTGGCCTTTTCCGATGATTAGTTGACTTTCAATTTGTTATCACAGGGAAAAAACGGATACAGATTCCTTGGATGCCTCCAACAACCTTGTAGATATCAGGTCCGTCTTTTTACTGCGATTCGTAAAAATAATCACTGCGGACCAAATCTTGCGCCAATAGCTGTTCCCTTGGTACATTTCAGATGACCAAAGCATATCGGCAATAAATTCAATAATCCCTGTTTTAAAGGGGTATCAATGTATCTGAAATCAGCGCAAAGTGAAGATTAGAAGTGGATAAATGAAAGGCAGAGCCAATTTGCGACTCTGCCTGTTGATGTTGCTAATACGGTAAGAATTACGGACACGAACAGCCAGCCTGCCCGAATTCATTCCGGATAATCACCTTGCCCAAGATGTTTACGATTCCGTCGCCGTTGGCATCACCGGACAGCTTGACCGTGGCGTTCACCGTCTGTTCGGTGGTTAGCCCTGATACATCAGATGTGACCGTTACATTCATCCGGTAAGGCAGGCAGGTTGGTGCCGAGGAGGAGCCAGGCGGGTCAAAGTTTACCCTATCCCCGGCACCGATGATAATGCCTCCATCCAAGGTTGTCCATGCATAGAACAGCGTTCCTCCAGCTGCGGGTGGATAGCGGGACGCCCTTAATTTCTAAACTTTAAAGCTTCAGTACCTTTTATTTGGGGCCCCGGATCGGCTTCAGCCGGTTCCGGGGACCATTTGGTTCGTTGAGCTTGAAAGCTGTGAAAAAGATCCGGTTGTCACGCGGCTGGTTGTTGGTCTCCGTGTTTTTCCCACTCCTGGACCTCACCCTCTTCCACATCCTCCCAGCCGGTGATCATAGCCTTGACGTGGGCGGTAACGGTGTGCCCGGTGGTGGTCATGTAAATGTGGACGATAATGAAACACAGGATGGCGAACGCACCGGCCGTGTGGATGAAGGCGAGGGTGTCCAGCGAAAGCCAGTCCAGTCCCCAGGCCTTCCATGAGTTGTATCCCCAGTAGAGAAACCCCGAGGCCATCTGCACGGGCAGCAGAAAGGCGGCCAGTGACAGGTAGACCAGACGCTGAAGCGGGTTGTGCTTGGCCTCTTTGCGTTTGGGCACCGGGTGGCTTTCGCCCCTGAATATGCCGTAGCTGTAGTACAGGACCACCTGGAACATTTTTCGGGTGGTGGGGATGTACTGCTTCCACTCACCGGTGGTGAAGACCCAGAACATAAAAAAGGCGAAAGCGACCAGCCAGGTGAGTCCAACTGTATTGTGGACATCCACGGCCTCGTCGAAGCCCAGGAAGGGGAATGTGCCGTGGACTTCGAAGCCGGTCACCAACAACACGAAGATCAGGGCCATCTGCAGCCAGTGCCAGAAGCGTTCATAGCGGGTGTAAAGGTACATGGTGATCATTTTTTTGGCAGACATGGCTATTTGCCCTCCTTTCTGCCGTTGGTGAACATCCGGGTCAGGCCGTGGATGGCAACCCCCAGCAGATGTCCTATAACCAGGATCCAGCCCAGTGAATCCAACAGCGAAAACTTATCCCGTCCGGGCATATAAAATCCGGCCAGGCTGGCCAGGCGGCTGTCATCGCGAGTGTGGCATTCGTTGCAGGCGACCACGTTTTCCTTTGGGGCCACCATGTGGGTGATCGGAAAGACGTATGTGGTGTCCACAAAGTCGAACTCGCCGGAGAAGGGGATGTCCAGGGTGGCATTGCCAACCGTCAGGGCATGGTTCCAGTCGAGGGTTTTCCAATAGCCGTCGGGCCCGGAGAGCATCGGGGCGAGCAGGGTCTTGTGGACCTTGTCGTAGGGCTGCCGGCCCCGGTGAACCTTGAAGGGAAAGATGCGCGAGTTTTCGTCATCCCGGCTGCCAACCGGATGGCTGACCCGGACGACCTGTCCCGGATCAATGGGGTCCTTGGCAGTCGTGCTGCTCACGGAACCATTGTACCAGAAGTACTCCGGTTTGACGTTCTTGGCCCATTTCATCTGGCCTTTGATGGAAAGGTAGCTGTCCTTGCCGAACTCGTCCTTGGTTTTGTATGGCTTGCCGTCTTTTAACTTGCCGGACTGGGACCAGTCCC
>JAQYWF010000202.1 GCA_030145105.1 Desulfosarcina sp.
AGGGCGGTGAATAGTAAACGATGACGAACAGAATGATACCGATGGACATAAACAGATATTTTTTCCAGCCTAGCCCGATTGCTGGATTTGCTGCCGCGTCGTTACTCATTTATTTCTCCCCCTACTCACAGGTTTTCAGCACGTGGAAAACGGATGCGAACACGTCGGTAAGCCTTATTACGCCAACGACCTTGCCCGCCTTTTTCACCAGCAGGGACTGGTGATGTCCCATGACCAGCAGATGGATCGCCTTATCCAGAGAGGCACCCAGGTCGATGAACTCCCATTCAGAAAGTTTGGACATGAAGTTTTCGACGCTCATTTTGGCGGCTTTCTGGCAGATGTTTTCCAGGGCGCCGTCCAACAGGCTGTACTGCTCCTGAAGATCATTCAGAAAGGTTACACTGAAGCCATAATGGGCTGCCGATGAGCTGGAAGACATCTTCAAATACTGGGGCTCGAGCGCCCTCAGGGCGGCATGCTGGCTGATTTTACCGATTACGCTGCCGGCTTTATCCAACACGAGGATGGCTCGATGCCGGTACTTGGTCTGATCGAACTCCTCCTGGGCTCTTTCCAGCGCCAAAATGGCTTCATGTAACGTGGCCCCAACGGTGACTGTCGCGTACTCCGACAAGGGCACCATCAGATCGTCAATCCGGTACTTTTTCACCTCTTACCTCCTCTCTCTTTTTTTATCTGTTGGGCTATGCAACCCATTATCTTTATGATTTAATTATGCGTGGGGAATTTAATATTGAAACGCCAGCGCGTTGTCTACCATAGGAAGTGGGTAATATCAAGAGAATGGCGTGTGTGTTTAACCTATTGGCAGAAGGTTCAATGAGCCATGGCGGGTAAAGAAACCGGTTAGTGGGTTTTAGCTGAAAGATCGGTGACGCAACTTCTTGACTATTTTTGTGATAATAGTGGTTTCAATTGATTTAACGACAAATTCATGGTAGTTACGCCAAAATTATGGTTGAATTCATAGAAAAGGCTGATGGCAGCTTAAACTCTTAAACCGGAGACTCCCTTTGAAGAACTATTGTGTCAAGGATCTGATGGTACCGATCTCGGAGTACGCCACCGTTCCCGAGGAGGCGACACTGTATGAATCGGTGCTTGCGCTGGAAAAGGCACAGGAAAAATTTCAGCAAAGCCTTTACTCTCACCGGGCGGTTTTGATACTGGACAAGAATAAACGGGTTATCGGCAAACTCAGCCAGATGGACTTTCTGTGTGCCCTGGAACCCAGTGACGCCAATCTGGATCAAATCAGAAAATTCAAAAAGCTTGGTTTCACTCGCAAAGCCGTGGCCCTGCAGCAGGAAGAGTACCTGAAAAACTCTCCCCCGATTCTGGATGTCTATTCCAAAGCGGCAAAGTTGAAAGTGACCGATCTTATGCAGCGACCCACCGAAGGTGAGTACGTGGGTGAAAACACATCCCTGGACATGGCGCTTCACCAGTTGACCGCCGGTTCCAACCTGTCGTTGCTGGTTGCCCGGGGCAAGGATATCGTGGGTGTATTACGGCTGGCTGATGTGTTCGCCGCCGTTTTTCATGCCATGAAAGAATCCGAATCACAGCTATCAGACGGAGCGTCAAAATGAGAGAACTTGAAAAACTCTTCGATCGGATCATTCAACGCGTGAACATCAACCTTCGGGAGTTAGAGTTCGATGTCAATCCGTTGGTTGACAAGCTCATTCCTACTGGGCAGATGACCAAGTTTTATGCGTTTTATGGGATTACCCCCCATCATCCCTTGAACCTGGTATTCAAACACGCCAACCTGTCCGGCAGTTATTTTCTGGGGCAAGTTCGTGTGACCAACTCCCTGCTATACAAAAGCGATATCAGGGGAGATGAACTGAAAAAAAACGGGGATCTTTTTCAATACCAGGAGTTCAATATTCCGGTGGACCAGGATGAAGAGATCCGCATAGACGACAGTTTTTTGATCAAAACGTTGGTCCACAATTATTCCCATGACCCTGAGACTCTGGAGACTTTTTTTATTCGGGACACGGTTTCTACCCACTACGCCAACATTCATGGTTCTCCCTCTGACGGTTGTTACCTGGGACCCTTTTCAACAGTGGACCTGACTACCATGCGAGACTGCGTGATTGGTGCTTACTCGTATGTGCAAGCCGGCGAAATCAATCATCTGCGGATCGAACCGGGAACCGTCTGGGTGCGTAAACCGGGTGATTTTAATTTTATGTACCGCTATCCCCTCGACCAGTTAAATAACTATATCTATTTCGCCCGCGGCATCTCCCCCCAGGGTGTTTTCATGGATTTTGTGGAAGACCGCAAGGAGGCCTTTCAGCGGGTGTTTAGTGTGGTCAATATCGAAAACCCAGTGACTGTTCCAACCAGTGCGTCTCTGGACCGCTTCGCCGTCATTAAGCCCAAAACCCACATCGGAGAAAATGTTCTCGTGGCCCAGCGCGCATTCCTGCAGAATTCATGGCTCGGAAGGGGCGCCAATGCCCAGGAAAACTGCTACATCATCAACTCCAAACTCGAAGGCAACAATGTAACGGCCCACGGGGCCAAGATCATCGAGTCGGATCTGGGAACCAATGTTTTTGTGGGATTTAACAGTTTTCTCAGAGGTCGTCCAAACGCCAGACTCACCATTGGGCAGGACAGCATTATTATGCCCCATACAATAATCGATACCCGCAACGCGTTAGCTATTCCACCCGGCCATCTGGTATGGGGCTTGATCAATGAACCCAAGGACCTTGTAACCAACAGCATGTCACTCAAAGCCTTTTCAAAGATCGACACACGGATCTGTAGGGGCAGTATGCTGTTCGAGGGCAGCGGCGGCAGTTTTGTAAGCGCATTTCAGGAACGGATTCATCATATCCTGGAAGCCAACGGCGCATTTTACGATGGCAATTTGAATCGCGGGCATGCCCAGCGCAACCAGAACATCTCCTTTAACACCATTCAGCCATATCCCAAGGGCGATAAGGAAGGGTTGTACCCCACCATTATTATCCAGCCATAACAACAACGGGGGCCTGTCCATAATGACAGGTCCCCGTCGATTTTATCCCTCGTCTTCTTGATGAAGTCCTGAAAAATCTCTTTTTGTACGGATTCGTAAGAAACCCGAGATCAAGGCTTGCGAATTTTGAGAATACCGCTATCGCGGGTGCCGCAGGCAGCGTACTCATGGTGCGCCGCAGTGACGAGAAGTGAAGTGTAGCGCAGAAATCGGGTTTCTTACGAATCCGTTTATTTGAAGAAGGTTAATAGTGCATGCAAGTTGCTCATGGGGTGCGGCGGGCAGCCGGGAATGAACAGATCCACGGGTAGTATGGCGTCCAGCCCTTCACTGACCTCGGGGCTGCCCCGAAAAGGGCCGCCGGTCAGCGTGCAGCTGCCCACGGCGATCACCACCCGGGGTTCGGGGGTGGCCTCAAAGGTTTGCAGCAGGGCCGTTTTCATGTTGCGGGAAATCGGGCCGGTGACCACGATGCCGTCGGCATGGCGCGGGGAAGCCACAAAGTTGATGCCGAAGCGGGCCAGATCGAAAAACGGGGTGGCCAGCACATTCAGGTCGGCTTCGCATGCGTTACAGCCAGCTGCTGACACCTGGCGAAGCTGGAGCGACCGGCCGAAGAGCTTTTTGAAGTGCTGCCGGGAATGCGCGGCGAGATCCGGGATATCACCCGCGGTGATCAGGTGCTCTTTTTCGGCAACGGCGGTCGCAAAATCTTGGGTGAAGGTGACGAACCCGCCGTTGGAGATACGCGTGCAGGTTCCGCAGAAGACGCAGCGCCCCATGTCGATGGTTCGGGCGGATGCATCGATGGCCTCTTGGGGGCAGGCTGCCGCACAAGCGGCGGCCACATCCGCCGGTGCTTCAGGGTTGATTTGCGGCCGGCCACGATAGCGGGGCAGCAGCTGCACATTTTCCTTGGGGTACTTGGAGGTTTTGCACCCTTGTTCGAACCGGTTTTTCAGTACATTAAGCATGATTCACTCTCTTATAGATCGAACCCGCAGTAAGATAGGTTATAGCTCTTGTTGTTCAGCGGGAAATCCGAAATTCCCGTATTTCTAAGAGACATGGACAACCCGTTCCAGTTATGGAAGGAGGGGTCTTTGACCTTATAGCGCAGGATACCTCCCTCAGCATCGGTGATGATGCAGTGCGACAACTCGCCCCGCCAGGCTTCGTTGAGGGTCACGACAAACGAATTGGGTGCCAGCACCATTTCAGCTACGTCGATGATCTCTGTTTCCGCTGGGCGGGATAAAAGGATTTCAATGATCCCGATGGACTGCATGACCTCGTCAGCCCTGACTTTGGCCCGGGCATAGACATCTCCCGTGGACTCGGCATTTTCCGGAATGTGCAAGTATTCATAGCGCTCGGTGGAAAAGCATCGGCGTACATCGTAGACCAACCCGCAGGCGCGGCCGGCCGGGCCCACCAGTCCCATTTTCTCCGCATCAGACCGGCTAACCGTGCCGCAGCCTTCAAAACGGGAATGGACGCTGGAAGTGGAAAAGAGCAGGTCGATCGTATGCTGGACTTGGGGTTTGAGCTCACTGACGCGGGCAGTCAGATCACGGCGGTTGTCGTCGTTCATGGGGAAGCGGACACCGCCGGGCCTGACCAACCCTTTGCCGAAGCGGTTGCCACACAGCAGCAAGCTCATGTTGAGGAAATCGCCGCGCATGCGGCCGCAGTAATTGGCCGGCGGCAGAAAGGCCACATCGCCGCTCAGGGCACCTAAATCGCCAACATGGTTGGCAATACGTTCCAGCTCCAGCCCAATGGTGCGGATGATTTTCGCCCCGTCATCGGTCTGGATACCGGCAAGGGCCTCCATAGCCTGGGAATGGCACAGGCTGTGGCCAACGGAGGTGTCACCGGCAATGTTCTCTGCGATGAAGGCCAGCCGCTTGGGATCGGCTTTCAGGAGTAGGTCCTCCGCCCCCCGGTGCTGGTAGCCCAGTTGAATCTCGAGATTGAGTACGCGTTCGCCGATACAGTTGAAGCGAAAATGGCCCGGCTCGATCACGCCGGCATGCACCGGACCCACAGCCACTTCGTGGATTTCATCCCCGGCTACGGAATAATAGTCGTAGTTGCCGGGGATGTCCTCGTTGTAGTCGTTGCCGAAGGCATCGTCGACGCCGCGGCAATTGGGGTGGTAGCGCACCATTTTCAGCCACGGATGGCCTTCCGGGATGATGCCGTATTGTTCGGCGATTTCGCGCTCAAACATGTGAAAGGGTTCGCACTGGGTAGTTAGCGCCGGGTAGCGTTCAGGTACATCACAGGTGGCGACCAGCAGCGCATCGGTGCGCAACACACCAATCAACCGAATGGTGTTGTCAGTTTGGAAAGCGAAAAATTGAACCACCTTGCCGCCGCCTGTGATGATTTCTACGGCCTGGGTCGAAAATTCATCGAAGGGGAGGTGGGGAATGCTTTCGATGGGTATGGCCTCCCCGTTGGAAATGGTTTTAAATTTAATGGTCATTAAAATCCTCCACCGATGGTGTTCACCGCATGGATAATCGTCTGGTACAAGGTGTCCGGCATCCAGAAACAAAGCACCAGGGAGGTTAACAGCAGCACGTATTGAGGCCAGACCAGACTGGGCGCTTCCTTGATCCGGATGGCGGCATCCGAGGTGTTAAAAGAGATCTTCATGATGTTGTTGGCGAAACCGGCAAAGATTACGCACAGGCTGAGGATGAACAGACCGGCGCTCACATAGTTGCCGGTTCGAAAGGCGCCCATAATAATCAGCAATTCACCGATAAATATACCAAAAGGCGGAAATCCGGAGATGCCGGCGAAACCGCCAAAAAAGGCCACAAAGGTTTTGGGCATTCGATTCACCAAATTGCCGGTCTGATCGATGAGTCGGCTGCCGAAGCCCAGCAGAATATTGCCGGAGGTGAGAAACAGGCTTGATTTGATCAGGCTGTGGTGGATTAGGCAGATCATGGCACCGTAGGCGCCCAGTCCGCCGATGCCGGTGCCGAAGGCGATGATGCCCATGTTCTCGATGCTGGAGTAGGCCAGCATGCGTTTGTATTCGGTCTGTTTGAGGATAAAGGTGGCCGCGGCCATGATCGATATCAGGCCGAAAACGATCAGGATGGGCCCTGAAAAATCGGCCAGGCCGGCGGCGTGCATGATCTTGTTGGTCTTGAAGATACCCAGGTAAGCGCAGTTGAGCAGCACACCGGACAGCAGGGCCGAGGCCGGGCTGGGCGCTTCGCTGTGGGCGTCTGGCAGCCAGGTGTGCATGGGTGCCAGCCCCATCTTGGTGCCGTAACCGACCAGGATGAACACAAAACCGGCCTTGAGCCACATGGGATCCATCTGCTTGGCCACCTCGGTCATGGCCGAAAACGAGATGGGTGCATCAACTTTGCCTACGTCCATGGCTACGGTGACCAGCACCGATCCTAAAAGGGCCATGGCGATACCTACCGAACAGATGAGCACATATTTCCAGGTGGCTTCCAGGGAGGCTGCCGTCCGGTGAGTGTAGATCAAGGGTGCGCTGGCCAGGGTGGTGGCCTCGATGGCAATCCACATGACCATGATATGGTCGGACAGGGTCACCATGGTCATGGTGGACAAAAACAGCAGCATGGACCCGGTGAAGATGTGCTCCGCATGGATGTCGGATGCTTTGAGATAGGCGATGGTGTAAATGGATATCAGGAAAAAGAGCAGGGAAATCACCAGGAGGGAAAGCAGGCCTTCCGGCGTTACCGCAAAATAGTCGGGGAACAGGGGCACCAGTCGACCGGCCCATACGATGACGGATAGGATCAGGTGAATGGCCCCAGTGAGCACCAGCAGGCACCGTCCGATTTTATCCGGCAGAAAGAATGCGGCGGCGCCGGTAAAAAATGGTATCAGGAAAACGATTTCAAGCATGAAGTGACCACCTATTCCTTTAAGGTTCGCAAGCGTGCCGTGTCCACGTCGTCAAAGGTCTGTTTGATGTTCTGTAGGATGACGGCCATGATCATGACACCGGCCAGTACGTCCAGCAAGATGCCGAATTCCACGATGTGGCGGGCCCGCATGGAAAAAGATGTGCCCACCAGGTAGATGCCGTTCTCCATCATGATATAGCCCAGGACCATGGCGATGGCGTTGCGCCGGGCCATGAGCAGGAACATGCCGGCACCCAGCAGGGCGATGGCCGTGGGCAGCAGCAAGGCGCTGACACTACTGTAGGGCACATCGATGTGATGGCTGGCAAAGGTGGCGCCGACGATGAGCAGCAAGCCTGCCAGGATAGAGGCGTGGTAGCCGACGATGGGTTCCACTTCACGGCCGATGGCGACGCGTTTGATGGCCAGGTAGATGCACCCGGGAATGATAATGCCCCGGATGGTCAACGTCACAATGGTGAAGATGACGCTGCCGGTGGACATCTCATGGCCGACGAACAGCGGCACGATGCTTACCACCACGCCCTGAAAGGCCATGACTTTGATCAGGCCCGGCAGGCGGCTGGACCCGAAGGAGAAGAGGATCGACAGCAGCGCCAGGGATAAAATGGTATCGACCGGATGAATCATTTTATAAACTCCAGGGTGATAACGGTTGCAAAAAAGGCCAGGGCAAAGGAGGTGAGCACAAACTTGGGCACCAGGTCCATGCGGTAGCGTGCCATAATTGATTCGATCACCCCCACCGCCACGTATACGATCAACGCACCCAGGGAAAATAAGGCCAGATTGAGCGCAGGATGGCCCAGATCAAAGGGCAGAATCAATCGGGAAACGATGGACGCGTAGAAAAACATTTTGAGAAAGGCACCCATTTCGATGAAACCGAAATCCGGCCCGCTGTGATCCAGCACCATGACCTCGTGGATCATGGTCAGTTCCAGATGCGTGGCCGGATCGTCCACCGGCACCCGGGCATTCTCCGTGAGCAGGATGATGAAAAAGGCGATGATGATAAAAAGCATGGGCGAACCGGCTGTTTGCCAGAAGCCGAAGGGCTGTGCGCCGGAGAAGTATGCCGCCAGGTTCAGGTCGCCGGTCAGCCGGTAAAACAGGATCAGAATCATGAACATGCTGGCTTCGCAGATGATCGGAAAATAGGCCTCCCGGGCTGCACCCATGCCTTCGAACGGCGAGGCGGTATCCATGGCTGCGGCGATGGTGAAAAAACGTCCCAGGCCCAGCAGGTAGAGGATAAAGATTACGTCCCCGTCAAAGGACAGGACCGGGGACTGACCGGCGATGGGCAGAAAGAGCAGCGCCGTTGCGGCCGTCCCTAAAGACACCATGGGGCCCAGCTTGAAGATAAAGGTAGTGCTGGTGCTGTAGACCGAGCCCTTTTTAAACAGCTTGATCAGCGTATAGTAATTGATCAGCAGCGGGGAACCTTTGCGGCCACCGAAGAACGCTTTTACCTTGAAAATGACCCCGGCGAAAAGCGGCGCCGTCAACAGGGCAAAGGCCCATAGCAGAATGGATTCAGTCATAAGCGATTTCCATACCAATTAGGGTGAAACTTCTTCACACAGTCCTTGTAACGATTGTTTTAGTCTGCCGATTCTCTGCCTAAACGAAAAACAGCAGCACCACGATGGCCAGTAGGATGTAGCCGATATACAGATGAATGTCTCCATGCTGAATCCAGCGTAACCTATCGAACAGCCACAACACCGGACTGACAACCATGCGGTTTAGATGAAGTTCGACAATGTCATGGACGTGGCTGTGATAGTGGGCGATCTCTTCAATCAGGGTATCGCGCCTAAGGATGAATCCTACCACTTTTCAAAAGTATGGCGAGAGGCGAATCCTGATAGCCCGCAACTAGGCTATGATCGTGGGCATATGTGCATGAAACAACATGCCTGGAGATTAGGGGAAAATGCCGACTGGAATACCCATACGGTCCTGAATGCCTGTCCCCAGCAATCGAAACTCAATCAAGGTATCTGGC
>JAQYWF010000255.1 GCA_030145105.1 Desulfosarcina sp.
AGTCCAACAACATCCGTTGGATCCTCAACCACGTCTCCCGCGTATCGAACGTAGCACTCCCGAGGATCATGAAAGTATTCCATTTGACAACTTCGGCATTGAATGCCGAACCGTCGTGGAATTTTACGCCTTGGCGCAGCTTCCAGGTGTGAACCAGGCCGTCGGCAGAGACATCGACGCTCTCCACCAGCAGCGGTGTCGGCTTCCATTCCGCATCAAACTCAAAGAGCGTTTCGAAGATAAAGACATAGGGCTCGGTATCTCCGGCAACGCTGACAGGATCCAGGTGGGTGATTGCCGGAAGCGCCATCTCCAGGGTACCGCCCCGCTTTGGTGTACCCCCTGCGGCCATCACGATTTTGCCGGAAACCAGCGATTGATCCGGTACAAAGGCTGCTACTTCACCAGCCTTTGCAGGTTCTTCTTTTCCCGCTCCGGCGAAAGCGATAGCGGCGGACAGAACCATAAAAACCGCCAGTAACAGGAGTGCGAAACGTTTCATAGATTCCTCCTCTTATTTTTGTTGTAAGTTAAAAAATCTCACTGTTTCGCGGCTTCGAATGCTGCCGCCTGCATCATCAACTGCTGGCGTACTGTAACCGGGTTCTCAGTGTTGCATCTGAAAGGATGGTTGCTCGTACGCCTGGGCCAGGTTACTTCGCTTGGATTTTCCTCCGTGGCACCTCCTCTTTGGCAAAACTGTGAACATCCAATATTACCGATTGCGCATACGCGGGTCAAGGGAAACACGCAGTCCATCGCCGAATGTATTGAAACCGAATACCACCAGGAGCAAAGCCAGTCCGGGGAAAATGACCAGGTGCGGCCCCTGGGAGGCCCAGCGCAGACTGTTCTGGAGCATATTTCCCCATTCAGCTGTCGGCGGCATGACTCCCAGCCCTAAAAAGCTCAACCCGGCGGTAAGCATGATTGCGCGTGGAATCACCAGGGTAAACTGCACGATCACCGGGGCGATAATATTGGGTAGGATATGGCGCAGCAAAATGCGCCCGTCCCTCGCCCCCAGTGTAATGACCGCTTCGATATAGGTGAAGTTTTTGACTGAAAGCGTCTGCCCGTAAGCGATGCGCGCAAAAACAGGAATGTTATAAACAGCAATGGCGATGATCAGGTTTTGAATGCCGGATCCCAGGATGGCGATAATCGTCAGGGCAACAATGATACTTGGGAAACTGAGCATGATGTCCATCAGGCGCATGATCGGAGTTTGCAGATGCCGGAACCAGGCAGCAACAACACCGAGCACAACCCCGACCACGACACCCAGTATCACTGAGGTAAGTGAAATGAACAGCGAAACACGCGCCCCGTAAATAAGCCGGGAGAGCATATCTCTTCCGCTGTAATCGGTACCCAGTAGAAACTCGGGTCCGGGGCTTTCCAGTGCGTTTTCCAGATTCATCTTATTTGGATCCTGCGGGGCCACATAGGGTGCAAAAACAGCCACCAGTACAAAAGCCAATACAATGATCCCGCCAATCGTCGCCAGAGGAAAACTTTTGGCAAAATTGATGATTTCTAAAATCGCTGCCGGCGTTTTATTAACTCTTTTTGCGGACACGAATATTCACCTAGCTATAAGATATTTTGGGATCAATCAAGGCATAGACGATATCAACAATCAAATTGACAAGGACAAAACTGGTGGCAAACACAATCAGCACGCCCTGAACAACCATTACATCCCGCTGATTGACAGCAACCACCAGCATGCGTCCCATCCCCGGCCAACTGAATATGGTTTCGGTGATGATCGAACCGCCCAGCATATACCCAAACTGCAGACCGACTACAGTCACCACCGGGATAAGGGCGTTGGGCAGGACATGACGGAAAACAACCCGAGTCTCTTTCAAACCCTTGGCCCGGGCCAAGCGCACAAAATCCTCGCTGATCACCTCCAGGATCGAAGATCGTGTAATGCGCAAAATGGAAGCCACCGACACCGCACTGAGAGTGCAAACCGGCATGATATAGTTTTTCCAGCTGGACGCCCCGGCTATCGGCAGAATACTCAATTGGACACTTAAGACATAGATCAACATCAATCCCAGCCAAAATATGGGTATCGAAATCCCCAGAAGGGCTACCACGGTTAACAGGTAGTCCACAATAGTTTCACGCTTGAGAGCCGAGATCATCCCAATCGATACGCCGAAAAAGGCCGATAGGATCGTAGATATAAAGGCTAGCCGAATCGTATTGGGAAAACGCGCTTTTACCAGGTCTATGACTTCCATCCCGTTGATAAATGATGTCCCAAGATCTCCCTTTACGAGTCGCTGCAGGTACCTCCAATACTGTACGATAACCGGTTGGTCCAAACCCAATCTTTCGCGCACCCGTGCAATCGTTGCAGGTGAAGCCTGCTCGCCGGCAAACACGGTCGCCGGATCACCCGGGATCAGTTTAAATAGGAAAAAAACGGTTGTGGCGACCAGAAAAACAATAGGCAGAACCTGCAGTAAGCGGCGAATAATATACTGTCTCACAGCGTCACCCCAATTTCTCGACCACTTCCGGCTTTCCCGTATCAGCCGACTTGTACAAGGCAGTGATGATTGCCTGAGCCCGCAATCCATCCTTTCCGCTGATCCAGGGCGTCCGACCTTCCCGGATTGCGCCGATGACATCCCGTGCTTGAGCAACAAACGGCTCATCCCGGGTAATATTGATTTTGTATGAAGAATCTCCACTGTCAAATTGCAGGTATTCTCCCATACGCAGGCGAATACAACCCTTGGTTCCGTACAACTCCGTATTGCGGGTCCTGGATGCAATCGGATAATCGGGTTGATTCCCGATCAGACTGCCGACACCCCCGTTCTCGAAAACGAGAGTTGCCGCGATGCCGTCCTCAACATCCGAACCCTTATATGTTGAAAGTGAATGGGCAAAAACGTTGGCGACATCACTGCCCATCAACCAGCACTGCCAGTCGATGCTGTGAATGCCGCTGTACATGACGATCCCCCCTCCCGAATATCTATTTTGCCATATCCAGGAGGGTATATATCTACCTCCGGGACTACCAAAGATATCTACAGACATCTGCAGTGTTCCGACCTCCCCTGCAGCGATCAACTGCTGAGCGCGGGTGAACTCTTGGCGATAGCGGTGAACAAAACTCACGGCAAGCTGGACATTTTCTTTTCTGCACACCTCCTCGAGTGCAATTGCATCCTCCAGAGTATGCGCGAGGGGTTTTTCCATCAAAATATGGCAGCCGGCTTTCGCTGCAGCCTCCCCTATTTCCCGATGTAAGAAATGCGGGGTACAGATGACAGCAAGATCAGGCGCCAAGGAAAGGAGATCACGATAGTCGGTATAGTATTTCGTTCCGATCTCCCCGGCTATCCGCGCAGCGTTGTCACCATCTGTATCGACCACGCCCAGAACGGTGACATCCGCACCGAGACTTGAGAATACCTTGGCGTGCCTTTTTCCGACGGATCCTACGCCAAAAACCCCAACAGAAAACGCACCCACTATTTTTCCGGCCCCATGAGTTCGACATCGACGCCATGCATACCTTCGACGAAATTCGTGAGAAATCCATGCATAGGCTTGTGCTGCCCAAAACGAAGTTCGAGTCCTGATCCCCTGGCTTTCTCACTAGCTGCTTGTATATCATCAACTTCAAAGGCAACATGCTCGAGTCCTTCACCATTGGCCTCGAGGTATTTTTCCCAACGGCTGCCGGGCTGAGTTGATTCATTGAAGACGAACTTGATATTCCCCAGATTGATCGCCCCCAGCCGTACGTGTAAATCGGGATTTTCTTTTATCTCGGCTTTCACGCCGAATAACGGTTCCCACTGCTTCAAAGTCGCGTCAAGATCCCTCACCACAAAACCAAGGTGATTGATCCCTTTCACTTGAAAATCGCTCACTGTGCTCTCCTTTTGATATTAGTATATAGGCCTAACTGTTTTTCACCTACAGCTCACAGTTTTCCTTTAAACCATGTGACATGCGACAAAATGCCCGGGTGTCATCTCTCTCATCTCCGGTTTTTCTTCGGCACAAACATCCTGCACCAGGTTGCAACGGGTCCGAAAACGACATCCTGATGGAGGATTGATCGGCGAGGGTACATCTCCTTCCAGAATGATACGTTTTCGTTTTTCTTCTAACCGGGGATTGGGAATGGGTACTGCAGACATCAAGGCCAAGGTGTAGGGATGTAAAGGATGATCCCACAACTCAGTACAATCTGCAATTTCCACAATCACGCCGAGATACATGACCGCCACACGATCGGCGATATGGTGTACCATGGAAAGGTCATGGGCAATGAACAAATAGGTCAGCCCAAAATCTTCCTGTAAGTCTTCCAGCAGGTTAACCACCTGTGCTTGGATGGATACATCCAAAGCGGAGATAGGTTCGTCACAGACAATCAATTTTGGTTCCAGCGCCAATGCACGGGCAATACCGATGCGCTGCCGTTGACCTCCGGAAAACTCATGGGGGTAGCGATTGGAAAAAGCCGGATCCAAACCCACTTTTTGCAACAAGTCCGTGACCCGGTCCCGAATTTCGTTCCGGCCACCGACCCGATGGATCACCATCGCCTCACCTATCATATTTCCAACAGTCATCCGAGGATTCAGACAGGCATACGGATCCTGAAAGATCATCTGCAGGTTTTTGCGCGTTTTACGCATTTCTTCGGTCGGCAAATCAACCAGATTGACACCATCAAACACAATCTGACCCGAGGTCGGTTTAAACAATCGCATAATAGCACGGCCGGTGGTTGATTTCCCGCAACCCGATTCGCCTACTAGACCCAGGGTCTCCCCCTTGTATATATCAAAGGAAACGCCGTCAACTGCATGCACGGCACCAGTTTCTCGTTTAAAAATAATCCCCTGTCTAATGGGAAAATGTTTTACCAAATCTTTTAAAATGAGTAGTACTTCTTGCTCACTCATTTTCCCTCCCTGTGTGTGGATCCAACCAGCAAGCCACATGGTGTCCGTCTTCGCCAATTGGCAACAGTTGGGGCCGTTCATGGCGGCAACGAGAAACGACAAATTTGCATCGCGGAGCGAAGGGGCAATATCTCGGGTTTTCCATCAATACCGGCGGGATGCCTTCGATTGATGTCAACCGGCGAGCGCGCGTTTTATCCATTCTGGGCAGGCTTTCCATCAAACCGATTGTATAAGGGTGACTTGGATTGTCATATAGCATTTTTGTTGGGGCTTCTTCGATAATAAGTCCGCCGTACATGACAACGACCCGATCAGCCAGACCAGCTACTACGCCGAGATCGTGGGTAATCCAGATAATTGCCATACCCAACTCATCACGGATTTTCTTGATCAGCTCAGTGATCTGGGCTTGAATCGTGACATCCAAAGCCGTGGTCGGCTCATCGGCGATTAGAATTTGTGGGTTACAGATCAAACCCATCGCTATGACGACGCGTTGGCGCATGCCACCGGAAAACTGATGCGGGTAATCATTTAGACGATCTTTGGCATTGGGAATCTTCACCAGTTCCAGTATCTCCGCCGCCCGGTCAAAGGCTTGCTTGCGACCGAGACCTTCATGGACTACGAGAGGCTCTGACACTTGCTGTCCGATTTTCATTACAGGATTCAATGAGGTCATTGGATCTTGAAACACCATACTGATTTTTGAACCCCGAATGTGTCGGATCCCATCATCGGTCATTTTCAGCATGTCTTTGCCCTGATACATGACCCGGCCCGCAACGATTCTGCCGGGCGGGGTTGGAATCAGACGCAACATCGACAGGACGGAAACACTCTTTCCACACCCGCTTTCCCCGACAATCCCCAGGGTCTCCCCCTTTTTCAGCTGGAAGGAAACGCCATTTACCGCGTGGACGATCCCTTCCCGAGTTCGAAACCGGGTCTCCAGGTCGTGCACACTCAGAAGATCGCCCATACGAATAGATCCTCTTCTTCATTGTTATTGGGGGAAAAAAATACTACTAATCTCCCGTAACCTTTTTGAACAGCCACTTTATCAATCTTGAGTATAATCATAGTAATAAACCTTTCAACCCATGTCAGCAAGTGGGCTTGTGGGGATAGTAGTTGGTGTTCTTCGACATTCAAAGGGTGTATTTCACCCTTGAAAGTCTCGAACCCACTATCGTCGTAGAAGGCGAACCTACGCCATAGTAGGCCAGCAGATAGTATCCTAGGTAAACCCTCAACTTCGTCACTTTGGGTTTTTCTTCCTTTGGGGTTCCCCCGGGATAGTTGACGAAACTGCTCGTAACGTATAGAAACCCCTCAGGAGAATATGGAACCATGACTAAACTGACAGGAAAAGTTCTGATAGCTCAAGGTGGAGGACCCACCGCGGTGATCAACCAATCCCTGGTAGGCGCCGTACTGGAATCCCGGAAGTTCCCGGAGGTGACCCGGGTATACGGCGCAATCAACGGCGTGCGAGGAATCGTCGACGAGAATCTTCTCGATTTGACACAGGAGACGACCCACAACCTCGAGCAGGTGGCCATGACTCCTTCCAGCGCCCTGCTGTCCACGAGAGACAAACCGGATGAAGCCTACTGCCGGGAGATCTTCAAAGTCTGCCAGGCTCACGACGTACGTTATTTCTTCTACATCGGCGGCAATGACAGCTCCGACACGGTACGGATCGTGAATCAGAACGCCGACAGCGCCAGCTATGACATGCGCTGCATCCACATCCCCAAGACAATCGACAACGACCTGGTGGTCAACGATCACACCCCCGGGTACGGTTCGGCGGCCCGCTTCGTGGCCCAAGCCTTCATGGGCTTCAATCTGGACAACCGAGCCCTCCCCGGGGTGTTCATCGGGGTCGTCATGGGCCGTCATGCGGGTTTCCTGACAGCTGCCTCCGCTTTGGGTAAAAAGTACCCGGACGACGGGCCCCACTGCATCTACGTACCGGAGCGGCCGTTCTCGGTAGAACAGTTCCTCAAGGACGTGAAGAAGGCGGTGGACAGCTTCGGCCGCTGTGTAGTGGCGGTCAGCGAAGGGATCGTGGACAAGGATGGGGAACCGGTCGCGGTCAAGCTGACCGGCAGCAAAGAAGCGGATGCTCATGGAAACATCCAGCTTTCGGGCACGGGAGCCCTTGGGGACATGCTGTCCCAGCTGGTCAAGAGCAAGCTCAAGATCAAGCGCGTGCGGGCCGACACCCTTGGCTACATGCAGCGTTCGTTTATGGGAGTCATCTCCGATGTCGACGCCCATGAGGCTCGGGAGGTCGGAGAGAAGGCGGCCCAGTTTGCCATCTGGCAGGATATCGACGGATCGATCACGATCCAGCGTACGGGAAACTACTCGGTGGATTACCGGATCGTCCCTCTGGAGGAGATCGCCGCCAAGACCAAGACCATGGCCGACGAGTTCCTCAACAAGGATGGAAACGGCACCACCCCCGAATTTTACACCTACGCCCGGCCCCTGGTCGGCTCCGGTTTCCCCAACAGCCACAGAATCCGGGCCCCGAAGGTGGGTAAGATCCTGCG
>JAQYWF010000307.1 GCA_030145105.1 Desulfosarcina sp.
AATTTGCGAAGCCGTCATAAACGCATAAGGCGGCACACCCGAATCGCCGTAATAGATGAATTTTTCCTGCGGCAACATGTGCATGGCCTGGCCCAGGGTGCTGACACCGCCCAGACCCGAGTCGAAAATACCGATGGGATCGTCTTTATTCGCTTTCATGAGGTGCTTTCGTTTTGCTTACCTGAGGAAGCCCTACGACTGTGGAGAAAATCGAACAACCGTTGGATCAGGCGGCGGTTTTCGACCGATATCTCCAGCAAGGCGCCGGCTTCAATGGTTGACAAATCGGTGTCCCGGCCGGCAATAACCAATCGGGTCTGATTGATCGGTACGAGAAAAAAGCGGATGGTCCCCACCGGCCGGCGGGCTTCGTCGACTTCGATCCAACCATTGCGGATCACGGTTCGGTCGTAAGCGGTGTTGGGAAGGCCCGTGCCGGCGGACTGCATCCTTGTTTTGAGCGCTAAAATTTCCGATCGCGGTCCGATCTGGAAATGCCCCTCCACAGCCGTCAGTTCAACCGAATGACGATAGGCCAAAACGATACGATCGCCTTCGGCGGCGGGTATCGATGCGATCCAGCGGTTATTCTCCCGGGGGAGTTTAAGGTTGACCACCTGAACCGGCCAGAGGGCCACGCCCACAAGCAAAACTAGCCCGGCTGCGACGGTGAATACGGCACGTTGCGGCATAAGTCAGACCGAAATCGCCGGCGTTGCTGCAGCGGCAGCCTCCATTTTTCTGCTCCGATGCCGGAAATAGAACAATGTCATAGCGGCGATCGCAACCGCCTTGGCGATATGCGGGCTGATATGAAAGCCGGCGATAATCATGCCGGAAGGATTGACGAGCAGAAATGCCAATCCCAGAAAGGCGATCCGCTCCCACAGGTATGTTTTCACAATCCAGTGTCCCTGTATGAAAACCGACCAGCAGAACATGCCCAGGATCGAGACCGGTATGATATAGATCAATTCCGTCCAGTTGGTATTGTGCATGATCAGTTTGGGGTTGTAAATGAACATAAAGGGCAGCGTGAATGCCGCCAGATCCAACCGAAACGACTTCCATCCGGTCTTGATCGGATCCGAGCCGGCAATACCGGCGGCCGCATAGGCGCATAACCCCACCGGCGGCGTATCATCGGCCACAATACCATAGTAAAAGACAAAAAGGTGCACGGCGATAATCGGAATACCCAGCGCCATGTTCTCGCTCAAGGTGAGAATGGCCGGCGCGGTCATGGCGGCCATGACGATGTAAGTCGCGGTGGTCGGCAACCCCATACCCAGGATGATGCAGGCAATGACCGAATAAAGCAGTGTTAAAAAAAGTTTGCCCCCTGCCAGATAGACAATGAAATTGGCCATTTTGAGGCCCAGTCCGGTGAGCGTGACGACCCCGATGATAATGCCGCAACAGGCGCAGGCGGCGGCCACGCCGGCCATATTTCTGGCGCCGGTCTCCAGCGTGTCAAGCAGTTCGGATCGGGTCCGGCGCCAGGCAAAACCGTCTGGATTCTGGGTATAGTGTTGATATGCGGGGTCCGCACTGGCAATCCCCTGGGCTTTCCAGCGAGGAAAAATGTAGGCTGTGCGGGCCACATTATTGCCGGCCGCCACCAGTAACCCTACCAGAATCGCCCAGGATGCGGATGTCGTCGGCGTCCAGAAGAATACGAGCAGCAGAAAACACAGGACCGCCAGCGGAATCAAAAAGTGCATTCCGCTGATAAACGTTTTCCACAACGGCGGTGTTTCCGCTTTGGTCAGACCGCGGATGTCGTTTTTGACAGCTTCAAGGTGAACGATGGAGAAGATCGCCGTGTAAGACAGCACCGCCGGAATAAAGGCCGCCTTGACGATTTCAAAATAGGAAATGCCGATCATTTCGGCCATAATAAAGGCTGCTGCGCCCATGATGGGCGGCATCAGCTGACCGTTGGTCGACGCGGCGACTTCGACGGCGGCGGCGGCATGCGGTTTGAAACCGACCTTCTTCATCAAAGGGATGGTCATGGATCCGGTGGTGACGGTGTTGGCGATAGATGACCCTGAGATCGACCCCATCGCCGCCGAGGCGACGACAGCCGCTTTGGCCGGGCCGCCCTTGTAGCGGCCCATGGAGGCAAAAGACAGGTTGATCAAATACTCGCCGGCCCCGGTTTTGTCCATCAAGGCCCCGAACAGAACGAATAGAAAAACGAATGTGGCCGACACCCGCAGCGGTATCGACCAGAGCCCTTCGCCGGACATGAAGATATGGTCGATAATGCGCGACACCCGGAACCCGCGATGGGCCAGCTCTCCAGGGATGTAAGGCCCGGCGTAGGCATAGAACAAAAACACCAGGGTGATGACCGGCAGCATCGGCGAGACGCTGCGGCGGGTGGCTTCGAGAATAAAGATCATCAGCGCTCCGCCGATGACGATATCATAAACAGCGGCGTCCCCCTGGGACAAAACCCAATGCTCGTAATTGGCAAAGACATAGATCGCCGCGGCTCCACCCAAAACAGCCAGGACAACATCCGGGACGGTCAGCCGGCCACGGGGAGATTTTTTTGAAAGCGGAAAGCAAAGGAAGCACAGCACCATGGCAAAGAAAAGATGGATACTCAGTTGTTTGTACCCGGGCAGTTCTCCGAAAAAGCCGGTGTAAAGCTGAAAACACGACATGATGATTGCGAACCAGCGGATAAACAGCCCGGTTTTGCCCGACAGCACACGCGATCCGGTTTCCGATTCCTCGGCCAGTCGTTTGCCGTCAATCACTTTTTCCTGCTCGACTTGATCCGTCATAAAACCTCCTGAGTGCTATTTGAAGACACGCTTAAAATTAAGGATGCACCTTTTTCATCTCAATCGGTTCCAAGTTGTCATTTCCGCAGAGGCGGAAATGATGGTCTTTTCTGATGGATTGATCACGCACTACGGCAAGTTTTTCTCAGACCCGTGGGGAATCATCACTTCGGTTCAACCACCGGGGCAATCCAACGGACTGCCCCGATGATTTCAAGCATTATGCCTTGAAAAGACTACTTGACACCGACTTCTTTGAAATACTTCTCTGCACCCGGATGCAGCGGCACACTCATTCCCATCAGCGCTTTTTTTACATCGATGCCTTTGAATTTGGCATGCGCTTTTTTGATTTGATCTAAATCCCCGTAAACCGCTTTCATGACCGAGTAGACGACGTCAGTCTCAAGATCCGCCCGCGCCACCATCATGGCCATCACAGCAACGGTCTTTACCGGCTGGTCGAGGCCTTTGTAAACTCCCGGTGGAATCGTATCTTCGGCGTAGAAGGCGAACTCTTTCATTAGTTTTGCGGCGTTGGGGCCTGATATCTCAACGATATTCGATGGCCCCATCACAAAGGTATCGATGATGTGCGCCGCACCCACCGCCGTTGTATTGAAATAGGCATCCAGACGGCCGTCTTTCATATAATCCGCAGCCTGGCTGGCTTTGAGCTGCTGGGCTTCGAGATCGTCAAGGGACATGCCCCAGGCGCCTAGAATCTGTTTCGCATTTTCGACGGTGCCGGATCCCAGCGGACCGACGGAGACCCGCTTGCCTTTGAGATCGGCAACAGTGTTAATGTTCGCTTCCTTACGGGCCACAATCTGGATTGTCTCCGGATAGAGTGTCATCATACCCAGCAGATTCTTAATCGGCGCATCAAACATCAATTTCCCGTAATGGGCATAGGAAGCGATGTCGTTTTGGAGTAAGGCAAAGTCCGTATCGCTCTTGCCGATCAGTTTGGCGTTGGCGACAGATGCACCGGAAGACTCAGCTGTAATTTTGATGTTTTTTTCCTGCAAGTGCTTCCAGGCGACGCGCGATACGGCACCGGCAAACGGATAGTAAGCGCCGGTGACCCAACCGGAAGCAATCGACAGGTATCTGCGGCCCGCACCATAGACTGACGGAACGGCCAGGGCTACAGCCACAACAAAGACGACACTCAAAAGCAACCATTTCCTGTTTAACATAGTTTCCTCCTTTATTGATTTATGGTTTGATACCCACGATGAGCGCCTCACGAAAGGGCGCGCATAAATGGCCCTTCCGGTACGCCAACACCGCTTCGGGTCGACTGGCGCCGACCAGAAAAAGCAATCCGATCGACCACTTTAAAATTGAATCTACCACCTCCTTTCGGTTTGATAATGTCTATGGTTTCAGGTGTCAGTAACAGTTCAGCGTTAGGAAAACCTTGAACGCTGGACCTTTGATCCAAGCGGCAGATACCTGACACCTGACACCCGACACCTGAAACCTAAAATAAAACCGCGTTTTGTAAATTACCTGCGGGACGCAATCCTAGCATCGGAAAGCTATTGAAAAAAAGTCTATCCACACCATTCTGACAACACCTGTTCTAAGGCGTCCATGGCCTTTGAAAGGTTCTGGTAAGAATTGGCATACGATATCCGGATATGTTCATCGCCCCATGGCACCACTGCGATTTTTGCCTTTTCAAGCAGCTCGGCCGCGATCTGCCGGGGCGGCTTCCTGACCTGTGTTGTGTTGATAAAAATATAAAACGCCCCCTGAGGCCGGGTAAAGGAGATTCCGCGCATCGTCGCCAGCCGATCCAGGACCATGCGGCGACGCCGATCAAATTCAGCCCCCATGTCCGCAACGCTATCCTGGGGGCCGTTGAGCGCTGCGACCGCCCCCCACTGGGAAAAGGTGCCCGCACAGACCGTGGCATACTGCTTGATGCGTATCAGGGCCGCGATCAGTTCGGGGCTCGATGCCAGATATCCCAGCCGCCACCCGGTCATGGAATACGCTTTGGAAAAGCCGTTGACCGTGATGGTGCGCTCCTTCATCCCGGGATAGACGGCCATGCTGTAATGGCGATGTCCGTCATAGATATTTTTCTCGTAAATCTCGTCCGCAAGGACAATCAGGTCCTTTTCCACGGCCAGTGCGGCCATCTGCTCGAGTGTCTCGGCCGAATAGACCGCTCCGGTGGGATTGTTGGGTGTATTGACCACCAGCAGGCGGGTTCGGGATGTGATCTGAGAACGAAGATCTTGGACACTGGGTGTGAAGTCGTTTTCCGCTTTGGCGGGTACCGCTACCGGCACGGCACCGGCCATATAAACACAGCGTGTATAGGCCGGGAAAGCGGGCATGGGAATCAAGGCCTCGTCACCGGGATCGAGCAGTGCCATCATGGTCATGAAGATGGCTTCGGTTGCGCCAACGGTAACAATGATTTCGGTGGCCGGATCGTAGTCCAGATTGTTGTCCCGCTTGAATTTGTCAGCGACAGCGGCTCTCAGCTCAGCTATGCCGTAATTGGAGGAATAGTGAACCTTGCCCTCTTCCAAAGCTTTAATTGCCGCCGTTTTGATATGGTCCGGTGTATCAAAATCCGGACGTCCCAGCTCCAGGTGGATGATGGTCTCACCGGCCGCCTCGCGCCGGGCCGCTTCCTCGAAAATTTTCCGAATGGGTGTAAACGGAATGGACTTCATGCGCTCGGCGATCTGCATGGGTGGATCTCCATCTCTATGAATGATCAAATCGAAAAATGAATTCCTGGGAAAGCGTCAGATTAGATGTACAACATCGAGTGTTTGTTTTTCAAGCTTTTAATTTTTTCCGCTTGATTGGGTTTTCCAAACCGGGTGCTTCGCACGAGAATCCACGGTTCCACCGCGTTGTTTTCAACGATTGGGGCACTTCGCGCCCCTGTCTTTTCCAGCCGATGGCGGTAAAATCCAAGCCACCCGCTGTGCGGGTGGTCGTTGACTCTGGGAAAGAAGAGGATTGGGAAAGCGGCTATGGATATTAATCGAATCGATCAGATTGTTGATAAATATCAGGGTGATGCCAGTGCGCTCATTCAAGTATTACTGGCGATTCAAAGCGAAAATCATTGGCTTCCCAAGGAAGCATTGGAGAGGGTCAGCGAAAAATTAGAAGTCCCTTTAAGCCGCATACAGCATATCGCTACCTTTTACAAAGCCTTTAGTTTAGTTCCTAAAGGACGTCATGAAGTTCACATTTGTATGGGTACCGCCTGTCATGTCCGTGGTGCGACGCGTGTTCTCGACACGGTGGAAGACCTAACTGGAATTAAACCTGGCGAGACCGACTTGGAGTTGAAGTTCAGCCTCGAGACGGTTAACTGCCTCGGCTGCTGTGCTTTAGGGCCGGTGATGGAAATCGATGGGAAGACTCACGGGAAGATGTCGCCACCCGAGACAGCCGACGTGTTAAAAAGCTATGAGTAGGGGAAAATTATGGCGCGGTTAAATTCGCCTGAAGAATTAGAGAAATTCAGACAAGGAGTCGTATCCAAAAGAGACCCAAACACGCCTTGCATTTCAATATGTGC
>JAQYWF010000377.1 GCA_030145105.1 Desulfosarcina sp.
GATCCTCGTCCTGCGTGGGGACGAGCCGCCCCGCGCCACCGGGAATCTCTTGGTCGACAGGATCCTCGGCCCGGCCGAGATCCATGGTATTCGTGCGGATCGCCAAAGGGATTGGCGGCGGCGCCGATAAACATCTTGGGCGGCTCGTCGATATCTTCATCGTTGAGGAATTTACCTTCGTCGCGCATCTTCTTCACCAGGGCGATAAGCTGCATGGAGTCGATGTCGTAGACGTTCTTGGACTCGGGGTGGTTGCCGAACTTCTGATGGTCACCGGAGAGGCAGAGCATGTTCTTGACGCCCAAAGAGTATACCCCGAGGACGTCTGCCATCATGGCCAGGCGGTTTCTGTCCCGGCAGACCATCTGAAAGTTGGGCTCGATACCGTTGGCCACCATGATGGCCGAGGCCGCTGCACTGGACATGCGCACCACCGCGGTCTGGTTATCGGTAACATTGACGGCGTCCACCACGCCCCGCAGGTGCTCGAATTTCTCCTTCAGGTGCTCCACATTGGCGCCTTTGGGCGGTCCGCATTCACCGGTAAAGGCAAAGTGGCCCGCCTTGAGTACTTTCTCCAGGTTGCTTCCTGATTTCAGACCGTTATTGCTCATTTTACCAACTCCTCCCTTATGCTTTTGCGGGGACCGCCGTCCCTTGCCGTCGTCCAGTTCTTTGCCGCGCGAAACGTTCGAAGATCCTCGAGCCGCCCCTGCTCGATTTTCTTTTTAACGATGGTGTCCCAGATACACTCTACATCCTTGGCGATTTCACACTTGCCGTCGGCGCTGCCGCCACAGGGGCCGTGCTGGATGCTCTTGGAGCAACGGGCGATGGGGCACAGCCCGTCGTAATAATGGATCACGCATGTGCCGCAGCCAGCGCAGCGCTCCTCCCAGATGCCGTGTTGAACCGCGCCGCCGAAGAACTTGGTATCCACCGTCGGAAAAAACTTCTGACTGGGATAGGCTTCGGATAGGAACTGGGGGCCTACGCCACAGGCCATGGAGAGAACGGCATCGTACTGGTCAAAGACATCCCGGATCTGCTCCACGTATTCGGGATCGCACTGACGCTCCAGCGTTTTTTCGTCGATTTCGATGGGGTTGCCATCTTTCTTGCGGGCGATCTTCAGGCTGGCGGCCAGTATCCCCACCTCCTTGGCGCCGCCCACATTACAAACGGTGACGCACCCTTTGCACCCGACAAGAAGAATTTTCTTATACTCCTTGATCATGTCCTGAATCTCTTCCAGAGATTTTCGATCGGCAATTATCATTGGTTCACCTCTTGGGGTTCAAGGGCGGAAATACCGCCGCCTGACCGTGTTTAAGAATTCACCGGGCTGGGTCCCAGCGCCTTGATCTTTTCCGTCATCTCGATTGCAATTTCAGCAAAGCGGGGTCCCTGGGCCGAAGAAAGATTATACATTTGTGCGCGTTCCGGTTCGATACCAATTTCTTCAAGGGTTCGCTGAACGTATTCAATTTTCCGTCTGGTTTTGAGATTTCCTTCCAGGAAATGACATTCACCTTCCAGTCACCCGGCCACGTATACGCCGTCGGCACCGCCTTCGAAAGCGGTCAACAGGTGGATGATATCCACCCGACCGCTGCACGGCACCTGAATTACTTTGACGTTGCTTGGATAGTTCAAGCGCATGGATCCGGCCAGGTCTGCAGCGGCATACGCACAGTACTTGCAGCAGTATGCCAGGATCTGGGGTTCAAAGGTTTCATTCATGGTCTTTCTCCGCTCAAGTTGAGGTATAAAAATTTTTCGGGCGCCCGGATTTCCCAGTTTACCGGTCATTCCGACGCCCATCGTCCCTTGTTGATCAGGCGGCCTCCCCTTTTTTCTTCTCAAACAGGGCCGCCGTCTTGGCTACGATCTGTTCATCGGTGAAATGTTTCAGCTCGATGGCCTTGCCCGGGCACTCGGCCACACAGCAACCGCAGCCGTGGCACTCGGCCGGTTCGATAACGGCATGGCCCTCCTCGCCAATGTAGGGGATGTTATACGGACAGGTGCGCACGCAAGTGACGCAGACTGCGCACTTGTCCGGATTCACGTCGGCCACCACACCGCCGACCATAATCGAATCCCGGGAGAGGATGGTCATGACCCGTGAGACCGACGCCCGGGCCTGCGCGATGCATTCGTCCAGGGGCTTGGGATAGTGGGCCAGGCCCGCCATGAAGAGCCCCTCGGAACCGAAATCCACGGGACGCAACTTGGCGTGCGCTTCCACCAGGAAGCCATCGGCATTGATCGGCACCTTGAACAATTCAAATACGTCCTTGTTCTCGTTGGGCAGCACGGCCGTGGCCAGCACCAACAGATCCGGATTCAGTTCCACGGGCATCTGCAGCACATGATCCCTTACCGTCACGCTCAGTTGGCCGTCGGTATCCTTGACATCGGGCATGTTGTCTTCCAGGTTGTAGCGCATGAAGATAATGCCCTTTTCCCTGGCCGTTTTATAAAGCTCTTCGCGGAATCCGTATGTTCGGATATCCCGGTAAAGCACGTAGATGTCCATCTCCGGGTTGCGCTCCTTGAGACTCAGGGCGCTCTTGACTGTGTGGGTGCAGCATAGCCGACTGCAGTAGGGCCGCTCCGGGGTGCGCGACCCGACACATTGGATGAAGGCGACGCTCTGGGCCGCGGACAAACGGGAGTCGTCTTCCTCCAGGGCCGCATCCAATTCGAAATGGGTAAGCACATTGGGGTTCTGCCCGTACAGGTACTCGCTGGGCGTGTACTCCTTGCCGCCGGTGGCGAGAATGGTGGCGCCATGTTCCACGACGGTCTCCGTCAGGGATTCACCGGAAGTCATCAAGGTCGTGGTGAAGTTACCCATGATACCCGTGGTTTCTACCGGCTCCGTTTTCATGAAGACCCGGATGTGCTCATGGTTGTGAACCTTGGCAATCAGATCTTCCAGGTAGGGTTTCACGGGTTCTCCCTGCCAGGTGGAGCGCAATTTATGGGCTACACCACCCAGGACGTCGCCCCGCTCCACCAGATAGACCTGCAGTCCCTGGTCGGCAACACCTAAGGCCGCTTCCATACCGGCGACACCACCGCCCACCACCACCACCTTCTGGATCACCTCCAGCCGGACCTGATGCAAGGGTTCAATGAAGGCGGCTTTGGCCACGGCCATGCGGACAAGGTCCTTGGCCTTGGCCGTGGCCCGTTCCGGGTTGTTCATGTGAACCCAGGTGTTCTGGTCACGGATGTTGGCCATCTCGAACAGGTACTTGTTCAAACCGGCATCCCGGATGGTCTCCTGGAACAACGGCTCGTGCGTTCGGGGCGAACAGGAAGCAACCACCACACGGTTGATGCCATGTTCCGTGATCACCTCTTTCATCTTGTCCTGGGTGTCCTGGCTGCAGGTGAACAGGTTGTCTTCCACATGAACGACATGGGGCAAGGTGGCGGCATATTCGCGCACGGCAGGCACATCAGCCACACCGCCGATGTTGATGCCGCAGTTGCAGACAAAAACACCCACCCGTGGTTCCTGGCCGGACACATCGATCTCCGGTGGCAGCTCTTTGGTTTTGATCAGCGTGCCTCTGGCTTCGGCAAGGGGCCGGGTGGCTGTTGCCGCAGCGGCAGATGCCTCCATGACCGACTGGGGGATGTCCTTGGGTTCCTGGAAAGCGCCGCAGACAAAGATTCCCGGCCTGCTGGAACTGACCGGTTCGAGGGTCCGGGTGGCGGCATGCAGGTGTTCATTGAGATCGATGCCCATGGTTTTGGCCAGGTCCACCGATTCCTTGTTGGGGGCCAGGCCGACGGCCAGGACGACCATATCGAAGGTTTCCTCGACGAGTTGACCCTCTTCGGTGATATAACGCAGGCTTAGGTTGTCGTCTTCCACCGGATCGATGGTGTGCACCTTGGATCGGATGTAGCGCACCCCTTTTTCATCTTTAGCGCGCATGTAGTATTTTTCAAATTCCTTGCCGTGGGTACGCATGTCCATGAAAAAGACAGCCGTATCCAGCTCTTTTTCGCTGTACTCCTTGGCGATGATGGTTTGCTTGTTGGTGTACATGCAGCACACCGAGGAGCAGTAGCTGTGATCCGAGCAGTTGATATCCCGGGAACCCACGCACTGAAACCAGGCAATCTTTTCGGGCTCCTTGTTGTCCGACGGCCGAACCAGGTGGCCGGCATAGGGGCCGGATGCGGAAAGGATTCGTTCCATCTCCAGGCTGGTAACCACATTGGGATGGCTGGCGTACGAATAGGTTTTGTGCTCGGTGGGGTCGAAAGGGGTGAAACCGGGAGCCAGGATAATGGCACCCACGTTGATCTCCTTATGGTCAGCCACCATGTCATGGTCGACGGCATTTGCCAGGCAGGCGTCCACGCACTGGTAGCATTCCGAGCAGAGCCCGCACTTGAGGCAGCGATCGGCTTCGGTCTTGGCCTCTTCCTCGTTGTAGCCGAAGGAGACCTCCAGAAAATTGCACTCCCGCGCTTCGGGGTCCAGGCAACGGACCGTGGTGCGCGGTTTATTAACCTCTTCGCCCATCTCGGGTTTGACAAAATCCCATTCTTTCTGTCGACCGTCCGTGAGATCCAGCCCGTTGATGAAGCGGTGGATGCTCTCGGCGGCTTCCTTGCCGCAGGCGACTGCGTCCACCACCGATTTGGGACCGTAATAAGCATCGCCGCCGGCAAAAACCCAGTCGATGGGCGTCTGCAGGGTCACCGGGTCAGCTTCCAGGCCACCAGGCCGGGAAACAGCGACACCCTGCTCCTTGATGCCGTCCAGGTTGGTGCTCTGGCCGATGGCGACAATAATGGTGTCGCCGAAAAAGGGCTGGCATTCCCCCTCATCGTAGGCGGGGTTGAAGCGACCGTCTTCATCGAACACAGCGGTACAGGTCTTGAATTCGATGCCCGACAC
>JAQYWF010000322.1 GCA_030145105.1 Desulfosarcina sp.
ATGTCACGCCACCTTTCCAATTGCCTTGGGTCTGATCTTATCGACCAGCGGATTTATCAGATTGATCAGGAGAATTGCGAAGATCACGCCATCCACATAGGCGCCGATGTTACGGATCAGGACCGTCATAACACCGCCAAGCGCGCCGTAGATCAGCATGGGAATGAAGTTGACCGGTGAGGATGAGGACTCCGTGGCCAGGAAAAAGGCGCCTAGCAGGGTGTATCCGGTGAGCAGGTGGAATGCCGGTGGGGCGTAGCGGACCGGATCGGACATGTTGAACAGCATGGCGCTGATGAAGACGCCGACGATAAAAGCGATGCTGATTTCCCAGCGGATGATTCCCCGCAGAATGAGGTAGATGCCGCCGATGGCGATGGCCAGGCCACAGGAACTGCCTAAACCGCCCACCTGCCGTCCCATGAGCAGATCAATGGGCTTAAGGTTTTCAACAGCCGCCGGGCCGAAGGCTTTCAGGGCGGCCAGCGGATCCGTTGTGGAGGGGAAGTCGAGTGAGAAGTTGACCAATGCGGCGTCGAAATCGAGATGGCTTTTGTAGGACACCATTAGAATAGCGATCGCCAGGGCCACCGGGTTGAACGGGTTGGCACCGATGCCGCCAAATATCTGCATGCCGATGACGATGGCCAGGAAGGTGCCGATGAGGACGAGCCACCAAGGGGCCGATGCGGGAAGCACCATGGCGATCAGCAATCCAATCAGGGCAGCATTGCCGTTGCCTACGGTAATCGGCTGTTTGCTGGCGTAGTTGAGCAGCAGTTCCCAGAGAATCGCCGAGGCCATGGCCAGGCTGATAACACCTAGCGCCGGGGCGCCATAATAGGCGATCCCCACGCAAGCGGCGGGGAGGGCGGCGATCATGGTGTGGTAGCTTCGCTCGGGAATCCCGCTGCCGTCATGCCAGAACGGTGCGTGGGATACGATTAGCGTCTTCTTACTGTTCATTCAACTCCTCCGCAGATGTGATCCGGCCTATTTCGTATTTTGCCAGTTTGATATACTGATAGATGGGAATGCGCGACACGCAGACGTAGCTGCATAGGCCGCACTCGATGCACGAGTAAAGGTCGTACAGGTCGGCGCCTTCGGTGTACTGTCCGGCTTCCAGAAAGCGAACGAGCAGGTTCACCGGCACGTTGGCTGGGCAGATACGCACGCAATCGCCACAATTGATGCACGGATAGTCGCTGTACAGGGGAATGACGCGCTTGTCCTGAACCAGGATAGCGTCGGTATCCGGCCGGATGGGCTGGTCTTCGCTGTAAATCGCGTTGCCGGTCATCGGCCCACCGAAAACAATCTTGTCCTGGTCGTTGACCTGCACGTCGAAGGTGTTGAGCAGCGAACTCACCGGTGTGCCCACCCGCGCCCGGGCCAGGTGCTTGGTACCTTGCTTGTCGATGACGGCAACCGTCTTTTCAACAGGCAGACTGCCGGTCGAGAATGCCTGGCCGATGGTGGCCACGGCTTCCGCACGGATGAAATGGACACCCATGGATGCCATGCCCTTTTCATCGGGCAGTCGTCCGGTCAATTGGTGTAGAACCATGAGCGGCTGGGCATAGGGGTACTGGGATGAAACCGGCTGCATTCGGGCATCCAGATGGCCGGAGTAGTTCTGTACGCTCTCTTCCGGGATCACGATGACGATGTCTTCGATGCCGGTGGCTTTTCTCAGGATTTCAATGCCCGCGTTGATCGCTTCGGCGCTTTGTTTGAACAAATATAGGCTGGTGTCGATGAGAAGGTCGGCATTGCCGCCGTAGATGACGATGGTGTGCACCGGGTTGCGTTCGTCCATCAGCGGTTCGATCTCAGGTTCGCCGGGGCAGGCAGCCAGATAGCGGTTGAGGGTCTTTAAAGACGGGGCTTGGCGGGCTTCTGAAAATTCGGTGTCCGGTGTGTCGCTTCCTTCAGTTTTAATGGTCACAGCGGTCCATTCCCGTCCGAAATCAGCCAGGAAAGGAGCGATGGCGCAGATGGTGCCGGTAGCCGAAGAGATGGCACAGATGTCGTCACCTTCGTTGACGACCAGCCGCTGACCGGTTTTTACCGGTGTGTCCACTTTCAGGCTGCTGCTGGTTCGCTTCAGCGCCTGCTTGATATAAAGGGTAACCGTTTCCGGTGTCGGGATGGCCACCGGATCGGCGATGGTGCTGGTGGCCAGTTCGTAGTGGAAGGAAGGTTTGGTCAGACCGAAGAATGATCGCTTTCGCATAGCTTAACCTTTTGTTAGGGCCGCGGTGAAAAAATGAAACCATCGAAACAGATTCATGAATCCTGGCTGCCTCGATTACAGGACGTGACATTGAGAGCAGTTGTCCGAGCCAGACTGCGGGCCTGCCTCAAACTGCTCATGACATTCGATGCACTGCTGGTGAAATGCATCCGCCCGTGCCGGTACTTCAGAATCCTCAATGTCACTCTCATCGTGGCAATCCAGACATCCTTCCGGCTTGGACCCGTCTTCGGCCGGTGCTTGATGGCACTCCCCACAGGCAATCAGTGCGCTGTCGTCGTCGCTGGGATGATGATGACAGTCAAAGCAGCTCGCCCCGTAACCGGATGCGGCGGAGTGGGTGTGATGATCAAAAAGGACTTTTCCGGCATTGGTCTGGTACATGATCCGAACGGGTTCATCGGGCGCGTTGACCGGGAAGGCGGCATAACAGATAATGCCGACAAGCAACAGGTGGATTGCCAGACCGTAAGCAAACAGCAACTGTTTCTTCGACGTCATGTGGTCTCGATCCTTTTTGGAGTTGGGTTGTGATGCACACGTGGGTAGAAAAAATCAACACATCGACTATCATAATGCACAAAACCTTTCAAGGCTTTATTTGGCAGGAACCAACCTGTTGAAAAGAATACGGAATGGAGCGTTTCAAGTAGTGAGAAAATGGCCGGTTTAGGCCATTGGCGGTCGTGCAGCGGACCATCGAACGGAAGGGAACCGTGAGGTATCCGTGTGCGGCAGGAATTTGGCTGCGGAGAAGCGGTTCATAAAGTCCTGGTTTACGTTCAACTCCATGTAGGTGATGCCATCGCGGATTTGATTGATGCGGTCGACGCACGCTGGATTCTCCAGCACCCGTGTGGCACCGCCCAGCGAGCTGTTGCCCAGACTCTGGAAGCGCGCCAAGGGCAGATCCGGGATCATACCGATGGTGATCGCGGACGCCGGATCGATGTAGGCGCCAAAGGTGCCGGCCACGAAAAAGGTTTCCAGATCCTGCTGCTGCATGCCCACGCTGCCGGTGATGGTTTCCAGGATGGTGTACATGGCGGCCTTGGAGCGGACCAGGCTGTCCAGATCCACCTGGGTGATGCCAAGATCCTGGCCCGTTGCCGACTGGCCGGCGGGTACGATGGTCAAATGTGCCAGCCCATCTTTCAATGAAAAGCGATCTCCGCAGCGATTGGGCAGCAGTTTTCCCCGGATGTCGATCATTCCCGATCGGAACAGGGCTGCGGCCAGGTCGATGACCCCGGAGCCGCAGATGCCCCGGGGCGGCTGATCGTCGATGGTGTGAATGTCAACAGCCAATGACTCCGAATCGATGGCGATGCGGTCGATGACTCCCGGGCCGGCCATGGCTCCCATGCGCGTGACGCTCCCTTCCAGCGCCGGACCGGCTGCACCGGCACAGGCCATCATCCAGTTGCGGTTACCCAGGACCACCTCCGCATTGGTGCCCACATCAACCAGGATGGCCGTTTCCTCCCGCTGGTCCATGTCACAGTAAAGGATTCCTGCTATCAGGTCGCCGCCGAGGTAGCTGCCCACATTGGGAAAGATCAATGCCCTCGCGGTGGGGTGAACGTGGATGCCCAGTTCGGCCGCCGTGAGTATGTCTGGACGGTTCACCACTGGGATGTAAGGTTCCCGGATCATCCATCGGGGATTGAGGCCTATCAGCAGGTGGGTCATGGCCGTGTTGCCGGCAACTGCCATCAAGTGGATGTTTGCGCGAGATACGCCGCATCGGTCACACAGAATCGCCAGGGCATCGTTAATGCCGTCGACGATGAGCTGGTTGAGCTGTTTCAGGCCGTCGGGTTTTTCCACGTGGTGGATGCGGGCCAGCACATCGGGACCGATGGCGATCTGGGGGTTGTCGAACACCGATTCGCCCATGTGTGCGCCTGTGGAAAGATCGATGATGCGCAACACCACGCGGGTGGTGCCCAGGTCAACGGCCAGGCCGCAAAGGGTGTCGGCGCCATTCGGTGCGGTCAGGTGGACCAGGATGCCGTTGCCGCTACCATCTTTGAATAGCACGGCGGTGGTCCGAAAATTCCATTCCCGCAGCCGGGCGGGCAGTTGCTTCAAAAGGGCCAGATCCATGTGGACGGTTCGGACTCCCAGCGACTTCTGCAATACTGCCGCCAGTCGGTCGGCGTCGGCGGTGTTGTCCCCCAAGGAGGGAGGGGGCAGGGTGACCTGCTTCACCCAGCGGTTGTCATGCGTCATGGGATCGTTCACGGGTTCAGGGTTCTGGGTTCAGGGTTCAGGGTTCTGGGTTCTGGGTTGCTTTTTTTGCTGAGGCCTGCGGGAAGCACTATGGGTTGTCAAGGGGATGCCCGCCGCCGAATCGCCTCGATCAACCGGGGCATGATGCTGCCTGCACCGCCCAGCAGGGGCAGGTCGCTGATGTGCGAGGTGAGCGGCGTGGGTTCGGGGTTGATCTCGATAATGACGGCGCCGCTGCCCTTGGCTATGAATGGCATGGTGGCTGCCGGCTGAACCATGGCTGAGGTGCCGATCACCAGCATTGCGTCACAGGCCGCCGATACTTGCTGGGATCGGACCAGCGCGTCGTGGGGGATCATCTCGCCGAAAAAGATACAGTCGGGTCGAAGGATGCCACCGCAGCTGCATCGCGGGGGCATCTGCGCCAGATCCACCTGTGACGTTTTGATGCGCTGGTTGCAGTCCAGACAGGATTGCCAGGCGAAATTGCCGTGAAATTCAATGACGTCGCTGTTACCCGCCATCTGATGCAGGCCGTCCACATTCTGGGTAATGACGGTCTTCAGGATACCGAGCCGTTCCAGATCGACCAGCCCGGTGTGTCCGGGATTGGGTCGGGCCGTGTCCAACAGGGACTTCATGTCCTTGATCAACACCTTCCACACGGTCTCCGGATTGTCCAGAAATGCATCGATATGGGCGACTTTCATGGGGTCGAACTTTTCCCACAGCCCGCCTTTGCCTCGAAAGGGCGGAATACCGCTTTCCACAGAGATGCCGGCGCCGGTCAGGGCTACGGCCTGTTTGGCGGTGCTCAGAACGTCGGCGGTGCGTTCAATCAGGTCAGACATGGCATGGTATTACGGCTGGCTTGGGACGGGGTAAGATGGCCATCGGTTCTCACATTATTGGTCGTGCAGGAGCACGGCCTATACGGCAAAGGTCATGTTCGTGCCCACGGCGAAGCATTCCAGAGGCTGGCCTTTTTCGGCGATGATCTTCCGGCATTCTTTCACGATCGCATCCATCTGATCGTCGGTGCGTTCCTGGTTCAGGTGAAACAGGCCCAGGCGCTTGACCCCTGCCGCGAATGCAAGCCGCAGGGCATCGGTATATGAGGAGTGCCCCCATTCGATGCGCTTGCGGTATTCGGATTTGGTGTACTCTCCGTCGTGGATCAGCAGATCCGCTCCGGTGCAGAATTCCACATAGTCCTGAAATGGCAGCCCGCCAGGATGAACGAATCCCAATTCGTTGTCGGTGAGGAAGACAAAAGTCTTCCCGTTTTCAATGAACTTGTAGCCCTTGCCGGTATTGGGATGGCTGATGGGGATGGGCACTACGGTTGCCGACCCGATCTGAAACTCCGCCGGATGACCTTCTTCCCAGACGATCTTCGCCTTGAGGTCCGAATATCGGACCGGGAAATTGGGCGGTGCCATCACCTTGAAAAACATACTCTCCATGAACTTTTTGTGACACGGTGCCCGGTGCATGTGAATTTCGGTGCGGCTGAGAAACAGG
>JAQYWF010000326.1 GCA_030145105.1 Desulfosarcina sp.
GAGGAAATATAATTGCGAATCGAGGGCGAGCTCTTTTTTCCCGGCGTAAACGTCAGGCATAAAGGGGTGATTCCGCTGATCGCCTACACCTTTTACATCTATACCCTGGAAGAGGAATCGGCACCATGAACGGAAGCTGCATTCTGCTCAACGGGGATTATTCTTTTCTCTGCCTGGTGGATTGGAAAAAAGCCATGGGCCTGATGTTCGCCGAAAAAGTCAGGGTCCTGAAGTTTTCGGATCGGGTGATTCAGGGAGTAAGCCGCACGTTCCGGGCGCCGGCGGTGGCCGTGCTGGTCAAGGTAGTCAGAAGCGTCTACCGGGGCCGCGTCCCCTTTTCACGCCGAAACGTCCTGGCCCGGGATCGGTTTGCCTGTGCCTATTGCGGATCCCGGGCCAAGCCCATCACGATGGACCACGTCATTCCACGGTCGCGGGGTGGGAAGACCGATTTTGACAATTGCGTGGCCTGCTGCCGGGCCTGCAATCACAAAAAGGGCGCGCGCTTGCCCCGGGAAGCCGGGATGGCCCTGCGTCATCGCCCCTGGCAGCCCACCATTGCCGAGTTTATCCGGATCCGCCTGCGCCATTCTGGCGTCTATGCACTGCTGGTTGAACTGGGGTTGATGTGATGCGTCGGTGTCATGGAAGATCGGTTGTTTGCATCGACCGATTTGCCGGTCCGGCAGTTCCGGCAAGTATCGGCGGCTTGGGGTCCAGGGACCTGAGCTTGGCCAGAAGCAGTTGGGGGTCGGCGTAGGGGGCCAACTGGTCCTGATGCAACTCCAGCACGGCGACCGCCTTGGCGGCAATGCGCTTGGCCCCGGTGAGATTCCCCTGCTCCAGGTGGACGTATGCACCGGCTGCCCGGATGATGGCCTGGAGCAGCTTTTTTTGGTCCCCGTCGGCAGCCATCCAGTGTTGTTCGAGATACTCGTGGGTTTCAAAAAAAAGATGCTGGTCCCAGATAGCAACGGCTATGTCCAGCGGATGGTCAAGATGATGGTTACGGACGTCCGCCAGCACCTGTTCATATGCGGCCAGGCGAAGGTCGATATACCTCCTGACACACAACGGCAGCGGGTCGTTTAGAAAAAAGCCGGCAACACGCCGCACCGATTGCATATTTTTTTGTGCCAACACCTTATTGAAATTTTCCGACAGTGCATTGCGGACATTGCGGCACAGCCGGTTGTTGAAGGGATCGAAACGGTCACTGTCAATCATGTCGGTCTCCTGCTTGTAGTTGTCTCAGTCTCAGAAATGGGGTCAGTGCAATGCCTGGTGCGATCGATTGGAACACAGGCAACGGATGATTGTCGGTCCCCCTGTCATTGCAACGCAGCTTCATCCTGAAGGCTCAATCGGTGGATGGCCTGTGATTAAGGTTGTCATCGCCGTTCAACTGTTCTATTATAACATTTACTCAGTCGGCAATCTCAACATCTTTACGTCGCCAGCACCAATGTAGCGAAAATCCCGCCGGTTTGACAACTATCGCAAGGGTAATCATTTTGAAGATTTTCCGCCGCAAGCAGCGGCGGAAGCGTAAACTATCGCGTTTCAATGCTATCCACGTTCCGGCCCAGACAAATCGACGAATCCGAATGAGCCGTGCATCCCAGTTATTAAGAAAGGATTGTTGCGTCAATGGAATTCACCTTTGCCCACAACAACATCAATGTCCTGGACGTAGACAAGAGCCTCGACTTTTACAAAAAAGCGCTCAACCTGGCAGAAAACCGCCGTTGGGACAATCCCGACTTTACGCTGGTATATTTGGGTGACGGACGCAGCCAGCATCAGTTGGAACTCACCTGGCTCAAGGACCGTACAACGCCCTATGACTTAGGAGACAACGAAATTCACCTGGCCTTTCATGTGGATGATTACGACGGCGCCCACACGCTTCACGGCCAGATGGGCTGTATATGCTACGAGAACGAAGGGATGGGTCTATATTTTATTTCAGATCCTGACGGGTACTGGATCGAGATCATGCCTTTCAAAGACGCTCATGAAAAATAATAAACCCGGGAGTCAATCAGTGGAACCGGTAAGTGGACACCTTGAGATACTGGACAAAGGATTCGGTTTTCTCCGAAACATCGATAATAATTATCAGGCCGGCACGGAAGACACCTTTGTCCCGGCGTATATGATCAGTAAATTCGGCCTGCGGGAGGGGACTTTCATCGAAGGCCGGGGGGAACCGGGTAATCCCGGCAACCAGAACTTGAAGCTGGCTGCTGTGGAAAACGTCAATGGCCTGCCCTTGGAACGGTATGCACAGACACAAACCATGCACACCATGACCAGCATCAACCCCGACCAGCGGCTGCGCATGTCACAGGGGCCAAAGGATCTCACCGGTCAGGCCCTCGACCTCATCGTCCCCATTGGCCGGGGGCAGCGCGGCCTGATCATCTCTCCGCCCAAATCGGGTAAAACCACCCTGTTGCGCCATATGGCCAACTCGGTCACCGCCAATGACCCGGAAATGGACGTATTCATTCTGTTGGTCAATGAACGCCCGGAAGAGGTGACCGACTTCAAGCGGGGCCTAACAGAGGCCCATGTGCTCTATTCTTCCGCAGACCAGAGCATCGGCCAACACATGCGCATGACCCGTCTGGCGGTGCACACCGCCATGCGCTGCGCGGAAGTCGGCCGGGACACGGTCGTCTTCATCGATTCGCTGACCCGCATGGCGCGGGCTTTCAACGCCGAGACGGAAAGCCATGGCCGGACGCTCTCGGGTGGACTCGGCGCCAACGCCATGGAAGTACCGCGCAAAATCTTCGGCGCCGCCAGGAATATCGAAGGCGGCGGTTCGCTGACGATCATCGCCACCATTCTTGTGGAGACCGGCAGTCGGATGGACGACATCATTTACCAGGAGTTCAAGGGAACCGGCAATATGGACCTGGTCCTCAGCCGCGATTGTGCCGAACACCGAATTTTCCCGGCCATAGACATCCGCCTGAGCGGTACGCGAAAAGAGGAACTGCTGCTGGAAAAGGATGAACTCAAGAAGATCGTGGAAATCCGTCGAACCATATCGCAGCGGGATGCCACTGAGGCCATGACGGACCTGCTGGAATACTTGGACCGTCACAGTCGCAATTAATCGCGTGAAACAGGGCTCAGGAAAATGGACGGCCAGTACCGAAAAAAAATCCGCCCCGGCACCGCAGTGAACATCGTACGCAAAGCGGACCAACACAGCGGCCGCCTCACCCGGGGTATGGTCGAAGCGATCCTCACCCGTTCCCCGCATCACCCCCATGGCATCAAGGTGCGCCTAACCGACGGTCAGGTGGGGCGGGTCAAGGCAATTCTGTCGACACCATAAGGCAGCACTGAAAAGCGGTTGACGATTGAAGCCGTCACGCGGCATGCAACGGACAACGTTCAGCAGGGACAGCGTCTAATGTTGACGTGTTCGCTTTCCCCCACGCAGGCAAAGAAGTGCGCGGGCAATCCCGGTTAATATGCGCTGTAGGGCTACTTCTTATCCTGTTTGTTTTTTTTCTTTTCTTTAGGGGTCTGGGCAGGCTTTTTCTTGGTATCTTTCTTCGTGTCTCGTGACTTGGACATGGTACGCCTCCAATAAGACGCTAAAGGGACAAATAAATCGCATTCATTCCAAAATGGCTGAAAGCCAAATATTAATACACCGTCGAATGGACTCCTGCAATCGAGATTTTGCCAGGATCAAGATTAACCTGCTTTAGAAAATCGTTTAATGCTTTTTAAACAGGCTCCCCGATGTTGCATTCCCCGATTCAGCGCTTATTATCTCCATCTCACCTCGCCGGGAAACGGCGGGCGGAGCTATTTTTCTCAAAAGCGCGCGCTAAATACCCAGCCGCCCGAATAAGCTGGGCTTTTTTTTAACACCAACACTTATTTCAAAAGGAGAAAATGATGCCAGATCGTTCCCATATCACCCTCTACAGCGGCGGTCACAAAGGTGCCGAGTCCGAATTCGGCCGTATGGCCGAAGCCTGGGGTATCCAGGAGGTCAACTTTTCATTTGAGGGACACCGCATTGAACGTTCCCGCGGGGTCCGCGAGCTGACACCCGAACAGCTGGACAAGGGAAACGTGAGCATGGAGATCGTGTCGACCCGCATGGGGCGCAAATTCGCCCAGGCCAACAAGATTCGCAAGGTGATCCAGACTATTTTTCACATGGTCAACAGCGGTTACCACGTAATCGCCGTAGGCTGGATTCAGCCAGATGACACGGTCAAGGGAGGGACCGGTTGGGGCGTGGAACTGGCCAAGCTGTTCAACCGACCGGTGCATGTCTATGATCAGGATCGCGGGGGCTGGTTTGTCTGGGAAGGCAGCAAGTGGACGGCAGACGTGCCGAAAATCGAGAAAAACACATTTGCGGGTACCGGCACCCGGAATCTCACCGACGATGGTAAAAAAGCCATCCATGGTCTCTTCGAAAACGCTTTCGGGCCTGCCTGAACCTTGGCGCGTCTGAACTTGCCTGCCGACGGCTGCCGGCTGCCGTTGCAGTTGAAAAGACGGTGGTTTATTCTTGATAGTGCCTAAAAAAGCCCCACTTCCGACAGGTTCGTAAAAAGCCCAAGATCAAGGCATGCAAATCCTGAGGAATGATGAGTACTTACGGTACTTCGCAGTGACGAAGGATGAAGCGTAACGCAGATATCGGGCTTATTACGAATCCGTCATTCTCTATTGCCGTAACGATTGATACTCACCTTGTCACCCTGGAGGGATGTTTTCGGGTGAGGTGACGGCTGCTGGGCCGGATATCCGATGGCCATGATGGCGGACACCACCAATTCTGCCGGCAGACCCAGAACATCGGCTGCAAATTCACCAGCGGATGTTGAGTCATCGTAATCGCGCTTACGCAGCTGAATCCAGCAACTGCCCAGGCCAAGGTCGGTGGCCGCCAGGTGCAGTATAATGGCGGCAATGGAGGCATCTTCAACCCATACATCCGATTTTCCCGGATCCGCACAGACCACAATGGCCAGCGGGGCGTTGGCCAGGAACGAGGCGCCGTGAGGTTTGGCCGTTGATAATCGGTTGATGATCGCAGGGTCGTTGACCACCACAAACTCCCATGGATTGAACCCCCTGGAAGACGGTGACCGAAGGACCGCTTCCACGAGCAGGTCAATCTTTTCCACTTCAACGGGTCTATCCTCGAATTTACGAATACTCCGGCGCGATCTTAACAGGTCGATAAACATATTCACTCCCCTACAGTCCTGGTTCGTGGTTCGGGGTTCACGGCTTCAGTTCACTGCTCACTGTTAACCGCTCTCTGGTCTATAGTCTCTGGTTTCTGGTCACTGGTCTCAGACCTCCGACCTCAAGCCCCGCAGCATTTTTTAAACTTCTTACCACTGCCGCAAGTGCACGGGTCGTTTCTCCCGATTTTCGGTCCCTGACGGACGGCCTGCACCGGCTGCGGCGCCTGGCCATCCTTGAAATACCAGCGGCCGTCTTCCTTGACAAACTCAGCGATTTCATGGTGATCGAATGCCTTGCTGTCTTTGCGGTAGCGTGCCAAAAACTCCACCGTGCCCACCGAATCATCCGGGCCGCCATTTTCTGAATGCCAAACCTCCAATCGCTGCCAGTCCAGCTTCCGGGACCAGGCTGCCGTCCCTTTCCGGTCGGCATCCTGGCGGTTTGAAGGCAGCGTGGTCTCAAAAATATAGTCAAATTCATTTTTCGCATGGGCTGTATAGCGAGAACGCATCAAGGCTTCGGCGGTGTCGGCGGCCCACTCTCCCTTGATCAGCGGTTGACAGCAATCCGAGTAATCTTTTTCACTTCCGCAAGGACAAAGTTCCATCGTGATACTCCAATTATTGGGTTGGCTACCGCGAAACCATCAATCAGCCTTCGGACATGGTTTCCCGCCGGCGCTCCCGGGCGGC
>JAQYWF010000355.1 GCA_030145105.1 Desulfosarcina sp.
ACGGCCACGTGGTCGGACATGACCAGCGCCTCCGACTGGTCGTGGGTGATGTAGATGAAGGTCGTCCCCACCTGGGCCTGCACCTTTTTAAGCTCCACTTTCATCTGTTCACGAAGCTTCAGATCCAGGGCCCCCAGGGGTTCGTCCAGCAGCAGCACAGCAGGGTCCAGCACCAGGCAGCGGGCAATGGCCACCCGCTGTTTCTGCCCGCCGGACAGCTGGTCAATCTTTTTGTTGCCGAACCCCGGCAGTCCCACCCGCTCCAGGATATCCGCCACCTTTTTATCGACATCGGGCTTTTTCTCCCTGCGCCGCTGGAGGCCGAAGGCGATATTCTGGGCCACGTTCATCATCGGGAAAAGGGCCAGATGCTGAAAGATCAGGTTCACCGGCCGGCGGTTGGGCGGAAGGTTCGCCATGTCGCTTCCGCGGATAAGAATCCGCCCCACGGTGGGTTCGATGAATCCGGCGATCATTCTCAGCAGCGTGGTTTTCCCACAACCAGACGGACCTAAAATTGAAAAAAACTGCCCCTGCTCCACCGCAAAGGAGACGTCGTTCACCGCAGTGAAATCGCCGAACGTTTTGGACACCTTTTCAACCGACAGGTCTATAGCCATATCAATCGCAGTTCATTTTTTGACGGGTCCGTAAAAACGCCGATATCTTCGTTACGCTTCATCCCTCGTCACTGCAGCGTACCGTCAGTACGCCTCATTCCTCGGGATTCTCAAGCCTTGATCTCGGCGTTTTTACGAATCCGTCGGACAAGCAACTTTTTACGAGCCTATCATTTTTCCAGGTGTCGTAAATAAGGGCGTTGGAAGCAAACAACTCGTCATTCCAGTTCAGGGACCCTCCCGTCCGAAACGGACACGGCGGATTTATTTAATAGTTTTTCCACCCTATCGTTGCAGCGTTGAGTTCTTATCAGCGTCTGCGTCGTGTTTGTCCAGAGGTGGTAGGTTGTGGTTCAGGCCAAGGCCGCAAGGTTATTGAAACCACAGGCGTAGCTCGGCTACGTCGAGGATAGCGCTAAAGCTTCACCACGTGCTCAATAACCCGAGAACGCAGATCCGGGCCTCAAGATGCCATCTCTGGATGGACACGCACTAGTTGGCGGCTTTTACTTTATCTAAAATCAACCCTTCAATGGACTCCAATTTGGCCGGAACCGGCGGATACCATTTGATGTTGTCGATATCGGCCTTGGAATAAGAACGCTGAAAATTGGCTTTGACCTCGGCATCGTAATACTCGATGGCCCCGGCGGATGCGGTGCCGTATTTTTCCTTATTGGTGAAAACCGCCGCGTTTTCCGGCTTCATCATGAAATTGATCCATTTATAGGCTGCCTCGACGTTCTTGGCCTTGGCCGGAATGGTGAAGGTGTCGATCCAGCCCAGGGCGCCGCTTTTGGGGGCCACGAAATCGATGTCCGGATTTTCGGCATGCATTTTCCATCCGCCGTTGTCCCAGGCCATGGCCACAAACACCTCTTCCGAACGCATGGATTGCAGTAGGGCGTCCCCGTTAGTCCAGTAATTTTTAACCAGTCCCTTGCCCTCGATCAGCTTCTCACCAACCCGTTCCATCAGCTTTTTATAGCTTGCCGGATTGGCGTATAGCGTAAAGGGATCCTGCTGCATGGAAAAGGCAATGCCAATCAGCGTGGGGCGTTTGAGCCGATAGCTGACCCTGCCGCTGTAGGCGGGATTGAGCAGGTCTTTGTAATCTGAGGCGTCGGGCGCATGTTTGCGGTTCACAATCATCCCGGAGGTGCCGTAAACATGGGGAACGGCGTAACTCTTATCGCCGACCATGGTGTTTTTCTTCACCGCCTCCAGCATGGAGGGAATGATCTGGGCGGCATCCACTTTTGTAAAGTCAATTGGCTGGTAGAGCTTGAACTTGGCCTGCACCGAGGATATCCGGTCCTGGCTGGGCTGGGCCAGATCGAACCCCGCGCCGCGGGTGGCCCGAAGCTTGGCAATAATCTCCTCATTGTTTGAATAGGTCGGCTTTACCGTGATTCCGGTCTCCTTCTCGAATTTGTCCATCAGTTCCTTGGGGGCGTACCCTTCCCAGGTGAGCAATTCGAGGGTTTCAGCTTGGCACGACAAAGAAAATGCGATGATCAGTGATACGGCGAAACACACAACGGCTACTCTCTTCATTTTTTCTCCTCCTGTTGACATACGATGTTCATCACACAGAATTGACCCACTGCAACGCGTCGTGTTGCGCGGTTCAAGGCCGAACTTGATCGGGGGATCAAAAAAATAGAAATGATATTGAGAAAGACACATCGAACTATTTTTTATAGTATTCCCGGGCCGCCGTGGCGTCAATACGAAACCTCAAAAAATTCAGCACATGACCGGCTGGTTGGCCTATGCCGGTTACCGCGGGACCACCGGGGTTCCCGGAAAACGGTTTCGGCAACTTACAAGTTGAGCGATTTTTGGCGACGAGGTGTGCCAAGATCTTGATTCAGTTTAGGGGTAAACATGGCAGGCAATTGTTAGGCGCCGATGAGAATGCCGTCGTTTCAGAACCGGATAAAACTTTTGCATCATGCGGATTGCATTCATATACGCTTTCCCGTAAGGAATGTTTCTTGCGGTGAAGTTTGCGATTTTCATGCGGCGGTTGATAAAATGAACACCATTTGACAAAAGCAATCCCCCTGAATAAATTCTTCGACTGGCCGCCATCCCCAGAATGGGTTGATTGAAATGGACTATCTTTTTGAATACCGCACGCTGTCCGAGGCGCTTTACGATGCCCTGACCGAAGATGCATTCTATATGGCCATGGAAAGCAGTGTTTCCGGCGGACCGGACCAGGGCAGGGAGGCCATGCTGCGCTACTATGACTACTCGATGAGAGAAGCGCGCAATTATGGTCGTCTGTATCGACCCAACGGAAATGCCTTTGGCGTATCGATCTGGTCCAAGCCGGTCAACGTTGACTTGTCCAAGAAAATGGCCAATCAAAAACAAGCGTTTCTCAACAAACATATGGGCACTGCCAGCCTGGCCAAATATAAAGAGATCACCGGATTCATGGCTGAACAGACGGCAATGGTCGCGCCTCCTAACAGCTGGTATCTCTCTATCGTCGGCATCGCTCCGGCATTTCAAGGGAAGGGCCTTGGCGGCAGGCTGATCCGGCCGATTCTGGACCGGACGGACGAACTGGGCATCCACACCTTCCTGGAGACATTTACCCCGCGGAATATCCGTTTTTATGAACGATTGGGGTTTGAGGATGCCACCGGTTTTTTAGAGCCTGCTACCGCTGTCGAATACCGGGTGATGATCAGGGCGCCAGCATAACCATAAAGAATTGATTCCTTAAAAAAAATAGCCTTTAATAATTCCGAAAGCCCCTTAAGGAGGTAAAAATGCTGAAACTAGGAGAAAAAGGCGCCATTTTGCAGCGTGACAAAGAGACCTATGCCATCGCCCCGCACATCCCCTGCGGATTGGTCACCCCTCAGCTGCTGCGAACCATTGCCGATGTGGCCGAAAAATACGATGCGCAGGCGATCAAGATCACCGGGGCCGCCCGGGTGGTCCTGGTGGGGTTGAAGGAGGAGCACATCGATGCCGCCTGGAACGAACTGCAGCTGGACAAGGGGGCCGCAGTGGGGCTGTGCGTGCGCAGCGTGCGGGCCTGCCCGGGAGATACCTATTGCCGTCTGGGCAAACAGGACGCCCTAGGCATGGGCATGACGCTGGATAAAAAATACCACAGCTTGGAGCTGCCTGGCAAATTCAAGATGGCGGTGTCCGGCTGCCACCTGAGTTGCTCCGAATCCTGGGTGCGGGATATCGGTCTGATCGGCCTCAAGGAGGGCTGGCAGATAGTTATCGGCGGTAATGTGGGCGCCGAGCCGCGCATCGCCCAGGAACTGGTTTCCGGACTGGATGACAGGCAGGTCCTGGATGCCATCGACAAAACCGTCGAGTATTACAAGGAAAATGCCAAGAAGGGCGAACGTTTAGGCAAAATGATCGAGCGGGTGGGGCTGACACCTTTTCAGGAGACGCTGGCCTAACCGCCAGTAGTGAAACGATTGTGCGTGTCAAGGTCTGTATGGAGGCGACATGCTGCTGCGATTTGGCGGTTGCATACATGCCGGGAAGGCCACGTATCCAGACCACTAAAAAAATTTAAGGGGAAATCATGGGTTGGTTCATGATTTCCCCTTTTTGTGTTGGAGGGTGTTACGATCGTCAGGTCAATGGCGTTTCCTGCCGATTTAAAGCAAAGATAAGATCATTTTCGACGCTATTCAAGGGTGCAGCGTGCTGCTATATCAAATTTTCTCAAGCGGATGCCAAAACCCATGAGGATTAAACGCGCAGTCAACCATCGAGCGACGTGTTCTTCCCGCCCAGCTGACCGCAGGCTGCCATGATGCGTCCGCCCTTTTCACCGCGCCTTCGAACGAACACGTTTTCCGCCACCAGCCACGCGCGAAACCGTTCGTAGGCGTCCGCTGACGGGGGTTGCCATTCACAACCGGGCGCTGGGTTGTAGGGAATCAGGTTCAGCTTGACCGTCATGGGCGCCAGGTATCGCGCCAAAGCCTTGGCATGTTCCTGCCGGTCGTTGATGCCTTGAATCAGCACATACTCCATAAACAGGGCGGATTTTTTGGCCAATGGGTATCCGAGCAGGGACGATTGCAACGCGGCCATGGGGAAGGAACGGTTGACGGGCATGAGCTGGGAACGGATGTCATCGGTGGGTGCATTGAGGGAAACGGCCAGGTTCAACGGCGCACCCGATAGCCGGGCGAGACGGTCGATGCCGGAGGTGAGACCAACGGTGGAAACGGTGCCCCTGCGTGGGCGTCCACACGGCCCGCTCCATCGGCGAGCTGGACGAATCGATCGTCGTCGACGTCGCCCGGCAGATCGAGGCCCTCGTCGAGCCGCTCGAAGAGGTGGCCGGCCGGGAGCTCGACATGGAACGGTTCCGCGAAGTCGTCGATCTGTCGAGGCAGTGCACCGTGCTGTGGAAGGCCGTGCTGGAGACGGCGGCCAGCGTCCCCTCGCCGCTCACCTTCTTCGACGCCTCGACGCTGATGGGCCCCGCCGTGGTGCTCCGCGGGCGCCAGGAGGCGGTCGACTACTACAAGGTGCTCCTGCCCGAGCTGGAAGACCGCGTGGCCGGCGGCGTGGCGGCCGTCGAGGGCGAGCGGTTCCGCGTCTACTGGGAAGGGATGCCGATCTGGGGCAAGCTCCGGCCGCTCTCCGAGC
>JAQYWF010000210.1 GCA_030145105.1 Desulfosarcina sp.
GTGGCCGCCAGAAAGCCCCAGATAGTGCCGACCACAAAAGAGAGAGCAGTAATCAGAAATGCGATGGCAATGGTGTTGCGGGCACCATACATCATACGTGAAAACAGGTCGCGCCCCAGGTTGTCGGTACCGAACCAGTGGTCGGAACTTATCGGCAACCAGACATCTCCGGCCACCTCGGTTTCACTGTATGGCGTGATGACGGGTGCCAAAAGGGCTGCCAGGAGGGCGACAAGCACCATGCCCATCCCCAGGCGAGCGCTGAAGGGCGCCGAACGAAACAATTTCAATGCAGCTGTCATGATAACCTCATAATCCAACCGTCAGCGTGGATTGCGCAGGCGGGGGTTGCTGACGATGGATAATACATCGGCGAGCAGATTGAGCAGCACATAGGTGGCCGCAAAAATCAAGCCGCTGGCCTGTACCACGGGGATGTCGCGTTTAGAGACCGAATCCACCAACAATTGCCCTAGGCCCGGGTAGACGAAAACGACTTCAACAATCACCACCCCTACCACCAGGTAGGCCAGGTTGAGGGCGATCACGTTGATCACCGGCGAAAGGGCGTTGGGAAAAGCGTGCCGCACCACCACACGCAGCCGCCGGAGTCCTTTCAGGTTGGCCATTTCGATGAAGGGGCTGGACAGGATGTTGATGATGGCCGCCCGGGTCTGGCGCATCATATGGGCGGTCACCACCATGGCCAGAGTCAGGCAGGGCAGAAAGATAGCATAGAGCTTCTGCCAGAAATTCATCTGGTCGTTGATGTTGGCGATGCTGGGAAAGATGACCACCTGCACCGACAACAGGGCGATCAGGATGTAGGCCACAAAGAACTCGGGAAACGAGATGGTGCTGAGCGTTGCCATGGAAATCAGGCGGTCAAACAAGGTGTTGCGGTACAACGCTGCCAGAATCCCCAACAGGACTGCCACAGGCACGGCGATCATGGCCGTCACCCCGGCCAGGAAAAGGCTGTTGGCGAAGCGCCAGTTGATCAGATCAACAACCGGTCGATTATTAGCAAGGGAGTTGCCGAAGTCACCCTTGACGAAGGCTCCCAGCCAGGAGAAATAGCGTACGTGTGGGGGCATATCGAGCTTCAGTTCCTTGCGAAAGGCCTCCACGGTTTCGGGGGTGGCGCTCTGCCCCAGTACCGCCTCGGCAAGATCGCCCGGCAGCGCTTCGACACCCACAAAAATCAATACGGAGATCACCCAGAGGGTTACCAGCCCCAATCCGATGCGCTTGAGCGCCAGTGCGGCAATACCGTTCAGTTTTGGTAGTTCCATTGATTGCTTATACCTGCATTAAAATTGAAGGCCGGCCGCAACGCCCGATACTGATGAGTGGGCTGGGCAGCGGCCGGGTTCCTTCCAAAGCATTTACGATTTAAACCACCAGCGCTCGGGTGCTCTGAAACCATCCAGTTCCGCGTTGGCCCCCAGCTTGCCGTGCTCAATTTTGTCGCTGGCTGCCGCCAGGTCGGCGCTGAACATGGGCACCACCACGCCACCTTCGTCGCGCACGATGCGCTGCATCTCCACATACATGTCACGGCGCTTCTTCTCGTCCAATTCGGCCCGGGCAGTTACCAGCAATTCGTTGAAGCGCGTGTGGTCCCAGTAAGTGTCGTTCCAGGAGACCCCCTTGGCATATGCAGTGGAAAACATCATGTCTTCAGTGGAGCGGCCGGACCAAAAAACCGCACACCAGGGCTTCTTCATCCACACATTGCTCCAGTAGCCGTCGTTGGGTTCGCGCACTACATCGATTGTGATGCCGGCCTTGGTGGCCTGCTCCTTGTAAAGCACACCGGCGTCCACGGCGCCTTTGAAGGCTGCTTCGGCGGCGTGGAACTTGAAGGTCGTGCCGGACAGTCCCGCCTTCTTGAGATGAAATTTGGCTTTGTCCGGATCGTACTGCCGCTGGGGCAGTTCGCTGGCGAAATAGCGGTTGGCCACACTAATCGGATGGTCGTTGCCTACCCGACCATAGCCGCGCAGGATGGTTTTCACCAATTGTTCACGATCCACAGCGTATTTCAGGGCCAGCCGCACGTCGTTGTTGTCGTAAGGGGCCGTATCGGTGCGCATGGCGAAGGTGAAGTGTTTGAAACCGTCCTGACGCATCACCTGGATGCCGGGCATGCGCTTGAACAGGTGCACGGTCTTGAGGTCACAACGGTTCATGACATCGATCTGGCCGGTCTTGAGAGCGTTGGTGCGGGCGTTGACGTCGTTGATGCCCAGAATCTCCACCTCGTCGAACCAGCCCCGGTCGGATTTGAAATAGTTGGCGTTGCGGGTACAGAAAGCGCGCACCCCCGGCTCGAAATCTTTGATCACGTAAGCGCCCGTAAACACGCCTTTGGCGAGGTCCGTGTCCTTGGGCCCGATTACCAGGTGATAGTCGCTGAGCGTATAGGGGAAGTCCGCATTGCCGCTCTCCATCTCAAAAACCAGGGTATACTTGTTCTCTTTCTTCATGCTGACGATGGACTCGACCAACGGCTTGGCGGCGGACTTGGTGTCTTTCTTGCGATGCCAGTTGAGCGAATAGATTACATCGTCGGCATCCATGGTTTTGCCGTTGTGGAATTCGACCCCTTTGCGCAGCTTGAAAATCCACTTCTTGGCGTCCGGGGTGGATTCCCAGCTTTCGGCCAGTTCCGGTACCGGTTGGCGATTGGTGTCGATTTCGACCAGGCTGTTGGCCAGTGTGCCGTAAACCAGGGTCTGCGGCATCATGGCCAGTTGGATGCCAGGATCCAGGGTGTCGGAGGTGGCACCACCGTTAAGGCCGAGCCGCAGGCGACCGCCTCTTTTGGGTGTGTCGGCATTAGCTTGTCCCGGCATCATCGCAGGACCCAGGGTCGCACTGATTCCCAGCGCAGCGGTACCCTTTAAAAATAATCGTCGGCTCAAGCGTCCCTGCTCAAATAAACGTTCAAGATTTCTTAACGCGTCTTTCATGGTCTCCTCCCCGATTGAGAATAAACAAAATTTAGAACCATTCAGCAAGACGTACCATTAACCGTAGATACCCTTCAGAAAGACCGAAACTGACAGGCGTAAAATGTTAGTCGTCATCTACCGGAATCGGTGTTGAAGAAAAATAGCGGCGGGGTATCGCCTCAGCGATATTCCAAAACTTTCCGCAAAAACAGACGGAGTGTTATACAATTAATATCCATAGTCCATCTATAACATACTTACAGATCAAAATAAATATTTTCTGTCCAAAGGTTACAATAGTGACGTTTTATATTTTTAACAGTTTAACTATGCGCTGTTTTTAGTTAGTATACAAAATAAATTAATCAGACATAAGTTGACATGCCATGCGTACAAAGGCATAGAAGCTGTCGCTTCAACACGTTTTGGAATATAAAAAATGACCAGTCCAAATGGGATAGCCATGGCGAAACCTGTCCAGAGCAGCATCAGCGACGAGGTGTTGATGTCACTGAGAAGATTGATTCGGGCTATCGACCTTCATTCCCGATATCTGTCCAAGCATTTCGGTCTGACGGGCCCGCAGCTAATTATCCTACGTGAATTAATTAAAGCGGGAGAGATGTCCCCGGGAGAGTTGGCTGCGTCCGTCAGTCTCAGCCAGGCGACGGTAACCGGAATTACCGATCGTCTTGAAAAACGGCGATTGATTACCAAGACAAAAAACAAAATGGACCGACGGCGAGTGGTCATCCGGCCAACAGAAGCCTGCCTGAAACTTCTGGCACAGGCGCCGCCACCCATCCAGGAATCCTTTTTAAATCAATTCGACCAATTAAAGGATTGGGAGCAATCCATGATTCTCAGCTCACTGCAGCGTCTGGTTCAAATGGTTGACGCCAAGGACATCAATGCAGAACCGGTTCTGGCGGCTGGCCCCATTGGTGTAATGCCTGAAGACACTGGATCACCAACCCTTTGACTAACAAGTCGCTAAAAAGGTCAAGTACACAGGCAAGGCGGTTGATGGTCTGGAAGCAATCAAAACGGGTGGGAATCCATCACAGGATCATGTCCGAGAAGCTTTTTAAGATAATCCAGGGCCAATGTGGCATATAACTCATCGTGGGTCATCTGCTCGAGCAAGGTTTGGCTGTCAAACTTGCCGCCCACTTTTTTCAGCAGGGTTTGGGATGACGCAATGCGTTTCTCCAGACCGGACAGATAATCCTTGGCGTATTCCCTCAGCGTAGGGGTCGGAAGGTCCTTGGATTTTGAAAAGGTCTTTGCCAATGTGGCAGGCTCCGGCAGCCGAGGGTCTTCCAATACCTCCGTAAACGCGTCAGCCACGCGGACTAGTCCCCGATGGATATGTTTGGATTGGACCATGTTGATACTGGCCCAGCCGGCCTTCACCCAACTAACCGTTCCGCAGGTAACAACCGGTTTTTCTGGATCCGCCTGGTAATAAACGGTTACCCCGAATGAATCGTACATATAGGTATTGGCCCACCCCAGTCCTTTGACGTTCAGTCCCTTATCCCGGGTATACAGGTAGCTCCACTCCTCGTCTTTGCCCAGCACCCACCCTCTTCTGCCCACCGCCGACGGTTCCTGCTGCCGGTAGATATTGATCATGATCTTTCCCTTCTGGTAGGGACTTAGGATGACCATCCTGTCGACATCGTAACTGTAGTAGGCGCCGGTGTGCTGATCCGGTGTGATGGCAATGTGTTCAGTCCCTTTGAGGATGAATGGTGTACTCAAACCGTTGGATGCCAATCTCAACCTATCAAACTGCTGATCACCGCCATCTACCCCGGTCCACCTGGACAATCGCAGGGAGGACGGCCAAAAGAAAAAAGAGGGAATATCGGCATCCAGGATGTAGTCGGTGATACGCTGGACACCAGAATTGACGGTAAATTGATTATAGGCGGATGGCGCACCGAAAGAATCGTCGGCACGGTAACGAGCGTCGTGCGGTTTGGGTGATATGAGAAACGCCATCAGCGGCTCAATGTGCCGCACATCATAGGCCTCACCATCCTCGTTGTGGACCAGATCCAGAAGGTAATGAAGGGTCGATATTACATCCGGCGGCAAATCTATATTTTTTGTGGATGCTTCCGCATGGCCGGGCATCAGAAACAGCAAACCGGCGGCCACCAGGGGTAAAACAGTTCGACATATCAGGGAGGCAGACATCATAAAACGTGCACATATCCTTTAATCAGGCGCCACGGGGATAACCTGCACCCGGGGGCCGTCAATGGTTGTTATCGCCAAAAGACACCGCACACGAATCTAAGACATCACGAAGGAAAAGGCCAGCAAAAAAATTCCGGTAGTGCCGGCACAAGGGTCGTAGCAATGTTGGGCGGGTAGGTGCTGCGATGATCCTCGATAGGCAGGCGTTGCGTATGATTATTGCCGATTTTGTTTAGGTTTTCAGAAACGTGTCCTGCAATTGTGTATAACTGTCTTCATCCGATCCGCGCGCCAACACCCCGTTATTCGCGCTGACCGATTCATCCAGGTCCGGGAAATATTCCTTTTGTCGCTCAGCGTCGGCAAGTTTTTCGTGCCAGCGGTAAAAGGCACCTACGTTGTTGAGGGTGTGATCCGCGTGTTTCGGTGCACCTTTTTCAGCGATTTCTCGGATTCCGCTGACGACATTCTTATCTTCAGGCAAGTAAAGCGGAATCAGAAAATCATGCCGCGTCATGAGCCACATCTTGCGGGCGTCGCGTTCTCGCTGGCAATCCTGAATGAATTTTTCTAAACTGAAAAAATTGAGATTGCCCAGTGTGCCCATGGCATGACGAAGGATATGCACACCGTACATGCGCAGCTTGTCGCGGGAGCGTTCGGACTCTTCTACGGCTGCAGGGATGTCATTGACAATGCTAGTGCTACCCCCCGACTGGGCTGACGCCATACCCGTCACCCATAAGTTTAACCGGGCCATGGCCGAATTGATCAAGGGCTGCCCGGGATCGCTATAATCGAGATCGCCCGAGATACCCAGAACATCGGGAATTCCCCCGTGCACGCATCCGACGCCTGGATTGATCGTCTGCGCCAGCACCATCATGAAAAGAACCTGCGCATGAATCTGTGTCAGCAGTGCCTCCGGGCTGGCAGGGCCCGTCGAACCGGCGATGGTGAGGTCCAGAAGCAGCAGATTGTTGCCCGTTTTGGCACTGCGGATGAAAGGGGCGACCATATTTGGCATGAAGGTCATCCCGGTGATCAAACTGGTGCCGTCCAGCCAGTCGTCACGATCACTGAAGAATCGGGTCTCCTCGTCGCTCATATTGCGGGTGCAGGTCATTTTCAAGTCCTGAAAATGGTGATCCATCAGCATGGCACATTCAAAATCGGAAATGGATTTGTCAGTGGCCACGGGAACACTTAATATTCCTAAGCTGTCGGAAAAGTTGGCGGCGGTCTCGACAATCTCGGTGAATTCTTCTCGGCTGGCTGGGCGCAGATAATCCCGTCCCGGGCGTAGCAGAAAGGGTGGCGTGGCGCCGGTGCCAAAGGCGTTCTCACCCGGATCCTCCGGCATGTCCCTTGAGACCCTGTCGATGCACTCCTCCAGGTAATCCTCTCTAAGTGGGACAAAAAGTGCCTGTTCACTGTCCATGTCGATGGCATCCGCTTCCATTAGCATTTCCATGAGCAACGGGCTGGCGGCGATATCAATGCCAATTTCGGTCAGTATTTTGCGGGCGTTGCGGTCAATCCGCTTGTAGGTTCTCAATTCATTGGAGAGCACGTCCATGTCGACGATTCTATCCCTGGCAATATCCGCTTCCGCACTTCCCGGATAAATCGACGCGATCTTTTGGTAATACTTTTTAGCATATTGGAACTCGTAGCGTTGTTCGGCAGCAACCGCATCATCAAACATTCTAATGATTTTTTTTGCACGTTTGCGCATTGCTGGCATCCTTTCTAAATGAACGTTCTTTTGTATTGCCCTACAGGCAGTATGCGATCGCTGTCGATGGGGCTCTTGGATTCCCATGGTTCAAATACGGGATCCCAGCGTCAGATCATTTTCGGGCGGCAGACTTTTTTAAGATCCCATGCTTTTATTTTGAAGGACTTGTCGTGCTTACCCGGATTGAAATAGACGAACTCTTTTTTGGCCAGTTCCTGGTCCATGAAAATCGGGAGTGGGGTCAGCTGGCCGAAAGGCGGCACGCAGCCCACTTCACACCCCACTTTCTCCAAAACCGCCTCGGGCTTGGCAAACGTCACCTTCTTGGTCCCGATACCGGCCGCAGCCTTTTTCCACTCCACCTTTTTGTCGCCGGGCAACACCAGGACCACCATCTGCTTCTCCTTGGTCAGCAGCACCAGGGATTTGACGGTTTCGCCTTCGCTGACCCCCAAGGCCTGGGCCATGGCCGGGTTGGTGTAGACCGGTTCGTGTTCGACCACCTCGTAAGCGATCTTGTTTCGCTTTAAAATGTCAACGATATTGGCTTCGACGGGCATACACACCTCCGGTTGGGTTCTGGGTTCTGGGTTCTGGGTTCTGGGTTTTGGTCTCTGGTCTCTGGTCTCTGGTTCCTGGATTCAGTTTTTTCCCTGATCAGCTTATTAGCTCAACAGCTTATCGGCTATGTTGTTCCGGGTTCCGGGTTCTGGGATTGCAACAAATAGAACCAATCCAGCCAATAAGACCAATCAAACGCTCTCAACGATCTTCACGAACCTAAGCCGTCGCCTCATCGACAATCTCGGCGATATCCTTGACGATGATGGCCGATTCCTTGTCCATGAGACCATCCGATAGCATCGTGGCGCAAAAGGGACAGGCGGCGGCCACGGTGGCTGCACCGCTGCGCATCACCTCTTCAGCCCGGTCCGCGTTGATGCGCGTTCCCAAGGTTTCTTCCATGAACATGCGACCACCGCCGGCACCGCAGCAAAATCCCTTTTCACGAATGCGTTGCATCTCGGTCAACTGTCCGTTGTTCATGGAACGCAGCAGGTCGCGGGGAGGTTGGACGATGCCGTTCCAGCGGCTCAGATAACATGAATCGTGGAAAGTCAGCAATCCCATGCTGTTCCCGTTGGGCTTCAGGCGACCCTGCTTATGCAGGTCGAAGAGCAGTTCAGCGTGGCTGACCACCGGGTAGGCGGCGCCGAACTGGGGATATTCGTTCTTGATGATATTGAAACAGTGAGGACAACCGGTGAGAATTCGTTTGGGTTTGTACCCGTTGAGAACCTCAACGTTCTGCTGGATCAGCATCTGGGCCAGGTATTCGTTGCCGGCCCGCCTGGCCATATCGCCGTTGCAGGCCTCCTCCGGGCCGAGTATGGCAACGTTCACCCCGGCGCGTTGGAGCACCCGGGCCATGGCCTGGGAGATCTTCTTGCCCCGGTCGTCGAAGGATCCGGCGCATCCCACGAACCAGAGCAGATCGGCATCGGGGTTGTCGCCCATCAACGGCACGTCCATGCCCTTGCACCAGTCCGCCCGGCTGTCGGCGCCGAAACCCCAGGGGTTGGCCTGGTTTTCCAGGTTGGTGAAGGTCTCCTGGACCTCCGGCGGGAAACTGGCTTCCATGAGCACCTGGTGCTTACGCGCTTCGACAATGAAATCCAGATGTTCGATGTTCACCGGGCAGATATCCTCACAGGCCCGGCAGGTGGTGCAGGACCACAGGACGTCACCGGTGACCGGAGCGTCGTCACGCACGATGGGTTTGACCTGATCGAAGTTGCCCCCCAGAATGGCGTCGGATTGGTCGAGCAGGTCCACCTTGAGATCATGGACCACTTTTTTCGGTGAAAGGGGTTTGTCCGTGCTGGCCGCCGGGCACTGCTCTTCGCA
>JAQYWF010000437.1 GCA_030145105.1 Desulfosarcina sp.
AAAATGGTGGTGCTGGCGGGAAACGGGCACATCATCCGTAAATTCGGCATTCCCGACCGGGCCTTCGCCCGATCGCAAGCCCCTTTCAAGACCATCTACCTAGCCCAAGTGGGCAATGAGGCTGAATTGTCCTGGGCCGATTACCTGTGGGTGACCCCGGAGACGCGCATGCCCCAGAGGCGGATGATGGGCAGTACAACGAAAAAACAATAGCAAGCCTATCCTATTCCACTTGATCGATGCGCGTAAATGTCAAAGATAAAAAACCAAATGCCAAATGAATGCGGCTATCGTTTAAATAAAATGCGTTGATATCCTTGAATTGACCTTTGAACGTTAACCTTCTAAATTCTCGTTCCCTGACAGGGGCGTACGTTCAGAAGTGGTGAATTTTGGTTCAGGCCAAGGCAGCAGGGACGGCAACCTGCAGGCGTAGCAGCGCTACGTCGAGGATTTGCCAGAGCGAGAACGCCGGCATGGGCCAAAAGGCACCGCTGCTGGATGTTCGCCGCCTATCCGCACTTGGTGAACCCGCAGAAATGACAGGTCATGCACCCCTCTTCGAAGCTGATGGTCTGGCTGCATTCGGGACAAACTTCGCCCATCAGGCTATTCCCTTTCCGCTTCGTTTTCTCATCTTTTAGATAATGTCGTTCCAATACCCGCGCGATCGCATCGGGGATCGAGAGCACCAGTCCCCCATTTTGAAAAACGGGGTGCTCGCCGCCGATCCCCTTGAGCTGTTCCACCACCTTGTCCACGGTAACGCCGGACCGAAAGGCCAGGGAGACCAGCCGGCCAATGGCCTCGGTCTTTGCGGTGGTGGACCGGCCCGATTTACCGATGGTGGCAAAAACCTCGAAGGGTTTGCCGTGATAATCGGTCACCGTCACGTAGAGTTGCCCCAGTCCGGTCTTCACCCGGGTGGTAAATCCGTTGAGGGTGTCCGGCCGCTTGCGGACGGCGGTCATGAAGGCATCCTCCTCCTTTTTGGCCGCTGAAAAGGAGAGCACCTGGTTCTCCTTGCTGCCGTCCCGGTAGATGGTAACGCCCTTACAGCCCAGTTCCCATGCCAGGTCGTAAATCTTCTGCACATCTGCCACCGTGGCGTCCCGGGCCAGGTTGACCGTCTTGGATACGGCGTTGTCCGTGTGCTTTTGAAAGGCCGCTTGCATGCGCAGATGCCATTCCGGCGAGATGTCGTGGGCGGTGACGAAAACCTGCTTCACCCCATCCGGAATATCGTCCATGTGGGCGATGGTTCCGGCACCGGCGATGGCCTCCATGAGCGCTTCGGAGTAGAATCCCTGCCGTCTGGCCGCAGCCTCGAAGCGGGGATTGACCTCCGTGAGCTTGTCGTTGTCCATAACCGTACGCACAAAACTCAATGCAAAAAGGGGTTCGATACCGGACGAGCAGTTGCTGATAATGCTCAGCGTTCCGGTAGGTGCGATGGTGGTGGTGGTAGCGTTGCGATAGGCACGCAGGCTGTCACCGCGGTAACGGCTCTGCTCACAATTGGGAAACACCCCGCGCTGCTCGGCCAGGGCCAGAGATGCCTGGTGGGATTCGGTCTGGATGAAACCCATGATTTCCTCGGCCACGGCAAGGGCCTTCTCGCTGTTGTAGGGAATGGCCAACTGGAACAGCAGATCGGCAAAACCCATAATTCCCAGACCGATCTTGCGATTACCTTTCACCATCGCGTCGATGGCCGGCAAGGGATAGCGGGACATGTCGATGGTGTTGTCCAGAAAGCGAACCGATGTCCACACGGTCTCTTTCAAGGCATCAAAATTAATTTTCGCTTCACCCTGATCGTCGATGACAAACTTGGAAAGGTTGATGGACCCTAAGTTACATGCTTCCATGGGCAGCAAAGGCTGTTCACCGCAGGGGTTGGTGCTCTCGATCTCGCCTAGTGCCGGCGTGGGGTTGTCCCGGTTGATGCGGTCGAGAAATACGATCCCCGGATCACCGTTTTTCCATGCTTGTTGGATCAACGCCGAATAGACCTCCCGGGCATTGAGCGACGCCACCGTCTGGCGATCCCGGGGATCCACCAGATCGTACATGTCATCAACTTTGACCGCCTCCATGAATGCTTCAGTAATGCCCACGGAGATGTTGAAATTGTTCAACTCGGTATTGGTGGACTTGCAGTGGATAAACTCGATGATATCCGGGTGATCCACCCGCAGGATCGCCATGTTGGCGCCACGGCGGGTCCCCCCCTGCTTGACCTGTTCAGTGGCGGTGTTAAAGATCTTCATGAAGGAAATGGGACCGGAGGCAATGCCGCCGGTGGTGCCCACCATGGAGTTCTGGGGCCGCAGCCGTGAAAAGGAGAAGCCGGTGCCGCCGCCCGATTTATGAATAACGGCTGCATTTTTCAGCGAGTCGAAAATACCCTCCATGCTGTCCTCGATGGGCAGCACAAAACAGGCCGCCAGTTGCCCCAGCCGCCTGCCGGCATTCATTAGGGTGGGCGAGTTGGGCAGGAACTTGAAATCCGTCATCAGGGTATAGAACTGCTCGGTGATTTTCTGTACATCGGCGTTTTCGTCGTATTTCTTCTCCGCCTGGGCGATGTGTCGGGACACTCGGTGAAACATCTGCGCCGGCGTCTCCTGGATCCGACCATCCGTATCTTTCTTCAAATAACGCCGCTCCAGTACGGTCTTGGCATTGGAAGAAAGATCGATACCGTTTCGGATGAACATGTCCCGGGTCAATCTCACCGGTCCCTGGGCATTCAGACCGTATTCGGCCAGTTTGGCCTTGACCATCTCATCCACCATTGGAGAAGAAATGTGCCGAAGGTCCATGCGGTCGATGGTGGATCGAATGAATTGGGCGATCTCTTTGGCCTGACGCTTGTTGACGGCATTGGCGCCAATGAGACTCTTGCAGAAGACCTGATCATCCCAGACATGGGTGTTCAGATCCACGTTTCCATCGTCCACGATGAGAATTTTCTCTTTCTGTGCCATAGGGTGTCACAACTCCATAATAGGGTAAGCGGTTTACGGACGTACTACCCGGATCCAGAACGATGGTTCCGCATGCAACCTTTCGGATTTAAGGCGGTTATCTTCCGACTCCGCGTTCTACGGAAAAGAGAACACCCAAGCACCTTCAAATGACGGTTCGGTGTTTCTCTGGTGGTGGAATTCTGCCCGAATCGGATTAAATGCCGGCACGACACGCGGGGAAAAGGGGACCTACCATACAGGGTTAACATGATGGAAACAGTCAATGCCGCAACCCTGCCGCGCCAGCTTACAAATACATTTCTCACACAACATATTGTATGTCAAGCAGCTTTTAACACAACATATACCCATAGCAAGCGTTCAGGAAAAACTTCCCCTTTTTCGCTGAACGGCTATACCAAGCGATCTCGCACGGGTTGGTTTTATAAGCAAACACAACGAGTTGGCCGCACCTGCACAAACCAGCCACAGCCACAAGATATGGAAAAAGCGCCTTGACAGACAACAACATCTTGTTGTATGAACCCCTTTACCGCCTCGTCGTCCATGGGGCTGAAATTACAGCATATCCGAAATTGTCTGAT
>JAQYWF010000304.1 GCA_030145105.1 Desulfosarcina sp.
ATCGGGCGACGGGTGGACCGGCAGACGGTGCTGGATCTTCTGGAGACCGCGGATCGCGCCGGGTTGGTCCTTCAGCCCAGCAATAGCAAGGATCCGGCCTGGATATGCTGCTGCTGTGGGTGCTGTTGCGGTGTGCTGCGCACCATCAACACCTATCCGCGGCCAAGCGAACTGGTGGCCGCCCCCTTTGCCGTGCAGCTGAATGCCGATGGGTGCACCGTCTGCGGCCTTTGCGTAGGACGCTGCCAGATGGGAGCGCTGGCTTTCGAGGACAAAACAATTCAGCTGAACAATCACCGTTGCATCGGTTGTGGCCTGTGTGTGTCCACTTGTCCCACCGGGGCTCTCCGGCTGACCCGCAAGCCCCGCTCACAGCAGCCCCGGGTGCCGGCGAACATGGCTACCGCCTTGTTGCGAACTGCCTGGAAAAGAAAAAAGATAGGCCCTTTTCAGGTGGCGGCGGAAATCGGAAAATCCCAGCGGGATCGTTATCTGTCGTCCAGGCGATCGAAAACAGATGCCTCGAATAAGGATCAACGCCGATGAAGACGAATCCTATCCGCCCCATCTCCCAGGCGATCGACCAACCCTTCTGGAAAACGATGCGGTTGGAGCAGATGAACCGTGAGCAATGGGAATCCCTGTGCGACGGATGCGGGCGTTGCTGCCTGCAAAAATTTCAGGATGGCAAAACGGGAAAGGTGACCTACACCTGGGTTTCCTGCTACCTGCTGGACACGGACGCATGCCGTTGCACCGACTACGGCAACCGAACCATTTTGGTGCCCGATTGTCTGGTGTTGACCCCCGGACAGATCCCGCGCCTGCGCTGGCTTCCCAGAACCTGTGCCTACCGGCGGCTGTCCGAAGGCAAGCAACTGCGAGCCTGGCACCCCCTGGTTTCCGGGGAGCCAGACTCGGTTCATCGAGCAGGGATATCGGTTCGTGATAAGGCGATCTCCGAAATTTTCGTTCATCCGGAGGATGTGGAATTCCATGCCATCGGCTACCGGATCTGAGGCGATTGGGGTCGGCACTGATACACCAGCAGGTGCATGCTTCCATCAGCTTTGGGGCTTGACATCTATCCGGCGTGTGGTAAGAAAAGGCCAACTTCTTAGCTGCGATTAACTGCTTGAAATAATAGATTTTATCTTTTATTTTCAAAGGCTTGTGATATGTTCCGGCTGCTTCGGGTGCAGTCACGGGACATGGGATAGGAGTCGTTGATGACGAAAGTGTTAATTACGACCCTCGGGGGCCTTGGCTTGTTCATCCTCGGTATGAAGATGATGACCGACGGACTCCAGATGTCCGCCGGAAAACGGATTAAATCTATTTTGAGCGCCGTTTCTTCCAACCGGGTGGTCGGTTTTGCTACCGGCGCGGTGGTCACGGCCATGGTACAATCTTCGTCGGCGACGACGGTGATGCTGATTGGCTTTGTCACCGCCGGCCTGATGACCCTGCAGCAGGCCGTGGGCATGATTCTCGGTGCCAACGTGGGAACCACGGTAACCGCCCAGCTTATCGCTTTCAAGCTGACCGAACTGGCGCTGCCAGCCATCGCCATCGGCGTGGTGATGAAGTACTTCACGCAACAGAAGAAAACCCGTTATATTGGTGAGGTAATTCTGGGATTCGGGCTGCTCTTTTACGGGATGACAGTCATGAAACTTGGACTTTCGCCCATTAAGAGCGATCCGGCGTTCTTGGACTTTTTTATTATGTTCGACCCCAGTTCGGTGGGTGGATTGTTGCTGTGCGTGGCCGTGGGCGCCGGGCTGACCTTCATGGTGCAAAGTTCATCGGCTACCATCGGCCTCACCATGACTCTGGCCAGCCAGGGGTTGCTGACCTTTCCCGGTGCCATGGCCCTGGTGCTGGGGGAGAACATCGGTACCACCATTACCGCCCAACTGGCCACCCTCGGCTCCAACAACATCAATGCCCATCGAGCGGCCCGGGCCCATACCATGTTCAATGTTCTGGGGGTCGGCCTGATACTGTGCGTCTTTCCCTGGTTCATTCAACTCGTGGACACGTTCACGCAGGCGATGGGGAGCGGTCCCGTGGACCAGGTCGTAGGCGATGACATGGTCAACATCGCCCGCTACATCGCCAACGGGCATACCTTGTTCAACGTCATCAACGCCCTCTTTTTTCTTTTGGTGCTGCCCTGGCTGATCAAAGTCGCCGTTTGGCTCTCCCCCAAGGAAGAAGAAGACATCGACTACTACCGGCTGCCCAACTTCGGCGACCGGCTCATCGATACCCCCATTGCCGCCATCGTGGAAACGCGCAGCGAGATTCAGCGTATGGCTGAGACGGCGAAATACACATTTCGAAAAACAATCAAGCGACTCAAGGACCGGGACTATAAGAGGCTGTCCAAGTGGCGTCAGGTCGAAAACCACCTGGACGACATGCAGCGTGAAATCGTGGCTTACCTCACCCGGATCTACCAGAGCGGCGTGAGTGAATCCGAGGCCAAGGAACTCTCCAGCCTCATGCGCATGACCAATAATATCGAACGCATTGGCGATTCGGTGGAGAATATTGCCCAGGCCATTGAGGAGATGCTCGAGGCTAACCTGACGTTCACCGAACAGGCCATGGCAGATATGGATAAGCTGGTGGACAAGGTGGCTGAGTTCATGGACCTGATCTCCTCCGCCATGCGGAAGCGGCCGGCCAATTTCATGAATCAGGCCGACAACCTCGAAAATGCCATCGATGCCATGCGCGAAAAATATCGCGACGACCACATCCAGCGGCTTCGCTCATGCGAATGCGGCATCGATCAGGGGCTGGTCTATGTCAGCCTGTTGACCAATATGGAGAAGATCGGCGACTATTGCTTTAATATTGCCGAGGCGGTAGCGGGTAAAAAATGACGGAATCGTAAGAAGCCCGATATCTGCGTTACGCTTCATCCTCCGTCATTGCGGCGTACAACAAGTACGCCTCATTCCTTCAGGATTCGCAAGCCTTGACCTCGGGCTTCTTACGAATCCGTCTGAAATTCGACATTTTACAAGTTCGTCAAACATGCTCAACTTTCAAAGCTGAGCGTTGAGAGGAAAGGATAAGGTCTGATTATTCAGGGGCGGATGTTTTTGGAGGGGATTCCCCAGACGAAATACCGAATCCATTCAAAACCGAAAAGCAGCAGCTCCCGGTCACTGGCGCGGAGTTTTTTTACCAGTGTCTTCTTGATTCGATACCGATTTAAAAAACTGCTCTGAAACACGAACTCACGGAACCGGTCAATGTTATAGGCGGCCATGAAGGCCATTTTCCCTTTGGCGCCGCCCAGGCCCTCGGGTCCCCAGGGGTCTTTTTGAAACAGCGCTTTGATCGCGGCCCATCGGGCAGTCATCTGGTTGTAAGTGTTGGCCTGCTGATCCTGCGCCCATTGGGCGACGGTCAAGGCGCGGTTTTCATGCTGGCCCTGACAGAAATCCGGCGGCCGGAAGAAGCTGATGATTTCCGATGCACCGGGCCCGTCGTTGATCAGCACGCCGTGTTCTACGGGGAACGTCCGGCAGGTGTCAGGCCGGTCAGGGTATACCGTGCAGCCCGCGTCGCTTAAAAACGGGCAGGTCTGGAATTCATTATCGGCCATTCGCAGCAATACGTCCGGGAAATAATTGTCCTTGCGCAGCACCACATCCACATGGGACTCCAGGAATCGGTCGGAATCCAATTCGAGGCTTTTTTTCAGACGGAGAACATCGTAGGGGTAAAGAATCAGGTTCAGATTCCGGCAGCACCGGTTGAAGCAGGTCAGGTCCTTGCGGCAGCGGAAATTAAACGTATCGGTTTTTTTAAGCTGTATTCCCGGCAGCCGGTTCATCTCTTCCGGTTTAATCGATTTCATAGGCGTTATCTGTGATGGACATCAGCATCTGGGCGATGGTAAGCTTAAATTTATCGGAATATCCCGTTTTTTTGCGCAATTCCTGCTCGAGGGCCGCCATCTGCTGGTAAAATGGGGTGCGGTCGAATCGGATATAATCAGTTTGGCCACGTTGGCGGCACTGATTGAAAAATGCATCGCAGCCCGGATTCTTGATCGGATTGCCGCCAGATCGCTGGAGTTCGTGGGGGATGCCGTGCAACCGGCAGATCATGGGGCGGTAAGGGTATAGCGTGCACCGTTCGTTCCGGTTGAGCGGGCACATGATGCGCAGGGCCTTGCCTTGGCGATCGGCGTCATCTACTGCGGCACTGACCGCCAGCGCCTTTTCATACATCGCGTGGCGAGCGTCGGATTCAAGGGTTCGCAGACCTTCCACCAGATACAGGTACTCCAACAGGGTGTGGTGGTGAAATCGGGTCAGGCAGCAGTTGTCCGCACAGCCATTGCACTGAAATCCATACTGCCCGGCAACGGCCGTATAGGCCTGGTTCATCTCGCCAAAAAGTGTCTCCAACCGTTTCAGTAGAGGGAGATAGCGATGCCTGATGGTCAACAGTCGTTCGAGGGGCAGGTTCATGGCGATTCGGTTTTTCCTCAAACCGTGGGCGAGGGGAAAAAGATTCTTTTGTAAAGGCCGAGGGCATGGCGATCAGTGATACTGGCGATGAAATCACAGACGACCTGCTCCCGGGGTGAGCCGTTGCTCAAGCAGCCGGCGATGCCCATTCGGGTGAGTTCTTTTTCTAGGACGTGCTCGTTGTCCATCAGGAAGGCGTAAAGCTCAGAAAGGATTTTTTTTGCTTTGACAAATTCCCTGTGAACCTGGACGGATCGGTAGACGTTTTCGTAGAGAAAGGCCCGTAATGTGGTCATGGCCTCGAAAACCTCCTCGCTCATGTCAAGCCGCAATTCCCCGTCAACCGCCCGGCTGGAAAAGATCAGGTCGCGGATCATGGTGGTGGCCCGCTCCTGGTGGGTCCGGCCGATGACCCGCGTGCAGACGGCCGGCACCTGGTTTTCCCGGATGACGCCGCTGCGGATGGCATCGTCCAGGTCGTGATTCAGGTAGGCCATGATGTCGGATATCCGAACAATGCGACCCTCAATGGTACAGGCCAGTTCGTTGCGGTCATCGGGCAGAATTTTTCCGTAGCCTTTGGAGTGTTTGACGATGCCGTCTCGAACCTCGTGGGTCAGGTTTAACCCGTTGCCGTTGTTTTCGATTACATCCACGACTCGAAGACTTTGCTTGTGATGGGAGAAGTCCGGGGCGTGGATCTCCTTAAGTACCGCTTCTCCGCCGTGTCCAAATGGGGTATGTCCCAAATCGTGTCCCAGGGCAATCGCCTCGGCCAGGTCTTCATTGAGAAACATCGCCCGGGCAATGGTCCTGGCAATCTGAGCCACCTCCAGCGTATGGGTCAGGCGCGTGCGATATTCATCCCCCAACGGGTTGAGGAACACCTGGGTTTTATGCTTCAGCCGCCTGAATGCATTGGCGTAGACGATACGGTCCCGGTCGACCTGGAATGCGGTGCGGATGGGGCAGGCATCCTCCGGCCGTTGCCGACCGCGGCTGTTGGCGCTCTGGCAGCCGAATGGAGACATGAAGTTTTTTTCGCGTTTTTCGAATTGTTCGCGGATGTTCATGGCATCCTGGTTGTGATTTTTCCATAGATGTATTATTTTTAAACGGTTATCTATTCACAGACAAAAGGCTTTGTAAAGCGGTATCTTGGATAGGGGAAGGTGGATTATGGGTGGTCATCATCTGATACTCGGGGAGCTTGGCGATTTCATCTCCGGTGAAATGCTGACAGATACCCACGACGAGCGCTATCGCCAGAAAATTGCCCGTTTCCTAGTGGTGGAAAAAGGTTATTCAAAAGCGGATATCCATCCCCGCAACCTCATGATGGTTGCCGCCGGCAACCGCAAGGGGCGTTTGATGCTGGACTTTGCGGTAACCGTTGACGAGCGCACGGCAATGGTGATTAAATACGGACCAGGTTCTTTGGTGACCCGATATCGGCCGACGCTGGCCATCTCGCGGCTGATGGTACCTTACCAGATACCGGTAGTGGTGGTAACTAATGGTGAGTCGGCAGACATTCTCGACGGTGAAACCGGCAAATTGATAGGATCGGGGTTTGACCGGGTTCCCGATAGGAAAAACTTGTTACAACGGTTAAAGCGAGCCAAATTTTCGCCCATTTCATCAAAGCGCGCGGAGATGGAAGCAAGGATCGTTTACGCATTTGAAATTGACGGCGGCTGTCCCTGTGACGACACCGCATGCAGGATCGCATGAACGCTGAGACGGCCTCGGTAACAGATACCGTGTTCATGTCAGCGGCGCTTGGCCTGGCCCAAAGGGCTTTGGCGGACGGTGAGTTTCCCGTGGGTTGCGTGATTGCAGACGATGAAATCGAGGTTGCCCGGGGTCACCGCACAGGCA
>JAQYWF010000163.1 GCA_030145105.1 Desulfosarcina sp.
GCACCCGCTTGGCCTTGAGCAGATCCTGGGCGTAGCGGATGCTAACGTCAATCTTCAGGCGGCGGGTTTGCGTGTAATGGTAATTGATGACGATGTCGTTGAGAATCTTCCGGTTGGGAACGAAAAAGGTCTTCCCGTCAAAGGTCTTCATTCGCGTGTTGAGAAAGGTAATGGCCTCCACTTTCCCCAGTAGATTGCCGGCTTTGACCGTATTGCCCGCCTTGAAGGGCATGGAGGGGATGAAAGGCCGGAAAAAAATGATCAGACCGGTAGCCAGCAATGTAATGATGGTGACCAGCCTGATCATGTTAATCGGTTTGGCGCCAAATTCCACCGCTGCGGCAATGACCACGATGGCAACCATAATGATATATACGGCGTTGCAAAACGACGTGATGAAGGAGGCTTTTGGCATCAATCGCTTCAACCCATTGCGCAGCCCCTTGTCGATCCATTTGGCCACCAGAAGCCCAATGATCAGCAAGGCCAGCGCCAATGCCATTTGTGTGCCGTGCAAAGTCATTGTATCGCCGAGTTTGCGGAGTCGAGGCAGATCCGTTACAGCCGCTGTCGTGCCGATCTGTGTCGGCGCTATTTCGATTTTCTGGGATTGGTGTATCTCATTGTCCATTGGTGAAGTTCTCCGCGATGTTATTGAATATAGGGAGACAACCATGCGCCGGTGTAAAAAGCTATTCTATTACCCTGCCGGGAAAACCATAGGCGTATAGATCAATAATTACCAAGCGTTCGAAGTAAAATACGACGGCTTCACCCTTGGTGTCTTGGTCCTTACCCCCTCAAGCTTTTGCGGCATTGGGGCATACGTGGGTTGGTGATTTTTCTTTAAATAAAATTGCACTCGCACTCGAGAGACCGACGCCAAATCCACTTATGACAATTCGTTTTAATTGATCATTTCGTAATTGCTTCTCCAAAATGATCGGAATTGAGGAGGATACGGTGTTACCATAATCCGAAATATCAAAAATCGTCTTTTGTTCATCAATTCCTAAACGCTTTGTGATGGTGTCCACGATAAATTTACTACCCTGGTGAAGAATGAGTTTGTCCACATCCTTCAACTTAATGTCACTCACACGCAACAACGCTTTTATTTGTTGAGGTACGGTTTTAGCGGCAAAATTAACGATGGCTCTGCCGTTCATATGTAGTCTGCCATCCTTTTCATAAAGTGCCATGTGATCCTTTCCGATGGTACTGAACATACATTTCCCCAATGCATGGGATGGATCATCGGAAATCAACGTCACGGTGGCGGCATCGCCAAAGAGCAATGCGGTATTTTTATCGTGTTTATTAATTATTTTAGAATAAGGGTCAGCAGTAAACAATAACCCCTTAGTTAATCCATTCTCTTTCATAAATGATATGATTATGGACAATCCGTAGACATAACCCGGGCACCCTTGAGATATATCAAAGCTGGCGCATCTTTTTGACAAATCGATTTTATCATGAACGATTGCAGATGTGTGAGGGATGAGTTTGTCGGGATTTTGGGTAACGACGACGACAACTTCAATTGTCGCTTTATCAAGAAGCGACTTTTTTAGTAAATTATCGAATGCCTTGACACACAAATCTGATGTATCATCATCTTTATCCTTGACCGCCAAGAACTTTACACCCACTTTTTCTTCGATAAAATGGTCGTCGATATGGAATTCGTTTTTCCTGTCATAATTAGAGAAACGGTTTTCCGGTATATAAGAAGCAATTTCTTTGATTCCGATCATTAATGATCCTTTGAGCGCTGAACCTCTGAACGTTGAATTCCACATTCCAGTTTTCTGTAACACCGATCATTGAATCCAAATCACGGAACCATTCTCTTTACAGCAAACTGAAAATCTTTTTTTTATCATTACAGTGCTGCGCAGCACTGCCGTTACAGGCAGTCCATTCCCCGCGGCAAGCCACGGGGAATGGTCCATGTTGAGCCTTGGATGTTGGTATTTATATCCCCTTTACTCCATTTATTTCAAGGTGATGGTCACCTTGTCGATCTTACCGGTGAACGTGCTGCTGCCACGGTCGTAGTCCTCGGAGACGGGCGTCTCACGGTCCAGGCCAACACTGGCAGTCTCGTCGGCGGAGAAGAGCGCAAACTGCGTGGCCGGCACCTTGACGGAGCCGACGGACTTCTCGTTGATAAAAAGGATCGCCGTCCCGCCAGCACCCGGCTTCTTCCCGCCATTGTATGCAAAATCCATTTTCACAGTGGCTTTACCATTGGGCAGCTTTGCGCTTGCAGCGACCTTTGAGATATCGATACCAAGGTAGTTCTAGGTGTAAATGGGTGTACCATCCTTTACATACAGGCTCCAGCCGCCAAAGGCGCCTCCCTGGGAAACGATGACGCCGTTGGCTGGTTTATCGCCGGTCTCGATGTCAGCCACGATCTCGAATGACGCGCCCTTAATATTGATGAAGTCGTTCTCGAGCAATCCGGTCATGCCCTCGTAAAGGGTGAGGGTCTTGCGGCCGAACATGAGATCGGGCCGTCCCGCGAGTCTGGGGTTGAACAACTCCAGACGCCGGTCGTCGAGAGGCAGCACCTTGTACTTCACCGCTTCGCCTAAAAACGCATGCTGCAATTTCGCGAGCAGCTCAGGGTATTGCTTCGCCAGGTCCGTGGACATGCTGAAGTCTTTCTCGACGTGGTAGAGTTCCCAGGTGTCATCGACGAGCTTGCTCTCGACCTTGCCCCATGGCTTCAGATGGACAGTCCCGGCAAACCAGCCGTCGTAATAGATACCGCGGTTGCCGAACATCTCGAAGTACTGGATCTGGTGCCGGCTTGGGGCCTTGGGATATTCCCATGTGTATGCCATACTCACGCCCTCGATGGGACGCTGCGGGGTGCCGTTGACGATGCGCGGCTCCGGCAGTCCGGCGGCCTCGAGAATGGTTGGGACCACGTCGATTACATGGTGCCACTGATCGCGCACCTCGCCCTTGGCCTTGATCCGTTTTGGCCAGTGAACGACCATGGCGTTGCGGGTACCGCCGTAGTTTGAGGCCACCTGTTTGGTCCAGGTGAAAGGCGAATCGAAGCAGACGGCCCAGCCAGCTGCCATGTGCGGATAAGTGGTCGGACCGCCCCAGTCGTCGTAGTGCTTGAGCATGTAGTCGATGTCCGACCCTTTTGGCTCGGCGTTGAAGTAGGTGTACTCGTTGTACAGTCCATTCATCCCGCCTTCGGCACTGGTGCCGTTGTCGCCGGCGATGTAGAAGATGAGCGTGTTGTCGAGCTCGCCCATATCCTCGATCGCCTGAATAAACCGTCCCGTCTCATGGTCCGTCATGTCAAGGAAAGCGGCAAAGACCTCGGCCTGGCGGGCAAAGAGCTTCTTTTCCTTGGCCGAGAGATCCTTCCAGTCCTTGATGTCGGCAGGCTTCTTGGCCAGTTTGGTGTCCTTGGGGATCACCGCGAGCTTCTTCTGCTGCTCGAAGATCTGTTCGCGTATCACGTCCCAGCCCTCGTCAAACTTGCCTTTATACTTGTCGATGTAGGACTTTGGCACATGATGCGGCGCATGGACCGCGCCCGGGGCAAAATAAACGAAAAAGGGCTTGTCTGGGGTGAGCGCCTGCTGGAAGCGCATCCACTCGATGGCCTTGGTCGCCATGTCGTTCATGAAGTGGTAGCTGGGGTCGTCCGGGGTCTCAATCTGGTTCAGATTGTGATAGATCGATGGCGCCCACTGATTGGTTTCCCCGCCCATGAAGCCATAGAACTCGTCGTAACCGATATAGTTTGGCCAGCGCGCGAAGGGCCCCGAGGGACTGATTTCCCAGACAGCGGTTTCATGATGTTTGCCATAGGCAGCCGTGCTGTAACCGTTGAGCCGAAGCATCTCGGCAACGGTGGCGACATCATTGGGCACCATCCCGGTGGCTCCCGGGAAGGAGGTGGCCACCTCGGAAATCTTGGCCTGGTTGGCCGAGTGGTGATTACGCCCGGTAATGAGCGCTTGACGGGTCGGCGAGCACAGCGCCGTGGTGTGGAACTGGTTGTAGAGCAAGCCCTGGCTGGCGAGCTTGTCGAAGTGAGGCGTTGGAATTGCCCCACCGGTGGCCGTTGTGCCGCCGAACCCCAGGTCGTCAAGCAAAATGACCACCACGTTGGGTGCATCCTTGGGCGCATCGACCTCAAACACCGGCGGTGCCTTGGCGTCGCGTGCATCCAGGGTCGTGATAGGCGGGTACCAGGGTTCTTTGACCGGCAGCTCGGTGCGGTCAATCTGGGCCTTGACCGCCGCATCCTGGGCGATGCCCGCGATCGGCAGGCACAACACGACCAGAAAAAGGGTTGTAAAGGCGAATAATTTTCTCATGATATTCTTCCTTTTTTATTGATCGTTATGTGTTAAGGTTCGAGTGAATTGCTGGATAACCGATCGATGTTCGGCGTGGGCATTCCACGGACTTCGCCTCCACCATTAACACCGATGCCGTCCACCCGGCGTTGTCAGCCAGTGTGATCACGACATTGGTTTTTTTGGGTTGGTTTCCGGCTCTATTTGGCAAACCTTTCAAATTTGGTATTTTTATCATAGTCGTTTCTATCGTCTTATGGAAGCCCTGAAAAGGAGTGATAATGGGGGGTAAAGGAGGGGGAACCGGACAGGGGGCATGGATAGCGGCGGCATGAATAGTGTTCAATGGTCCGGATTGTATGGCTTGCGCCTAAGTGATCGTGTTCATAAATACGATGTTTTCATGCCGGATAATGATCCCCAGATTGAATTTTTTTACAATTTATTGTACCCCCTTTTTTCAACCTTTTATGGGGATGCTTACCAGGCGGTCAAATGCTAGCCGATGATCATTTCTGATCGGTGTCCGAATGGACGCAATATTATAAAAAGAGGCATCACCAATCAAAAAAAGTCTTGGCCGCAGGATTGCTGAAGGATCTATCTTGAAAATCGTCGCACAGAATCACAAAGCGAACATCGCACGCTTTTTGGGTATGTTGGCTGTTTTGGCCTATACGCTGCAGCCATTGCAAGCCTTCGGGCTGGACGACCAGGACAGTGGGCAGCGGCTGATGGTGGGTGTTGTGAATGCCCCGCCATTTGTCATGAAATCCGCCGATGGACAACGGGAAGGTCTGAGCATCGAACTCTGGCAAATGATTGCCAGGGACCTGGCTGTCGAATTCGAGCTGGTGGAATACAGCAGCATCCCTGAGATTCTGGCTGCAGTCGAAAAGGACGAACTGGACGTGATACCCACCGCCGCCATCACGGTAAGCCGCGAGATCATAATGGACTTCAGCAATCCCTACTACCGGTCGGGGGCAGCTATCGCCGTGTCGACAGAAAGCACCGGTTTCAACTGGTTTGGCCTGATCAAACGATTTTATGCCTCAAATTTTCTGACGGTGATGATGTGCATGATCCTGCTGTTGCTTATCGTCGGGGCGGCTGTGTGGTTCTTCGAGCGCCGCCGGAACCAGGACATGTTCGGCAGCAGACCCGCTGAAGGAATTGGACATGGCGTCTGGTGGGCAGCAGTAACGATGACGACCGTCGGTTACGGAGACAAGGCACCCAAGACACTGGGCGGGCGAATGGCTGCAATCGTCTGGATGATCGTCTCGCTTGTTCTGGTTTCCTCGTTAACCGCCGCCATCACGACATCGCTGACCGTCAACGAGCTGAGCGGAAAGGTTCGCGGTCGAGGGGATCTATACAGCGTTCGCGTCGGTTCCATAGATGGATCGACAACCCTGAACCGGTTGGTCGACAGCGGCATCGCCGTATTGCCCTTCACCAATGCCCAAGAAGGTATGCAGGCCATCGTTGACAACCAGATCGATGCCTTCGTTTACAATGAAGACGTATTGAAACATCTTGTCGTCAGCCGGTTTTCCAACCGACTGCGGGTTCTCCCCGAAACCTTCGATCATTATTACGTCAGTATGGCGATGCCCACCGGCAGCCCCATGCGTGAGCGCATTAACCGGTCTCTACTCAAAATGATGGCCACCAGCGACTGGTCGAGGTTGATGGACCGTTATTTAGGCACTGGACATTGACGTCAGCCCATCTGTTAAAAAATATCAAAGCGAAAAGGAATGACCCATGGAAGTAAGGCTAAAAGAAATCGCAGGCATGGTCGATGGCATAATAAAAGGCAATCCGGATACGATCCTGACCGGGATAGCCACGATTGAAGATGCCGGCCCGGGCGATCTGACCTTCCTGGCCAATCCCAAATATGCCCCATTCATCGAAAAGACAACCGCGTCAGTGGTTATCTGTTCAGGGGAAACGGAAGCTTCCGGAAAAACGCTGTTGCTGGTCGACGATCCCTACCTGGTCTATGCAAAGCTGGTCAGCCTGTTCTCACCCCCGAAAAAAGAGAGCGGGCTTGTCGATAAACGGGCGATCCTGGGCACGGACGTTCGTCTTGGCAGCAATGTCACGATATACCCGTTTGTTTTCGTCGGCGACAATTGTGTGATCCAGGATAATGTCACGATCTACCCATTCTGCTATATCGGAGAGGACGTCACGATCGGTGAAGGCAGTCTGCTTTACCCAAATGTGACCATTCGCGAGGCGTGCCGTATCGGAAAACGCGTCATTATCCATTCGGGCAGCGTTATCGGCAGCGATGGATTCGGGTTTGCTAAAGATGGGCAGCGCTATTTCAAAATACCTCAGCTGGGATGTGTACAGATCGATGACGATGTAGAGATTGGCGCCTGCAATACCATCGATCGGGCAGCCATCGATCAGACCTGGATCAAGCGTGGTACCAAAACAGACAACCTGGTTCAGATCGCCCACAACGTCATCATCGGGGAAGATTCTTTGATCGTGTCCCAAGTGGGCATTTCCGGCAGCACCCGGCTGGGCGATCGGGTGACCATGGCCGGCCAGTCGGCGACCACAGGGCACTTGAAAATTGGCGATGATGTCATTATCGGCGCCCGCGGTGCCGCCACTACCGATGTAGCAGCGGGCCAGGTGGTTTCCGGTGCGCCGGCGATTCCCCATAAAACATATCTCAAGGCAACGCGCATCTTCCAAAAACTGCCGGAGATGCGCAAGAAGATGCTGGCACTCGAAAAAACGGTCGCGGAATTAGAACGCCAACTGAGACAGTTGAAGGAAGAATCAGAGATAATTCCAAATAAATGAGAAAACTGGAGTCACGCTCGAGTGAAATTGGATAAATTGCATAACCTGCTGGTACGGATTGCCCCGTTTATGGTGGCCGGGCTGCTGCGGCTCTGGTTTGCCACCTGCCGGGTGCGTGAACATGGTTCGAACTATCGAAAAAAAATGGACGCATCTGAAAAGGCGGCTATCGCCATTTTCTGGCATTACTCGCTGTTTTATGTTTTCTATCATCTCAGGAAGGATTCGGCGGCGGTGCTGGTGAGTGCCAGCAAGGACGGCGAGTATATCGCCCGGTTGGCGCACCATCTCAATTTTTCAACCATTCGTGGCTCTCGTAATACACGGGGGATGCGGGCGCTTAAGGAACTGATCGCCTGGATCGACCAGGGCGGGAATGTCGGCATGGTCGCCGATGGGTCCCAGGGACCGGCCCAGATTGTGCAGCCCGGATCCATCATGCTGGCCTCACGGACCGGGGCACCGATCCTGCCGATGGCCTGGTCCGCCTCTGATTATATCCGTTTTAAATCTTGGGACCGGACGGCTATTCCCAAACCTTTTTCAAGGGTTGATTTCTATTATGGGGAACCCTTTTGGGTCCCACCAGGTTTGAAAACCCCGGCGTTTGAACGGTATCGCCTGGCCCTCGAAGAAGCGCTGAACACCCTCTACCAAAGGGCATGGTCCCGTTACGGCAAGCAGCGGCACTAACCTGTCAATTACCCTTCGCTTCCGTCTTGCGTCCGATACGCAATCACTTTCATTTTCTTCAATCCTTTCTCCCGGTGTTGCCTGCGAACAACGCCTTGGCGAGCAATGTGTCCCGGCCGTATATATCCTCATAAAAATAGAGCACGCCATCTTCCGGGTCCACATACGCCGTGCGGTACAATATATAAACCGGAACCGGCTGATCCAGCACGACCACCTTGCGTTGGCGGCCAGCGATAATTTCATCGATCCGCGCCTGTCCCCATCCTTTTTCTTCACCTCCGAGAACCCAGGATGCCATTTCCACGGGCCGGTCCATGCGGATGCAGCCGTGGCTGAACGCACGCCGCTCCTTTTTGAACAGGCCGTGCGCCGGGGTGTCGTGCAGGTAAACATTATATTCGTTCGGAAAGACGAGCTTCAACGTCCCCAGGGCGTTATCCGGCCCCCAGCCCTTGAAGATGCGCATATTGTGTTTCTTGAGATAAAAGGGGTCTTTCTTCAGCTTCGGCAGCGTCTCATTGGCGGCGATACTGGTCGTCAGATTCCAATAGGGGTTAAAGACCACGTACTTGATCGTGTCACTGAAAACCGGCGTTTCATGGTATTGTTTGCCGACGATCACCGGCATTCTCACGTCGAATGATCCCGGCTTGCCGGCAACGGCCTCGAAAGCAGCGATATTGACCGCTACCAGACGTTCGCCCCGGCGTGTCCGTTTCAACCAGCGATAGCGTTCCATGTTGAGCACAATCTGGCGGAAACGGGGGTACTTGCTTCTCGAGAAAGTCTCGCATGTCTGTTGCCGTAAAAGCCTCTTTCCTGAGTGTGTCCCAGTCCACCGCCACATCGCGTGAGGCGGCAAAAAGTTCTGGATCGACGCTGCGTGGTTCCAAACGGCCCTCGCGTTGATCGGCGACGTAACGCATCATGCCCAATGTCAACAGGATATCCAGGCGCACCAGATCCGTCGTCTCCGTGCTGCCCCAATAGCTGTGAATCCGGTCGGCAAAATAATCGGCCGGATCGAGGCCGTGGTTTCCGGCTTCGTCCAGCACGGCGAGCATGTCAGCGGCCCGCGATCCGGGTGTTCCATCCTCTATCCAAAAGGGATACAGGCCGTTATCATAATAGAGTTCAGAGAGTCGTTTATCGATATCTGCGGCCGTTTTGCCGTGAACATCGATTTTTAAATAGGTGGCCGGTCCTATTTCCAGGTACTCAATAAAGGCGTTTCGATAGGCATCATCGGACGCGGCAGCGCTGAGGGTTGAGTGAAGGCGCAACAGGACAATAACCACGAACTAGGGTTTTGGACTTTCCCATCTTTTCATCGCTTGGTCTCCAGGTGCCTGTGAATGGTTATTCCAAGAATAAAAGCAACGAACCATCAATCCTTTCCGGGAGCAGGCGCCGGCTGAATCCCCCCGGCGATGGTTCGGATGTGCAGATCCCGTTGCGGGAAGGCGATTTCGATGCCCTCTTCGCGGAAGCGGCGGTCGATATCCGTTCTGATCTGGCTGACGGTGGTCCAGTAGTCGTCCACGTGGAGCCAGACGCGCAGGCGGAAAATCAGGGCGCTGTCGGCATGATCGATAAACAGCACTTCCGGCTTGGGGTACTTCAACACGGCTCTAATATCCCGGGCGATGTCCAGCAGGGTGCTGGTCACCTTTTCGATGTCTGAGCCGTAGGCCACGCCCACTTCGAGATTGCGGCGCATGCGTTGATCCTTGAAGCTCCAGTTGGTCACCTGCTGGCTGACCAGCTCGGAGTTGGGGATGATCACCGAGGCGTTGTCAAAGGTTTGCACAACGGTGGCGCGCACATTGATTTTCTTGACCTCGGCCCACAGGCCGTTGACCTCCACGAAATCCCCCACCTGGATGGGCCGCTCGAACAGCAGGATCAGGCCGCTGATAAAATTGTTGAAGATGGTCTGCAGCCCGAAGCCGATGCCGATACTCAGCGCACCGAAAACCACCGCCAGAGAGGTTGAGTTAACCCCGAGCGTGCCGAGGGCCAGGACCAGGCCGACCGCCCATCCCAGATACCCCGTGATGGTCATGATCGAGTGCTTGAGACCACGCTCAAGGACTTTGCGGTCAAGCACTTTTTCGAGCAGCAGTGTCCGGCCGATGCGCACCGACACGTGGGTGACAAACAGGATAAGTAACGCTGTGACCACGCCTTTGATACTGAGTTCGAGGCTTCCGAGGGTAAAGGTATAGCCGAAAAAGCGTTTCACGAGCGGCAACAGAGAACCGGACTTATCCCAGTTCGAGACACCGCCGACCACAAGCACGACCAGCCAGATGAGCCAGACGATCTGGATCAGCGACCACCGCAGGTGATAGGCGCTGCCGGGTGGCTGATCGCCAATTCCAGCCGCCGACTGGGCCCGGTGATCCTGCTCCCATTCCCAGATGGCATTGCGAACGATCAA
>JAQYWF010000400.1 GCA_030145105.1 Desulfosarcina sp.
AGTCGGAAGTCGGAAGTGCGGAGACCCGAACCCTGAACCCAGAACCCTGAGCCCAGAACCCTGAACCCCGAACCCCTACGGTGCATCGTTTTTAAGCGATGGCTGACCGGTGGATTCCAGTACCGTCGTCCACAGCTTTCCGTCGGGCCTAACCTGTTTTCTTCTGCCTGCGGTGGCTTCCATGGGCAAATGCACGAAATGGTTGTTCCAATGGCCGATGACCAGCTTGGTTTTTCCCGCCATGCCCGCGTGTACCGCATCCCTGCCTAAGAACCCACAGAACACGCTGTCATTGGCATTGGCCGGAAGGCTGCGAATCATGTAGCTGGGATCGATGTATTTGATGGTCAGCGGGATGCTATTCTGGGCAAAGTGGGCCTTGATGGCGTCCTTTAAAAAGGGACCGATGTCGTTGAGGCAAATATTTCCGGATGCATCCCACCGCTCACACACATCCTCAAAAAATTTCTGCCCGGCCCCTTCGGCCGCCACAATTACCGCATGGCCCCGGCTGGTCACCCTTGCCTGCAGGGCGGCCATCAATCCCTTGGGTCCCTCAAGGTCGAAGTCAACCTCAGGAATCAATACGAAATTGGCATCCTGCTGAGCCAGGGCCGCCGTGGCGGCAATGAAACCGGAGTGCCGCCCCATGAGTTTGATCAGACCCACGCCGTTGGGGTAGGCGATGGCCTCGTTGTGAGCGCTCTGGATCGCCATGCGGGCCACATCCACCGCGGTGTCGAATCCAAAGGAGCGGGAAACCAGGTGAATATCGTTGTCGATGGTCTTGGGAATGCCCACGACGCTGATTTTCAGTCCCCGTTGGGAAATGGTATCGGCAATCTTGGACGCGGCCATGAGGGTGCCGTCTCCACCCACCATGAAGAGAATGCCGATATTGTTCACCTCCAGACAGTCCACCACCCGATCGATGTCCTGTGCCCCGCGCGACGACCCGAGAATGGAACCGCCCATGTTCATGATGGTGGTGACCCGGGCCGGCGTCAGGTCAAGAAAATCACGGTTATACTCGGGGATAAATCCTTCCAGTCCGTGGCGGACACCGTAGATGATTTTTACACCATAGCGGTAGTGCAGCTCCAGCACAATGGCGCGGATGATGTCGTTCAAACCCGGGCACAGACCCCCGCAGGTGGCGATGGCGCACCGGAGCTTGGATGCGTCGAAATAGACTTTTCGTCGTGGGCCGGCAACTTCGAAGGCCGGTGGGGATATGCCTTTTGCAAGCATCGCTTCGATATCGGCCCGCTTGATATTGATCATCACCTGATCCGCATCGGAGACGAACAGGTGGTGAATCCCGCCATGCTCTTCATTTAGCATCGGCGATGGAATTTTGGCCTCACCCAGCGACTGAATGCGGGTTTCAATGGTTTTTGGATTCATGAACACTCCTTACAGGTTAACCGTTCAGGCCATGCATTTTTTCGGAATCGAGTCCATTGAACTTGAATTCGCCCTTGCCGAGGATATCATGCAGATGCAGGATCCCCAGCACCCGGCGCTCACTGTCGATGATTGGCAGGACAGTGATCTCATGACGCTCCATAACGGTGAGGGCATCAAAGGCAGGTGTCTGAGGAAATGTATGCAGGGGTGATGGGGTCATCACCGCCGTCAGGGATTGTTCGAGAACCGGCTTTTTCTGGGCAATCATCCGCCTGAGGTCGCCGTCGGTGAGGATGCCCGCAAGCCGTTGGTCTTCGCCAACGATGATCAGGGCACCCAATCCGTGGCGGTCCATCTCTTCCACGGCCTCCTGCATGGATGCCGATGTGGTGGCAATGGGAACGGCATCACCGGTGAACATGATGTCCTGCACCTGGCTGAACAGCCGCTGACCCAGCGCCCCGCCGGGATGAAATCGCTTGAAGTCACTTGTCTTGAACTGCTTCTTGTTGATCAGCACCACGGCCAACGCATCCCCCATGGCCAGTAGCGCGGTGGTGCTGGCCGTAGGTGCCAGACCCAATGGGCAGGCCTCTTTTTCCACCCCGACATCAATGACGATATCGCTGTGTGTGGCCAGGGTGGATGCCGGGTTTCCCGTCATGGAGATCACGGTGCACCCGATGTTGCGGATGCTGGGCATCAGTATATTCAGTTCATCCGTTTCTCCGCTGTAGGACATGGCCAGGAAGACGTCGTCTGGGCCAACGATTCCCAGGTCTCCGTGCATGGCTTCCACCGGATGCAGAAATAGCGACCGCGTACCGGTGCTGTTAAGGGTGGCGCTGATTTTTCGGCCGATGATACCTGATTTTCCAATGCCGCTGACGATGACCCGGCCGGTCGCTTTAAGGATGACTTCCGCCATCTGATCGAACCGGTGGTCGAGGCGACCGATCAGATTTAAAATACCGTCAGCTTCAATCTGCAGAACCTGGCGTGCTTCATCTAAGATCATGACTGAGGATTCCTGTTTGATCGTTTGAAGGTTGAAAAGATGGGCGTAACCGTCGTAATGATGTGTTGATTTGGTGGAGCGCGTCAAATGCTTCATATGTGGTCAAACAATAGCCAATTTGCCTGAAAAGTCAATCAAACTCGTGATCGCCCAAGCGGCTTTTTTGGTATCCGCACTGGACTTTTTTTTTAAAGGGATTACTTTTTCATTTATCGAAGCGCTATTGTCCTCAATCCCCAATTCCAAAAAGTGTCCAGAAACCATAATCTCCTGACAACAGAAAGGAATTTCCATGAAACACCCTGTATCAAAGCTCGTGCTTGTGCTGATGGTTGCGACCTTGATGAATGCTTGCGCCACATCCTACCAGCCGGTACCCGCGTTTACCCCGGTTGCAGTCGATGCGGGTGGACATGCACTCAAAACGCAGAATGTGCTTGTCATTCTGGATGCCTCCTCCTCCATGGGGGATGGTTATGGGCAGTGGCAGAAATTGGATATCGCAACCGCCGTGGTTCGCAACATGACCGAAACCATTCCGGCGGATGTGGGGATCAAAAGCGGACTGCGTACCTTCGGGCATGATTCTCAATTCTCAAGAAAACCGACAATGCTGATTGATGACATGGGTGAATTAGACAAGACCGAACAGCTGAACGCGCTTTCCACAATCACTACGGCCGGTGGTACCAGCCCTCTGGAAATGGCCATTGACGGCGCCATCGACGATCTGGACGGACTTGGCGGAAATAGTGCCGTGATCATCGTTACCGACGCCAAGAGTATGGCAGCAAAACCGACTGCCTCCGCAGCGGCCGTTAAGGAGAAGTTCGGTGATTCCCTGTGTTTCTATCCGATCCTCGTGGGTGATGACGCCGGCGGACAGAAGCTGATGGAGGAGATCGCCAGGATTGGCGGTTGTGGGTTTGCCACCAGTGCGGATGATTTGTCCAGTGGTCAGCAGATGGCCGATTTTGTTGAAAAGGTATTTATCGGCGACATGATGGACAGTGATGGCGACGGTGTGGGCGATGCCATAGACAAGTGTCCCGGAACGCCTGCCGGCGTGAAGGTCGATGCAGTTGGCTGCCCCTTGGACAACGATGGCGACGGTGTGCCGGATTACCTGGACAAGTGTCCGGGAACCCCTGCCGGCATGAAAGTGGACGCCGACGGCTGTGCGCTGGACAGTGATGGTGACGGCGTGCCCGACGCTCTGGACAAATGCCCGGGAACCCCTGCCGGCGTGAAGGTGGATGCCTTCGGTTGCCCAATATCGGTTTTAGGCGCCGGCGCAGCATCGTGGACGTTCAATAACATCAATTTCGAAACGTCCAAGGCGGACATTCAATCCACTTCCTACGGGATTCTGGATGAAATTGCCGCGGCGCTTGGCGCTGATCCCCAATTGAAGGTGGTCGTCGAAGGCCACTCCGACAGCACCGGTCCTCGAGCGTACAACATGGATCTCTCCCAGCGTCGGGCCCAGGCCGTCGTGGATTTCCTGATAGGCAAGGGTGTTTCCCCGTCCCGTCTCACAGCCAAGGGATACGGACCGGATCGCCCCATCGCCGACAACGCAACCCGGCTCGGCCGAGCCAAGAACCGTCGGGTTCAGTTTACCCGGGTCGATTAACGGTTGACCGGAATTGCCGATTTTGCCTGCGATCCGGAGCTTGTTTCTCCGGGTCGCAGGGTCACCGTGAACCGCGACAGCCAGCGCTAACCCCGCCGCTTGCGGCGGGGTTAGCGAGCGAAATAAATCCAACGGTCGTGGAACGCATCAAGGCCATGTACGGCTTTGACGGCGGCGCGTTGGAAGATGTCTACGAAAAACTCAGCGAAGATTATCGGTCCTGCGAAGAGCGGGCCGAATCCGTGCGCGACCGTACCGACAAGGTCGAGCGAATCGCCGCCGACCTTTTTAATGAGTGGGAGTC
>JAQYWF010000027.1 GCA_030145105.1 Desulfosarcina sp.
CATCAGGCCTGCAGCATGCCATGTGGTCCCGGAAGTCAGTTCATCCCGTTCCAAAAGGACGACGTCCCTGCAACCCAGATGGCCCAGGTGGTAGGCAATCGAACAACCGATAATCCCGCCGCCGATAATGACAACGTTGGCTTGTTTGGGTAGCTTCAAATTCTTTTTCATCGATCTTCTCCTGTTTCTATTCCAATCTCCGCTTCAGCCTGTTCGACGATGCTCCTGATCTTGTCAAGTACTTTGTCGGGCAGTGGCTCCGGGTGATGGTTGTCGAGGATCCATCGCGCTTTCGCCATGGCCCGTTCATAGGCCGTGGTGGCGCCTGCGGCCTCCCACACGCCTCTCATTCTGCGCTCGATAATTTCTGGTTTGGATTGATTCCGCATGCCTTTGAAGGTTGTCGGGTGCATGAGAAAATCACGGCCCGGACCGATCTCCTTGATCGCGTCCACGGCGAGTGTTTCCGCATTCACCGGGATTCCCTGCACAGTAAATTTGATCATGCGGGCAAATTCGCAGTCTAATACCAGTTGGCCGTAGTCGAACGTGATGCCGCTTTCAAGCATTCCCAGACCGTAGATCATATTGGCACCTGCCAATGCGGGCAACAGTCCGGTGAGCGTCTTTTCGTGGCCTGCCTGGACGTCGGATATTTTTGAATCGCCCTAGCCACCGGCGACATAGCTCGGCAGGGCATAATAGCGCGCCAGTCGCGCCACAGCCCCGCTGATCAGCGCGCATTCGGGAGTCCCTACGGTCGCCGCGGCCATTTTCAGGTCCATGGCAGTGGTCGAACTGCCGTAGACCACAGGCGCACCCCTGCGGGTCAGCTGGCTCAAGGTGATCCCGCTCAAGATTTCCGCATTGTGGGTCACCAGGGTACCGGCCAGCGTCACCGGTGCGGTGCCGCCGGCCATGGCCATGGAGAGAATGTTGCACACCACATTGTTGCGGGCCGATTCCATGATGATTTCGCAGCAGTCCGTAATCAGTTTCAACGGGCTGACCGGGCAGGTGGTGAATGAAACGATGGGCCGTTCCTTCAGCCGCTTGACCCCGCCGACGATGGCTGCGGCCATTTCCAGGATCTTGTTCAGCAGCCGGCCGTTTCCCGGGCCGAAGGCGCAGTGCTTGGTCGTGTGGGTCAGGTAGGCCTCGGCGTTGTGCAGAGGCACCACCGCCTGGTTGACGTCGTGGGCACCAAGGGCTTTTTCACAGAAATCCACCTCGTCGAGGTAGTCGATCACCCGGGCGGTGTCGATGAGGTCCTGCTTTACCGGTGTCCGGTTCTCACCGGTGTGGGGGTCATTGATCTTTACGCCTTCGCTGAAGTTGGTGAAGTGCACCCGGTTGCCTTCCAGTACCAGGTCATGCCTGGGGTCCCGGCCGGCCAAGATCACTTTTGACGGCGCCGAACGGATGGCTTCCTCAACGAGATGGGGAGGGATTCTCACGATCTGACTGTCCCGATCCACCCTGGCGCCAGCGTTTTCGAAGCGGTCCCGGGCGGTCACATCTTCTACATAGATGCCTGTTGTTTCAAGCAGATCAAGTGTTCCGAGGTGGATCTGATCGAGTTCGTCCTCGGTGAGGATGTTGAGGCTCAGGCCTCCGTTTCGCTGCTTGCCTGCGTTTAAGCTACGTTTCATAGGCAGATTACCTTGTTAGTGTCTGTCCATAAAAGGCATCTTGTGGTCCAGGCCTGCGTTCTCACTCTGTTGAAATCCTCGACGTAGTGCTGCTACGCCTCCGGTTTCAACTTCGCTGCGGCCTTGGTCTGAACCACAATCTACCATTTCTGGACAAACACTTGTTAGTGTGTTTTTAGTAATTATCCGATTGCTAATTTAGTTTGCCGAAGCGTTTCGCCTTTCCCTGCAGGGGAGTGACCAGCGCTGTTTTTCATTTAAGTTTTTAGGTGGTTATTCAGATATTCGAAATCTCTGGTCAACTTGCCGTTGTAAACGATCACCGCCTTTTGAATCTCAGGAGGCAGGCCCGAATTTTCGAGGGTGCTGTCGTAATCGGCCGCCAGCAGGCCGGGAACAAACGGCTTGAGCTGATTGCTGAAGAACGTCGAGGCGTCCTGTGGCAGTTCACAGGGCAGATTGTCCACGGCCAGCAGCACGATTCCCTCTCCCAGATGACCGTCTTGGGTGGTGCCCGCTGCCGGGTCAACCCGATAGGCCGGCATGTCGCTGTCGGTCGATTTGACGTTGCATTCGATCGAACCAAAGGTGTCACAGGTGATGTCGGCGATGCCGCTGAGTTTGTATGTCCGGGTTGTTTCGTTCAGGCGTTTCAATCCCGCCCAGGTGACAAATCGGGGGTAGCGCTTGTCCCAGTATACCGCGTTGACCAGCAGGGTGAGGCTGGGCAGGAATCGCTCGAAACGGCTTTCATAGCGTTCCGGGTGATCGTAATAGTCCTGCAGATCGAAATCTGCCCCTGCATCCACCGACTTAACCAGGTCCTGCTCCTTAAAAATCGTCACGTAGACGGTTCGGTGGTCACCGCGACCGCTGGCTACAAAGTCATTGATCTCATCGGCCGCGATGCGCTCGGTTGGCAGACAATCGAAGATCTGCTGGGCGCCCCTCGAAACGTTGCCATAACCCAGAATGCCCACGGTGAGAGGGCACAGTTCCGGGGGCAATCCGTCGCGTCGGATGTTGCGGCCAATGCCGGTGAGGTGTTCCCTGGCCGCTTCGACTGAATCATACTGGTGCGCCCGTCTGACTGCGGCAAATGGGGTGTCGATGCCCCTGCGGGCCCAGTGCTCACCCATGAGCGAGAGGATGTCGATGGCTCCGGCATCCCCGGCAAAGGGGCCGAAATAGATCAGGCGGCGGCCCTTTTCATCGGTGATCTTTTCATAGTCGATGAGGGTGGAACCGCTGTCGATGATTTTTTGCAGCAGGGGCATGTTGTCTGACTGGCCCTTGATGGTGTGAGAGAAAAAAAGATAGGTTTTGCCATCCAGGAGTTTTTCGATGGGGATCTCTTTTACACCGAGGATGACATCCCCGTCGGCCATGCCCTCGCAGCCGACAGTCCCGGCGACCGCGTATTGGTCTTCACTGAAAAAACGCTTGTCCGATTTCTCCACAAAGGCCCGGGCACCGGTCTTGGTCAGGATCTCTGCCAGGTCCGTCGGTACGATTGGCGCCCGGCGTTCCCATCGGTTTTTGTCTTCGGCACGAATCAACAGTTTTTTCATCTTCGTCAATCTCCCCAATAGCTGCGTTCGTCGGCATCCAGGTCGGATCGCCGTTCCTTGAAGTAGATGCCCATGCGCTGGCATTCCGCAAGGATGGGTTCATAGACTTGTGGGTGGACCGGCCTGAGCACACCGGTCAGCGTGATCTTCTCCTGGGCAAGCAGGCTGGCGGCGATGCCTACCGGGTATCCCACGGTGCGCGACATGGAACTGTCTTCTCCGGAAATGCCGCAGTCGATAAGGGTGGACTGGATGCGCTGGCGGGGCAGGTCGGGATAGATGGCTTCAAATTCGTGGTGCATCACCAGCAGGTCCATCTCACCTTCGTCGTACACCAGGCGGTTTTTCAGCGTATGGGCGAACATCTCGAAGACCGATGCCGTGCCGATTTTCAACTTGCGGTCCGAGAGCAGACCAAGCCATTCCAGTTTTTTAAGGGTCAGGGAGTGTTCCGGAATGTTGAGGTAGGCGGATACGCCCGCCCGGAGATCTTTTCCCCGGCAGTTGACGATGTTGGCCAGCACCTCGCGAGGGCTGACTTCATCGAAATCGAACTTCATCTTTTGATTGAGCAGTCCCAGTTGCTTGATGAAATCCCAGGTTTCGCAGTAGCCGATGTTACGCAGGGTCCCGCGATAGATGCCGGCGGCATCCTCGATACCGTAAATTTTCAGGTAGGGCAGGGCGTCGCGGTTGACGTAGGCTTCAAAGACACCGGCGCCGGGAACGCTTTTCAACCAGTAGTGCTTGAACAACTGGTCCCCGGGCACTTCGATCACTTTTTTGTGCTCCATGTAGCGACCGTCGTTGGTCGCCGCCAGCATGGCGCCTTCGGGACTCCAGGAGAACTTGTAACCCAATGGGTTGTTGTTGCTCTCCAGCGCCGGCAGGCCGCCGCAATAGGAGAAGAAACTATCGATGCGGCCGCCGTCCTGTTTGACCTTATCGATGATCTGCATGGCTGACATGTGGTCCAGTCCCGGGTCCACACCCACCTCGTTGAGAAAGATCAGGCCCTTTTCCCTGGCCGGCGTATCGAGGGCCTGCATCTCATCTTTTACATAGGAGGCGGTGGCCAAGTGTTTGCCGTGGGTCAGGCAGAGGCGGGCGATGATCGGATGCAGGGTCCATGGCAGCAGGCTGACCACAATGTCGGCCGTCGAGACCTGTCGCGCCAAAAGGTTCTCGTCTTTTACGTCCATGCGAACGGCCTTGCCGTTGGCATACCCCGAGATGATGGCTTCGGCTTTGTCCACCTTCTGATCGGCAAGCACCACCTGCAACCCGTTTTCTTCGAGCAGGTAACGAACCGCAGGCCGTGCCACCAGGCCAGCACCCAATATCAATATCTGCTTCATGATTGGATCTCCTTCACGGTTCGGTTTATCCCGGATTAGCTTCGCGCACAAACAATGAATTGAAGATTAATTAGAAGGGTTTATAATGTGTCGCAATTATGTTGCCACAAACAGGACAACAATTATCAACCCGGTGGAATCGTGTCAAGGGAATTCAGGCCGGTGGCTATTCGATCATATGGCTTGAAAAACCGTTAAAGGTGTGAAACGGTACCGCCGTTTGCGGGGGGTGGATCGACAGGTGATCGCGTGGACTCTAAATCTACGTAGCTCGGTGCGACACCGGGACTCCCCGCCATTTGAATCCGTTTACGGATTCAAAGGTTCCGGGTTCCGGGTTCAACATTCAGGGTTAAGGTATTCTGTCTATTGGTGGGCGCAGCCCACCCAGCTACGATGGCTGGAACCCAGAACTCAGAACCCAGAACCCAGAACCCAGAACCCATTATGAACCTCAATTGGACGGACATCCAACGCAAGCGTCTGGTTGAGCTGGATGCTGACACCGTGACCCTGGCGCGGACATTTGACGATAGCGACCATCGCAACCGGGCATTCCAGACGCTGGAAAAAGAGCGTGTCGCGGCGCATCGCCGTCACCTTGACGCCCTGCGCAGCGGCGCCCGACGTCCCCGGTTGTGCCGGTTGGAAACCGTGCTGGTGGAAGCGCTGGTGTCACACGGTTTTGTTCAGGTGTCCACGCCGGTCTTGATGTCTAAAGGGCTGCTGTCCAGGATGTCGATCACGGTCGATCACCCCCTGTGGGAACAGGTCTATTGGGTGGACAGGGACAAATGTTTGCGCCCCATGCTGGCCCCCCACCTGTATTATGTGGTCAAGGACCTGCTTCGCTTGTGGGCCAAGCCGGTCCGGATCTTCGAAGTGGGTCCCTGCTTTCGCAAAGAGACGGAGGGCGCCAGGCATGCCGCCGAGTTTACCATGCTAAACCTGTGCGAGTTCGGATTGCCTGAAGATCAACGCCGGCAGCGCCTCGAACACCTCGCCGCCCTGATCATGGACAGCGCCGGTATCCACCGCTATCGATTGGAATCGGAGACCTCGGCGGTATATGGTACCACCCTGGATGTGGTCGCCGAGGCCGATGGGCTGGAACTGGGTTCCGGTGCCATGGGCCCCCATCCCATCGATCGGGCCTGGCGAATTACTGATACCTGGGTGGGCATCGGCTTTGGACTGGAGCGTCTGCTCATGACTGCCGAGGGTGGTTCCCACCTGTCCCGTTTCGGCCGGAGCATCTCCTATCTGGATGGTATCCGCCTGAACATTTGACAACTTCGTAAAAAATCCAATATCGGCGTTGTGCGGCATTCCTCGTCACTGCGGCGTACGACCAAGTACGCCTCGTTCCTCGGAATTTGCACGCCTTGATCTTGAACTTTTTACAAAGCCGTCTAAAATTAGATCGGTCACGAAGCAAAAACCATTTGAAAAGATAAGGTCAGACCAACGTGAACAACGATCATTCGGCCACCGTCATCCGGGCGTATCATCATGGGCGGGGCGGGCTCGCAGACATTCTCGAAAAGGCGGCGGACAACACTGGACTTTCCCCGGCGATGATGATCCGCCTGCTGGATTCCCCGACGCCCAGCCTGCTGGAAAAGCTGTTTGCCGCTGCCAGGCGACAGCGCGAACGGCATTTCGGCAATCGCGTGTTTCTATACGGGTTTTTGTACATCAGCACCCACTGCCGAAATCGATGTAGCTTCTGTTTCTACCGCCAGACCAACACCCGGGCGATCCGTTACCGCAAGTCACCGGTCGAAATTGCCGAATCCGCGCGCCAGCTGGCACGATCGGGTGTCCACCTCATCGATTTGACCGCCGGTGAAGACCCCTGTTTTATCACGGATGCCGAGGACGACTTTGCCTCAGTAATCGACGCGGTGCGGTCCATCAGGGCGGACACGAACCTGCCGGTGATGGCCTCCGTGGGCGTGGTTCCAGATACGATCCTCGACAGGCTTGCCGCAGCCGGTGCCGATTGGTACGCCTGCTACCAAGAGACCCACAATCGGCAGCTCTTCGATCAGCTTCGGGTGGGGCAAAACTTCGAGGCCCGCTACCGGAGCAAGGTGGCGGCCAAAGCAAGGGGCATGCTCGTCGAAGAGGGGCTGCTTTGCGGCGTAGGTGAAACCTCGTGCGACCTGGTCAATTCATTCGATGCCATGTCCCGTCTGGGTGCCGATCAGGTGCGGGCGATGACCTTCGTTCCCCAGGCCGGAACCCCCATGAAAGACCAGCCGCCTTCCTCCTCCCTGCGGGAATGTATCACCATTGCCCTGATGCGCATGGTTTTTCCCGGTCTGCTCATCCCGGCCTCGTTGGATGTGGATGGCCTTGCCGGCCTGAGACTACGGTTGGATGCCGGAGCCAATGTGGTGACATCGCTGGTTCCACCGGGCCAGGGCCTGGCCGGTGTGGCCCAGAGCGACCTGGATATCGAAGACGGCCGGCGCAGCATGGAAGGCATCGCACCGACCCTTCGTACATGCGGGCTCCAACCGGCAACAATCGATCAATACCGGCACTGGGTCGCTGAACGAAAACGGTGTGCCTACTTTCATGATCGTAGGGTGGCCGAGGCATGTTAGCGGCCATCATCGGCGGTCGGCTTCAGGGGGTGGAACTGGCCTGCCTGGCCCATCATGCCGGTTGGCGGACCCTCTTGGTCGACCGCAAGAACCATGCTCCCGCCCATCTGCTTTGCGACCGGTTCCTCCAGCTGGATGTCAGACAGGGATCCGCTTTGGACGATGCAATGAAAGCCGTGGACCTGGTGATTCCCGCGCTTGAAGATCAATCGGCCCTGGATGGCTTGGTTGAATGGTGTCTGGACAGGCGGGTTCCGCTTGCCTTCGATCCCGAGGCTTATGCCCTTTCCAATTCAAAAATCGATTCGGACCAATTGTTTGCATCCCTGGGCATCCCCGCCCCCGAGCCATGGCCGCGGTGCGGGTTTCCGGTGGTGGCCAAACCCAGCCGTGCCAGCGGCAGCGAGAGGGTGGTGCTCCTGAACGGTCCAAGTGATGCGGCCGCTGCCTTCCCGCAAGGGTTTCCAGGGCATGGGTGGGTGTTCCAGCAGCCCCTCGAAGGACCGTCCTTTTCCCTGGAATTGATCGGCAAGCCCGGCAACTACGTTCCGCTTCAGGTCACCCAGCTTTTCATGGACGCCGCATACGACTGCAAGGCGGTGGCCGCACCGTGTCGTTTGACCGCCGGGCAGATCCGCGAAATCGAGACGCTGTCCGTTGAAATCGCCCAGGCCATCCGGCTCACGGGGTTGATGGATGTGGAAGTGATCCTTCACGAGGGCCGCTTCAAGGTGCTGGAGATCGATGCCCGGTTTCCGAGCCAGACGCCGTTGTGCGTCCATGCGTCCACAGGGCACAATATGTTCGACATGCTGGCCGAACTCTTTCTGTCCGGAATACTGCCCCCGGTGGGGGCGTCCGTGACTGCCCGGGGAGCCATTCTCGAGCATATCCGTGTCACGACCCGAGCGATATTCGTCGAAGGCGAGCATATCATGGCCGGTGCGGGACCGCTTGAGCGGGTACCCGGGTTCTTCGGGGCCGATGAAGCCATTACCAGTTACCGGGAAGGGGCACCCGTGTGGGTTGCCACCCTGATCGTCACCGCCGCTGCCCGGCAGTTTGCCGTGGAAAAATGCAACCGGGTGCTACTCGCGATCCAGCGACGCTTCAATCTTGAGGAGATCGTGGACCGTGGTCAGGAATACACAGCATGACCCGACTGACCACCGACGACATCCAGGATATCCGTTTCGGGCTGAACGCTTACGATCGTTATCTGGTGTCGGCGACGGGGCGGTCCCTGCTGGGAATCGGTGCGGCGGCGGCCGGGCTTGGCGATGTTCACCGGTTTCGCGATGCCGCCTCATCGATCCGTATGGCCGTGGTGCCCATCGGCAGCGGTCTTGGCGTCATCTCCGGTTTTGCTGAGACGGTCTGCGGCATCCTTGTCCACATGGGATTCGATGCGCTTGTCACCAGATATTCGGACGTGTCCGGTATTGCCGAAGCCATCGACGTGGGAGCCCAGGTGATCCTGGCTGCCGACGACGACCGTTTCGTGGCCTTTTGCCCCCGCCAGGGGAAAACCGTGGACAATTCCCGCGCCACGGCAACGGGATTTGTGGCCGGCCTCGATCTGATGGCCGGCGGCCTGGACGGCAAGCGCGTGCTGGTGCTCGGTTGCGGACCCGTGGGGCGCTGGGTGGTTGAGGCGTTGTTGATGCGCAAGGCTATCGTCACCGTGGTCGATCGGTTGGCAAAAAAGGCCGAGGGCTTGGCCGGATGGACCCGGGCTGTGTTCCAAACCACCATCCATGTAGGATTTGAGTTGGGCCAGGCGCTGTCGACCCATCATCTTATCGTGGATGCCACCAACGCAGCCGGCGTGATTCATGCGCGTCACGTCTCCACCGACACCCGTGTTGCCGCTCCGGGGATGCCTTGCGGCATCACTTCGAAGGCCCGGGAAAAACTGGCCGGCCGGATTTTGCACGACCCCCTGCAAATCGGGGTGGCAGCCATGGCCTGCCAAGCCGTGCACATCATTCGTGAGCAACCGGTTCCCTTGAGGCCGGCAGTTCATGATGGAAAATCCGTATGAACGAAAGCCCAAACACAGCCAAGCCGCCCAAGCAACGCTTCTACCGCAAACGGGTGGACCTGTTCCGGCTGATCGAAAAAATCAAGCTCTGGCCGTCGCGCAAAGGACTGCTGCATGGCATCAAGACCTTTGAAAGCCTGGGTGACCAGGCCCGAATCACCACGCACTGCAACAAAACCTTCATGGTCAACAACTCCAGGAATAGCCGGGCGGCCCGATGGCTGCGCAACAAGTGGTTCAACGGGGCATGTCCGGCCTGCGGCGTACCCGAGTGGAAGCTTGAAAAATATGCCTCCACACATTTCAAGCGGCATCACGGTTCATTGCTGCTGCCTGACGACTGAAGGCCGACTTACATGTCATTCAAAATAATTTCGTAGAGTTTTTTTTCATGGTCATCCAGCGGTTCTTGCAGCGTGTGCGTCTTATATAGGAAGTAGTGAAAAAAATCGTGCCGCAGGCTGTCCCGGCCGGCAGTCACGAACCATCGGTTGCGACCCCAGTTGATCCGGCACGCCTCAGTGTTTTCGGTGGCGAACATGCCGCCGATAAATTCTTCCTTGTCCACCACCAGATCGAAGGAGCGCCCGCCCAGGTTGCGTTCCACCACCTCATGCTGCGGGTGAATCACCTGAATGGCAAAGGTCTTTGGAAAGGGCTCCATGAAAATGCATTTTACCGGCACCCCTTTTTTCTCAGCCTTTTTCAGGGCCCGGACCAGTGTTTCGACCTCCTGTGGAAATAGACGGATATAGATTTCTCTTCGGGCGGCATCGATCATTTCCTTGGCTTTGTCCATGACCCGCTGATACCCGGAGACGGTCCAAATGAAGTCATGGTCGGCAGGCTTCTGTATTCCCTTTGCCAGGGCTTCGAAGCGATCGAGGTCCGCTTCATAGTTCCGCCGCAATTGTTTGATCAGTTCATCGGGCGGCAGTGGTACGAATATGCCTTTGCTGGCTTCCGTGACGAAACCCCGCTTTTTCAACGTGCGCAGAATGTCGTAGATTCTCGCGCGGGGGATTCCCGATTGCTTGCTCAACTGAGATCCGTTGACGGGATGGTGTTGAAGGAGTGAAAGGTAGGTGTGGATCGCATAGTCAGACAGACCGATGTTGACCAGATTGTACGATTTCTGCATGTCATGTCCTTTTGTTGTCACAAAACGTACAACATTTTTCGATTAACAGCCCCGACGATTCTTGTCAAGTTGGCAGGCGGTATCATGCAAATCCTTTTGATGGGGTGTTCCATGAACCTTTTGACCCGACCGCATCCGGTCGGGGTCGTTGACCTGACCGATCCCGCTTTTTTGACTCCTTTGCCATCTATTTGACACCAAACCGCATCCGTTCATGGCCGCTGCCTTCTTTTCATGTTAAAAAACCGGTCTTTCTCTTCCCAGTAACAATCCATTCCTGTGGCATGGAACTTGTAGTCACAGTATCCGATACACTTGTCGTTCAAACGATGACCCGACTCACGTGGGGATGCGATGCTGTTTTTTAGAGGAAAGGAAGATATGGGACTGGAAGCGAGCCTGAAGCTGCTGGATCTGCCGCCGGATGCCAACGTCGATGACGCCAACCAGGCATATGGCTATCTTCACCGGATGATCGACCTGTTTCATCAAGATGCCGGTGCCGGAGAGCGTGGAGACCGGCAGGAGGACTTGGACCTGCTGGTCTGCGCCTATGAAAAAGCGGTGGCCTATTTGTCTGACCGGGACGCCAATAACGGACCAGCGTCGTCAAATGCACCGTCCCGATCATCAGGCTCCGGTGGAGCGCCATCCACAGACCTTCACTTTACCATAAACGTGTCGGCTGAGGCGGACAATGATCCATCCGAAGGAGACGTCCCATCCTTGCCCGAGCCCAATGCCCGAACCGTGGAGGATGCCATTTCAATTACATCTCGGCGGATGCAGCAAACGGAATCGGCGCTTCCGGTTGTCCAGCAGGCGGTGGAATCGGCCATGGCGGCACTGGAATCGGCCAATCGTCGGTATGAGCGGGCAAGGCAGGCAAGCCTGACGGCCGTCGTCTCCGCCGCGACGGCAAAAAACCGGGCGATGCTGTTGGAGATCGAGGCCAAGCGGGCCATGCAAGACGCCATCACCGTGGCGGAAAAAGCGCGAAAACGAGTCGTTGCGGCCAGACAGACGGCCAAGGACGCCGCCGCAGAAGCAGAGAAAGCCCGAAACCAGGCCAGCCGTGTCAAAAAATCCGAGGAGGCCGCTGCCGCAGAAGCGGTTTGTGCCGAAGACCGTCTGGAAAAAGAAAAGGTTCGGTTGAAAGCATTGACCCATACCTTGGTGGAGACCCGCAGCCGGATGAGGATGTTCCAGGAAACCACCGCAACGCCTGAACAGCAGGGTGCCGACGTGCACGTCCACCCAGCCGGGATGTCTGAGGATCGTAGTCCCTCATCTCAGGCGGTTGGCGAGAAAACGAGTACCCGGCAGCAGATCATGTCTGACTTGCTGGAAATTGAGGCATCGCTCAATGCCAGAAAACAGGATCCGAATCCGGTGCAGGTTAACGAAGCTGCATTGATTGACGCCGCCGAGCCAAATGTTGAAAGGCGGCAACACCATCGTGTGATCTACCCGGTGGACCAGTGCCCCCTGCTTTCCATTGACGGTCTTACGATTCCCGTTCTCGACCTGAGCTCCGCAGGCATGCGCCTGGAAACGGACGCTGCCATGGCCGGTTCGCGCATTGTTCGGGGTGTCATCGTTTTACCCAACCGGCCGCCACTGAAAGTCACCGGCAAAGTGGTTCGCCAGGATGACGCGGGTCTGGGATTGAAGTTGGTGACTCGCATCGGTGACCGCATCCTGGACCAGGAGCGTCTTCGTCTGCGTGCGTGATGGTTTGAACCGCGATAGCGAGTGCATTCCCCGCGGCTTGCCGCGCGGATGGTTCAATCCTGGCTGAAGCGGCCGGATGTGAGTCCAACGGGGGTGGTCACTAAGCCTCAGGGTGAGCCTTCCCTAAAAATACGCACGGACAGGGGGATGGTGATGTGTCCGTTCTCGTGCTGAACCGCCAGGCGGATGCCGTTTTCCCCAATGGGCAGCATCCCGGGGGAAATGCTTCGGCCACCGGATGTATTCTCTTTGATAGGGCTCCAGGCAATCAGCCGCATGGGCATGATTTCAAGCGATAAGGCAGCACCGGGTGCCACTTTTTCAGGCGGAACCATCGCATTTTTTACCGCTACCGGGTCTATGCCTTCGAACACCAGCATCCCTTGTGGTGTGCCGTTGAACAGATACTGGCTTGTGTTCCAATCCACAATCAGGTCTGCGTTGCTCTGATTCGTCAGCGTGAGAAGGAAGAAGGTATAGTAGGGGTATTCACCCTTTTGTGGCGCGATCCTGACCCTGAGCAGATGATTGTCCACTTCAACAAATTCAGGCTGCGCTATCCAAATCGCATTGGACGGGGTCTGAACCCCGCTGCAGCCCCACAGGGCCAGCCCAATTAAAAACAAAAACCCAACCATTCGCCAGCAGTTCATGGCATCAACCTTTCAAGGGGGATGATCGTCTGTTATCTGGAAACCGACCACTCATATTTTTATCGACTTTTGCCTCTTTTGACAAGCTTGAATCCGTTCTTCACCCGGTAACCCCATTTTGTTAGATTTAGCGTTCGGGTGATCGGATTACTACTCGCAAGCAGGTGTATCCTTTTTAAGGGTAAAGGATATATATACGCCGAAATATGGGCCAGGACCGATTGCCCACCGTATTTTATGGCCACATCTTGACACCGATAGCATAAAGGTTTATTCGTTCCTTTTACATAAGTAACCATCACTATTATTTTGAAGGAACGGAACATGACACCAATCCAGGCAGCAACGTCAGCTGAAACCGAAGCCATCGAAGAGATGCTCACCGTGTCTGGCTATTCCAAAACGGCCATCAACTACTACATTAACAAGCCGCACATGGGACAGATTCCCGATGCAGACATCATCTCGGAGATGACCGGCACCTGCGGTGACACCATGGGTATTTACATCAAGATGGACAATGGTGTGGTGGGTGATGCGAAGTACCAGGTCATGGGGTGTGCGGGAGCCATATCCGCCGCCATGGCGGTTGTGGACCTGATCAAAGGTAAGGATCTGGATTTTGCCCGATCCATCGATGACGGCACTGTTTACAAGGTCCTGCAGGAAATCCCCGTAAAAAAGCACCACTGCATCCAGCTGGCCGTAAAAACGCTGCACAAGGCACTGGACACTCACCGTCTTCAACGATCGGCTTAGTTCCTCCCATGCTTACTTCGATGACCTGATATCCAATCGCGGTGTTTTCAAAATACGTCGGATATTCTCTTTCAGATCGATCCCCAACCGAAGGCTGTCAAAAGCCTGATTAAAGGCGGGCAGCTCTTTATCAAAATAGTAGCGGTGGGCAGCGGTGTATCGTAGATTGAAGAACTGGTCCGGCAAAATGACGCCGTAATAAATGGTTTTGATTTTTACTCCATATGGGTCCTGATAGCTGTAAATCAGCCTGAATCCCGCATGACCACCTACCATGGCCGGTTCGCTGGCCAGCCATTGCAATTGCCGGATCAGCGGATCGGAACGCATATTGTCGGCGATTACTTGGGCGGCCTCATGCGGCAGCATATCAGGTTCCAGTTTTTGATTCGTGAAACGAAACCCTTGTGCCAGTGACCTCGATTGAATCAGAATATACTCCAGATAAGGGCCATCCTTGGAAAGCATTTCTGATTCCTGCGTGCTCAATTGCATCCATCCCTCGGGAGATGTGATGGACCATCGAGGCTCGTGGAGATGATCCGGGGCCTTATTCCACGGTCCGGCACAGGCGGTCAGCATCAGTGTCGCCACAACCCAGACAGCTATCACGGGCTTGTTGATGGTCAATCCCGGCATTGGCTCAGATATCCTTTTATAAATTCTCTTGCAATGTCTTGAGGTGCCAAGCTGAGAAACGCTTCGAAATAAGGCTCAGCCGTCTGATATCGGCCGGCCTTAAAATGAAGCTCGCCAAGCGCACGATGGGCCAACGGGAATTCCGGATCGATTTTAAGTGCCTTTAGGTACGATCCAATACACTGATTTTTACCACTGCCATCGTTACGTCGACGCAGGGTCTCCCCTTTGAGATAATGCGCGCGGGCATCATCGGGTTTCAATGCCAGAAATTTGGAGATACTTTGATCCGCCTGGTTCCAGTTTCCGCAAGTAAGCGCGGCCTGTGCATTGGCCATCAAGGCCGGAGCAATACGGTTAAAGAAAAAACTAGGGTCGCCGTCAGTCGCCGATGTGCAGGACACGCTATCCCGGGTTCGGCCGATCCGTGTCTTCATTGTTTTAATGCGACTTTCCAACCGTCCCACAGCCTCAGACGCCCCCTGATCCTGCAGGCAATTCAAAAGGTTGGACATGAGGGACAGTACCTCTGTTTCGCAATAACCGGCGGCTTTCAGTATTGCCAGCCCCTCATCGTCGGCCTGGTGTTCGGCGGCATCGATTTTTTGTTTCATGGCCGCTTTACCAGCCGCCTGACGCTGATCGGCGTAGGGTAACCCGGTGCCATGGGAGGCCATTTGAAAATGATCGTAAAGCGCGGCGGTGTGCTGGCGAGCATAATGAACCATTTCATGGGCGAGGATCATGGCCAGTTGGTCTTCGTTTTCTATCCGGTTGAGGATGCCGGTCGACAGAAAACAAAACCCATTGGGGAAAGCATAGGCCTGCATCCGGGGATCCATGACAACCTTAACGGTCGGCGCACTTAAATCGGTGGATACCTGTTCCCACAGGCGCTCGGCCACAGATTGCAGATAACTCGACAAAGACGCATCGTGCAGGACGACACCGCGCTGTTCAAGCCTCTCTTGTTCTTGTGCGGCGAGCCGCCACAAACGGTTTGTCTGGTCTGGCGCCGCTGCATGTGCCGTGATCACCGGCGTGGCCCATGCCAACAGCAACATCAAGCATGCCAGCACGTAATGTCGAGGTGTCATGAACCTTGCTCCCAGAAGTTGGCCAATGTGGTTGTCACCAGTGCTGTTAATCCGTCGGAGGTTTGAAGATTGAATTTCTGGTGGTCACCCTGAAGGCCATACCAGATAATACGGCCTTCTGGTTCGACGACGGCGATGCTGAGCCAGTTTTTGGTAGGCTGGCCGGAAGTGGTTTGATGCCCAATGGCAAGAACCAGGCCGTCGGCCCGGTTGACCTTTAGGATTTCGGTTACTGGCCCCAGATTGTATTCAAAGGCGCTTAATTTGGATGGGTACAGTTGAGGTCCGAAAGTGTGCAATTGGATGGAACGGTTCACGGATCTGAAAAGGGACGTCACGCTCAGCAGTTCGGATGATTGCATCATCCGGGTGTCGGCGGTTTGTACCGTAAAGTGACGCGCCTCGAGTTGCCGGACAATGGATTGTTGTGCTATACTTCGAGCATCTTGGCTCTGGATATCATGAAAAAGCCGGCTGCCATCCGGCATTTGTTCAAAAATCCTGATTTCGGGCACCAACACCAGCATCACGCCCATGGTCTGCCGATAGCCTGGGAATTGGGGATGAAGCCGCTCCGAGGTGTAGGTGCAGCCGGTAACATAAAGACCGATCAAACTCACCATCAGGATGAATCGGCTGAAAATTATCGGTTTAGGAAGATTTTGCATCAGCGGCTCGCGATTAAACTCCTTTGTCAGGTCACTTTAACTCTGGATCAAGCAAATTCCAGACCAACGCAAAAAAATTAAATAGCAAATAATTACAGCATGATAAATGTTTGCTGCAGAAAACTGAAATCGGGTTTGCCATTTCTGGGCACTTGCGGTGACAAAAAAATGTCAATCTTGACATTTCACAGCAACTGACTATTATCTTAGCACTTAGGGGACCGCTTTTTGTTCAATACTTGAACTCAAAAGGAGGATGAGGGGATGAAAAAACTAATTGTTCTGATTTTTATGGTTTTGTTCTTGGCGAGCTGCAGCCAACACTTCAGCAAGTCTGAATTTGCGCAACACGATACTATGTACAGAAATTGGGATCACATGAAATTCAGCTTGGCCGGCCCGGATGTGGCAACGAGCCAAGATGTGGAAAAATCTATGGATCAACAATGGTGGGGAATAGATGTACCCTACGTTCCCGGTCAGTAGGTGCTGTCGATTCTGTGATTGGGTTGGTTCAATGTCTGAAAATAATTTAGCCGGTAGAGGTTTCGCTCAAACCTCTACCGGCTTTTTTCTGCGGTCTGTCCCACAGGTGGATTCCGATCAATACGCATATACAATCGAGCAGCTGTCTCTTCGCCATTCACCAGGTTGACGCGCTACCTGTATAATAATCCCAACCAATACCCCAAATGGCCAAATATCAAAGCAATGGTTTGAAATCCCATCCCTTTTAGGCTAAACCGACTATACCCAAAGATTTCATCAACCATTACAAGGGCCATTCATCCGGCCGAAATCATAACGGAGCAAGGCTATCATGCGTGATGACAGAGTGAATCAGTTCGTGGTTGTTCTGCTGGTCGTATTCATTTCGGCCGTATTCCTCTCGATGATTCGATCTTTTTTGATGGCCATTTTTATAGCCGGCATCTTTTCAGCACTATCGCGTCCCATATACCATTGGCTGGCTAAAAAACTTAAAGGACGGCGCAGCCTGGCATCGATTTTGACCTTGCTGCTGATCATTATCGTTGTGGTGCTGCCCTTGGGGGTGCTCACGGGGGTGGTTACTGGCCAGGCCATCAAGGTTAGCCAGACCGCCGTGCCCTGGGTAAAAACGCAGCTCAGTCAGCCAGGTGCCCTATCCGAGTTTCTGGAGACCATTCCGTACTACGATAAAATTGCCCCCCACAGCGAACTGATCCTGCGCAAGGCCGGCGAGTTGGTCGGCAGCATGAGTCAGTTTTTGGTCAACAACCTCTCATCGGCAGCCATGGGGGCGGTCAACTTATTGTTCACGCTCTTCGTTTGGCTTTACACCATGTATTTTTTCCTAATGGACGGGGATAAGCTGCTGGAGAAAATCCTTTATTACCTGCCGCTGGAGGATAACGACGAGCAGCAGATGTTGGAACGGTTTACCTCGGTGACCCGGGCCACGCTGAAGGGAACCGCGGTTATCGGTATCCTCCAGGGTGGGTTGGCCGGGTTGGCCTTCTGGGTGGTGGGTATTCCAAGCGCCGCGTTCTGGGGCGTGATCATGGTGGTTCTGTCTATCATTCCCAGCGTGGGAACGGCTCTCGTCTGGGTGCCGGTAGCCCTCATCCTGGGCTTTGGCGGGGCCGTGGGCAAGGCGGTCGGGCTGTTTGTGTTTTGTGGGCTCTTGGTCGGCAGTCTGGACAACCTGCTCAGGCCGATCCTGGTCGGCAAGGATACGCAGATGCACGAACTGATGATTTTTTTCGGCACCATGGGGGGCATTTTCATGTTTGGCATGGTGGGTGTCATCATCGGTCCCATCATCGCCGCGCTTTTTGTGACGGTCTGGGAGATTTACGGACAGGCCTTTCAGGATATCCTGCCTGACACCGGTTATGTGTTGCGCAAGAAAAAGAAGCAGGTTGAAGCGGACGGCGATGGTGGGGAGTGAATTCGAATGCCGCTTTCGTCAGCATCATCTCAAGGACTTATACCATGCGGCCATACTCCGGATACGACCACCGATTTGCGTATTTCTAATCAATCGGCCCGCGAAGCGATATCCCATCTTTCTGAAGACCCGGTTCATGCCATGGGAATCGGCCCGTGCAATCGTATAGGCCGTCTTGATCCCACGAATACGGGCTTCATCGTCCAGGCGGCCCAATAGTCTCTGGGCCAATCCGATCCCCCTGTATCCGGGAAGGGTGGCGAAATCGGTCATCTCACAGACTCGGTTGGCAAAATTGATTTCCGCCGCGGCAAGGGCGGCGATCTTTTTCTCGATCCGGGCACACAAATAGACCACGTCCTTTCTCATCATCTGCTGGATATATTCCGTTTGATGGATCGGGAAGGCATAGGATTCAAACACCTGGCGATAGATTGATGCCATAGCGGCTGCATCCTCTGAGGTGCAGGCGTCAATCGCCATGGTGGGGATGTCGTTCTGCTTGGCGCTGGTTGAAACGCCTTCCGGCGGGTAGAAGCCGGCCCGGTTTTGTGGCTGCTGCCGATCAGCTGAAAAGAACTTGGCGATAAACAGGCCGTCGGTTTCACCATCGAAAAATCCCGGAATGAGCGCTTCCTTGACGTAGCCGGATGATTTAAAGGTATGCCAGCAGGTGGCGGGGATTTTGGCGAATATCTTTCCGTAGCCACGTTCGGTCGCCAGCCTGTCGAGCTTTGCTATCAGGGTTTCGTTATCTGTCCCATGCAGGTGCATCAGGTAGATTCGGTCATTGTGGTGGCCGTGCTGGATGATAGAACCTTGTATGTTTTCGACTTTATCCATTGACGAGTGCTTTGAGCTGCTTCAACCGCTTACCGGTTTCAGCTAGAATTTCCTCGGAACGTGAGAAGTGTAGACGGATGAGATGGTTAACCGGTTCGTGAAAAAAACTGGATCCGGGTACGGCAGCCACTCCCACCTCCCTGGCCATCCAGCGGCAAAACTCGTTATCGTCGGTCACGCCGAACTCGGAACAATCCACCATCACATAGTAGGCTCCCTGGGGCTTGGTATAAGAGAGCCCAGCGGCTTCCAGGTATCCCAGAAACAGGTCTCTTTTCCGCGTGTAGTCCGCTGTGAGTTGCGCATAGTAGCTCAATGGCAGTTCCAGTGCGGTGACGGCGGCTTCCTGCAACGGGGCTGCGGCACCCACGGTGAGAAAATCATGCACCTTGCGGGCGCCGGCGATGACAGATTCCGGGCCTAATACATACCCCAGCCGCCACCCGGTCATGTTGTATGTTTTGGATAGGGAACTGCAGGATATGGTCCGCTCGAACATCCCCGGCAAGGTAGCCATGTAGTGGTGGCGATGGGGAGCGTAGACGATATGTTCGTAGACTTCGTCGGTGATCACAAAGGCGTCGAACTCCTTGGCAAGGTCGGCGATCATTTCAAGTTCCTCGAAGGAAAACACCTTTCCGGACGGGTTCGACGGATTGCACAGCACAATGGCCTTGGGCTTTTGCATGAAGGCGGCCCGGAGCTCATTCAGATCGAAGTTGAATTCCGGAGGGTGCAGGGGAACGTAAATGGGCTGGGCGCCACTGAGGATGGTGTCTGCGCCGTAGTTCTCATAATAGGGAGAGAAGATAATGACTTTATCACCGGGGTTGCAGGCGGTCATCATGGCACTCATCATGGCTTCGGTGCTTCCGCAGGTCACCACCACATGGGCTTCGGGATCCAGATCGAGACCCATCCAGTGGCGCTGCTTGTCGACCAGTGCCTGCCGGAAACGCGGGGCACCCCAAGTGACGGCATATTGGTGCGGGCCTTCGGCCATGGCCTTTTTGCCGGCAACCAGGACTTCGGGCGGCGGGTCGGCATCGGGAAAGCCCTGGGAGAGGTTGATGGCACCGTACTGGTTGGCGACGCGGGTCATTTCGCGAATGACCGACTCGGTGAAAAAGGTCAGGCGATCTGCGGTTTTCGGCATGGACACTCCGATCAAAGAAAGTTTTAAGTTTCAGGTGTCAGTTAACACTTAAAACCGTCTATATACAATATTCCCGTCAAACAGGGTCATGTCGACCCTGATATGGGGAATTCGAGACGGCTGCGATGTCAACAGGTTCTCGCTAAGCACTGCCAGGTCTGCTTTTTTTCCGGGTGCGATCACACCCAGATCAAGGGCCTGATGGACAGCCGCCGGGGTGGCCGTGTAGGCTTGAATCGCTTCGGCCGCCGTCACTCGGTTTTGCGGATGCCAGCCGTCTTGTGGTGTTCCATCGACCCGCTGGCGTGTCACCGCTGCGTGAATGCCCGCAAGCGGATCGGGGTCGCAAACCGGGCAGTCTGAGCTGAACATGACGGGTACGCCGGTGTCCATCAGCCGGCGAAATGCATAGGTCCACCGGCCTTTTTGCCCTACCGCCGAATCGATGAGATTAATGTCCAGGACCATGTTGGCCGGCGTCACGCACAGCGCCAGGTGAAGGTTGCGCAGCCGGTCGGCATCTTCGCGACGGATCATCTGCACATGTTCGATGCGATGGGGGATGGCGGGTCTTGATCCGCCGGAACGGGCGCGGTGGGACTCGAGGGCTTCAAAAATAGTGATTAGTTCTCGGTTTGCTCGATCACCCACCGCATGTACCATTACCGACAGGCCGGCTTTGTCCGCCCTGCCGATGTCATGGGCAAGGGTGGCCATGTCCATGAGGGGCATGCCGCATTTGGCATCCAGATACGGGTCGATCATCCAGGCGGTGCGTGCGCCCATGCCGCCGTCGGAAAAAAATTTAACGTGGCCCACGCGCAGCCGGTCGTTGCCGAACCCGGTGCGCAGACCCAGGCCGATAATGTCGTCGAGACGGTCTCCCGGCAGGGTGACCCACGATCGAAGCGCCAGGCGACCGTCCCGGTCCAGGTTCTGGAACGTCTGAAACGCACTGGCACCATCTTTGTCCGCCATCAGTCTCACGTCGTGAATACCGGTAACGCCCCGTCGATGCAGGGCGCCAGTCGCATCTTCAAAGGCTTTGATCACCTGATCCGCATCCGGCGGTGCAACGGCCTGACGAACGAGATTGATAGCCAGTTCCCGCAGAATGCCGGTGGGTTCTCCTGCCGGGTCGTGTTCGATCCTGCCTTCCGGTGGATCCGGGGTCCCGACGTCGATCCCGGCCAGTTTCAGGGCGGCGGAGTTGGCGGCAGCCAGGTGCAGGTCGCAGCGCCACAGCAGCACCGGGTGGTCCGGCGCCGCCCTGTCAAGCGTGTCGCGGGTGGGCATGTGTGGTTCGGTCCAGTCGGTCTCGTTCCATCCCTGGCCCATGATCCATTGGCCCGGCGGCCGGTTGTTAGCTGTCTGGCGAACGCGCTCAAGCAGATCCTCCAGGCAAGTCAGATCATCCAGCCGCACGCCCTGACGGTTGAGTGCCCATTCATAAAAGTGGATATGGGTATCGATAAATCCCGGCACCACCAGGCGACCGTCGAGGTCGATTTTTTCGGTGCCTGTGCCGGCCAGATGCAAGATGTCGTCGTTGGCACCCGCAGCAAGAACTTGACCCTGCCCAACGGCAACTGCCTGGGCCATCGACTGTCCGGGGTTCTGTGTGGCAATGACGGCGTTAAAGAGTATAATTTGGGGCCTTAATGCATTCACGATTGTTGCTTCTCCGGAAAAGGGTAAAAAAGGATTCCAGGATTCGAAGATTCAAGGGCTCAAGGGGGTGGAAAGTGATTTTATCGAAGTCGTCAACATGATTGTCTTGATCCTTTCACTTGACTCCTTGAACCCTCGACCCCTTGGATCCTTCTTATGCAACCCTTCTGATTTCTCACAACAAAAATCCTTCGGGGAAGGGGTCATTGGCATCCACGACAAATTGATGATAACCGGTGATCTGGGCGTTTCCCCGAACCTGGCCCACGATGGCGGTAAATTCACCGATAGACAGGGTTTTGACGATCTGTCCTTCGAACACCGTGCCCAGGGGGCTGGCATTTTTGTAGACCTGGCCGGGATCGAGTTTGCCCTGGTGGTGGAGCAGCGTCATCTTGGCCGTGGTGCCGGTGCCGCATGGTGAACGGTCCATGTGTGACTCGCCGTATACGACGACGCTCCTGCCGGTTCCCGCAGCCGGGCCTTCTTCGTAAAATTCGGTCACGTCTATTGTTTTCACCTCCGGCCGACCGGGATGATAAACGTTAAATGCCTGGTTGGCTGCCTCAATTATGGCCATCCCCAGGGGAATCAGTCGGTGGCTGTTGGCCGGGACCAGGTCGATGCCCACGGACCGGGCCGAGACCATGGCAAAAAAACCGCCCACGCAGACCAGATCGACGGGGATCCTACCGAATCCAGGGAACTCGATCTCACGGGCGGTGTCAAAAACGAATGAGGGAACCATGTTAACGGCCACGGATTCTACCCGGCCGCTGCGGATGCGGGTATGGGCATCCAAGGGCCCAGACGGGGTGTCAACCGTGATCACCGTGTCGCCGTTTTCGGCGACGATAGCCCCGGATTCGATCAGGGTGGCCACGGCACCGATGGTGGCGTGGCCGCACAGGTAGGGATAGCGCCGGGCGTCCATGTAAAACAACCCGAATGCGCTTTGGCGGCTGACCGGTTCGGTCACCACGGCTGCCATGATGCCCCGGTGCCCCCTGGGTTCGCGGGTCAGCAGTTTGCGGACGTGGTCATGGTGGGATTCGAAGTGGTCTCGCTTGGCTTTCATCGTGCTGCCGGGCAAGCTTCCCACGCCATCCACCAGCAAGCGGGTGGGCTCCCCCTGTGTATGGGAGTCGATGGTGACGATCCGATTCGGATGGCGATGGAAAAATCCCTTTTCGATTCGATCGAGCTTGAGCATACACATATTCCTGTTAAGGGTAATTCGAAAACCCTAATCATCATCTGGTGGACTACCAACCCTAAACAATAAAACCTGAAAACGGTAGGGAAAGCTTTCAGGTTTCTGGTCGAAGGGATTACGGCAAAAATGGTCTGGCGAATCATTCAAGGGGAATCAAGTGGCAGTGGTGGGGCGATACCTGCACGCTGACCGCCTCGCCGATTTCGTAGAGTCGCGTTCTCATCATACTGATGATATGAATTTCACGTCCGGTTCCCAGTTCAATGAAGTAGCTGACCTCTCCGCCCATGTAACTGCGGTCTTTGATGCGGCCTTCAAAGTGGTTCATCCCTTCTACCGGTGTGAATTCATCCTTGGGAAAGGCATCGAAGCGCTGGGCGCGGACGATCATCTCTACCGTGTCGCCTGTCGAGAACCCGCCCTTGTTTTCCGCAAATAGGACATCGCCGGTTTCGATTCTGACGTTTACATGATTGTCGTCGATTCCCTCGATTTTCCCTTTGATGAAATTGGAGTGGCCCAGAAAATCGGCCACAAAATGGTTGGCCGGCTCATTGTAGACCGTCTCGGGGTCGCCTTCCTGCTGCTTGCGGCCAGCCTTCATGACCAGGATTTTGTCCGACATGCTCAACGCTTCACGCTGGTCATGGGTGACAAAGATGGTGGTGACGCCAAGTATTTGCTGTAGATTGCCCACCTCCCGTCGCATCTCCTCTCTCAGGTTCTCATCCAGGGCGGAAAGGGGCTCGTCCATCAGCAGCACATCCGGCTCGATCACAATGGCCCGTGCCATGGCGATGCGCTGCTGCTGCCCGCCGGAGAGCTGACTGGGCATGCGGTTCTCAACACCGGGCAGCCGAACCATCTCCAGGGCCCGGGTCACTTTCTTCTTGATGTCCGCGTTTGATACGGCACGGTATTTTAACCCGAAGGCCACGTTGTCGAAAATATTTTTGTGGGGAAACAGGGCATAGTTCTGAAAAATCATTCCCAGGTTGCGTTTGTGGATCGGCGTGTCGTTGATGCGAACCCCTTTGATGAATATATCGCCTTCGGTGGGTTCCTCCAGCCCGGCCACCATGCGCAGCAGGGTGGTTTTCCCGCATCCGGAGGGGCCCAACAGCGTCACCAGGCTGCCTTCTTCGATGTCAAAATCCATTTTTTCAACGGCGACAACATCGCCGAATCGCTTTAAAATGCCTTTGAATTGAACGATGGGCTGTTTTTTCTCGGTGGTCACGTACCCTGTCTCCCTATGTTTTTATCCGGGCTGAACCGCTGCCAAAGCAGCGGCCAGAGGATCAAATAGTTTTACCTGTCAGCATTTATGCAGAAATACTGCACTCGTTTCGATTCAGAAATGGTAGGTTGTGGTCCAGACCAAGGCCGCAACGAGGTTGAAACCGGAGGCGTAGCAGCGCTACGTCGAGGATTTTCAACCTCGCGAGAACGCCGGCCCGGGCCGCAAGATACCGTTTCTGTATCGAAACGCATTAGCTGCCAGCTTTAATCCGATCCCACTTTTCCGTCCACTCCAACTGGTTGGCATTCCAGTAAGCCGGATTGGCAAACAGATACCCCTCCAGTTTGCCGGTGGGGTCGAAGGCCGGCATTTGTTTAATTTTGTCGGTCAATTCCACTTTGGTTGGATCCAAACTGGGCGGATAGTTCTGTCCTTCGGAAACGGCAATGGCCGCCGCCGGCTCGAGCATGAAATTGAGCAGCTGCTGGGCAATTTCCAGATCGGTGCCCTTGAGGACGAAGAGATATTCCATCCAGGAGTAGGTGCCCTTGGGGGAGAGGTAACCAATGGGGTTGCCTTCCTGCTGAAGCGCGGCCACCCGTCCGGACCAGGCCACCGTGGCATAGATTTCCTCGTTGGCCAGCAGGCTCATCAGTTCGGCACCGGAGGCCCAATACTTCTTCATCAGGCCGCGCTGTTCTCGCAGTGCCGCCCATATGGCCTTTAGGTCGGTCATGTTGTTGGGAGACTGGCCGGTGTGCAGCGCCGCATACCACATGTTGGTCCTGAAGTCGCCTTCCCAACTGCCCAGCTTGCCTTTCAGGTCTTTGTCCCACAGCAGGGCCGCGCCCAACTTTTCGGCTTTCTCCTTGCTGATGTGCTTGGTGTTATAGGCGATGCCGGTTTGTCCCAGATCGTAGGGGACGGCCGAGAGGGTGCCTTTGGTGATCTCCTTAAGCGGTTTGATCATGGCGGCCATGACATTCTTGAGATTGGGGATTTTTGCTTCGTCCAGTACCGACGCAAAACCCAATTCGGCATAGCGGGCATAGTCGAACACGGCGCTCAAATGGGCGATGTTGAATTCCCCACCAGGTGGGAAGGAGGCTTTGACGCGCGTCAGGTAAGAGTTCATGTCACCGAATTCACCATCA
>JAQYWF010000015.1 GCA_030145105.1 Desulfosarcina sp.
CAATCTTTCGGTAAAGCGAATCGAAATTCTCTTCCAACTCTTTGCCAATAAATTCCTTTACCCGCGTAGCGATAGCTTCCTGGTCAAAGTCCTTGGCTATCATCTTCAGGCCATGGCGAGGCGAATCGGAAACATTCTTTTTGCGTTGCATGCCAAAGGCCTTTTCCATGGACCCGGCAACCTGTGTGTACTTCTGGCGATCGATTTCGGAAAAGGAGAGCAGCAGCACGAAAAAGCAGAGCAGCAGGCTCATCAGGTCGCCGAAGGTGGTCACCCACCTGGGGGCGCCTTTATCACACGGTGGGCATTCCTGTAAGTCGCTACTCATCGTTTACCTGCTACTCGGCGCCTTTAGTTTCGGTTTCGGATTGTTGCCGCTCTTTGGGGGAAAGGAAAATCTTAAGAGATTCTTCCAGCACCATGGGGGAGACGCCCCGGTTGATGGCAATGGCGGCCTCCACGATGATGCTTTTGTTCAAACGCTCCTGCTCACTTCGCAGGGCCAGCTTGTCGGCGATGGGCAGGGCAATGAGATTGGCGATGACCGCGCCGTACAAGGTGGTCAACAGTGCCACAGCCATGGACGGTCCGATGCTGGACGGGTCCGCCATGGTGGCCAGCATCTGGACCAGACCGATGAGGGTGCCGACCATGCCGAATGCCGGTGCGGAATCGCCCATGCCTTTAAACACATTCTGGCCGGTGGCGTGCCGCTGTCCCATCAGGCGAATATCCTTGTGGAGCATGTCGGCGATCAACCCTTCATCATAACCGTCAGACAGGTATCGCAGCGCCTTGACGGAAAAGGCATCCGATGGATTCTCCTTCTCCAGGGCAATCAGCCCTTCTTTTTTGGCGATGCGGGTGAAGTCCACCATCTCCTTGATGATATTTTCCGGCGCTTCCATTTTTACCAGAAAGGCTTTCATGGCCACACTGATGGAGCCGATGACATCGGACATTGTGAATTTGATGAAGGTGGCTGCCAGGGTTCCGCCGACAACGATCAGCAGGCCGGGGATGTTAATGAACACCAGGGCGCTGCCGCCGATGACGATGGAGACCAGAATCAGGACGCTTCCGCTGACCAGGCCGATGATGGTTGCAAGATCCATTTAGCGCCTCACGGTAGAATTGCGAATCAGCACCTTGTTGGAGATGGCGCCGATATTGTTGAAATGTTTGAGTTTGTCGATGCTGTAGTCGTCCAGCTCGGTGTCGGCGGCCATGACAAAGGCTCCTGTTTTCATGCGCACGTTGGCTGCGATCACCATACCGGCCGTCAAGTCGTTCAGTTCCCGTTCCACCGCCATCTTTCGTGCCAGCGCATGCTGCTGCGCCACGTTGATTTCGAGCAACAACGCCACCACCTGAGGCGACAACTGGTAACCTCTGATCCGCTGCAGGCGTTCTGCGATGCTGTCAAGGGCGATCTTTCCCTTGTGGATCATGTTGTCGTAAATGGAGGCCGCCGAAATCAGTTGGGCCCCGACAGGAATTTCGTCACCGGTCAGCCCATCGGGGAACCCCTTGCCATTGTATTGTTCGTGATGCATGCGCACCAGCAGGGCCGCCGGCTTCATGATCGCTATTTCACCGATGATGCGCGCGCCCATAGCGGCGTGGGATTGATATAGCTGGCGTTCGTTTTCAACCATTTCCGTGCGGCGTTTATTTAAGATGGATTTTGGAATGCCCACCATGCCGATGTCGTGGAGCAGGGCTGCCGTTTCGATGATGGGCGTCTCCGCGTCGCCCACACCGGGATGCAGACCGGCCAGCTTGACGGCCAGGTCGGCCGTCCGGCGACAGTGCCCCCCCAGTTCATTGTCAACAACTTCCATCATTCGGGAAAACATGCGAATGGTCTGGATGTGGTTGGCGGTAATGATCTCGATTTTGTGGTTGAGCGACCGCTCCAGGTTGACGATACGCGCGCCAATTTCAACTCTGGCGCGCAGGGCGTCCATGTCGATGGGCTTGGTGATATAGTCGTCAACGCCGCTTTCCAGGCCGCGCACGATATCTGTTTTGGAATCCTGGGCACTGATCAATATCAGGTAAATATAACCGGGTTCGTTCAGCTCTCGGATTCGGCGGCACAATTCAAGCCCGTCCATGCCAGGCATCATCCAGTCACTGATGACCATATCGACAGGCGTACCGCAAATGGTTTCCCAGGCCGTAGTGCCGTCTACAACCTGATGCACCGTGTGGCCCCATGCGCGCAGGCGTGATGCCAAAAGCTTCAAGGTGACCGGGTCGTCGTCTGCAATCAGGATGTTCATGGTTTTTTATACTTGAATACATGCTGCATGGGGCTTTGGTAAAATTGGCCTCAAATAAAACCGGGAGGCCTTGCCTGTGGCGTTCTATAGCGCATCGTTGAAAGTCCGTTTGCTGTATGTTCATATCGGCAGCCTACAATTAAAACTTAAGCAATCAAATTCAGGGATTTTGATCACATCTGCCCAACGGTTGTGCGCTGATGAATCAGTGGATCTTCAGTGGTAAATGTCTGCTTGACAAGGTTGCTGGTGAACCGGTAGGAACAGAATTTTTAAGCCTGTTTTCCACCCACCCGAATATTCCATTGTTAGCGATCACAGGCGATGGAAAAGCCACAGGAGACACCGTCCATGGAAAAAGATTGCCTTTTTTGCAAAATTTCGCACGGTCAGATGGGAACCGACTTGCTGTTCGAGAACGACAATCTCGTCGTTTTTCGTGACATCAACCCTCACGCCCCTGTTCATCTGTTGATTGTTCCCAAACGGCATATCCGCAGCATCAACGACCTTACCGAATCGGACAATGAGATTCTGGCCGAAATGATCGTGACCGCCAGACAGATGGCCAAGAAAGAGAAGGTAAATGCCTCCGGGTACAAGCTTCTTTTCAATGTGGAGAAAGGTGGCGGACAGGTGATCTTTCATCTCCACCTGCACCTGATAGGGGGATGGGACAAATGATTGAAAGGGATATTACATGCGGGTAGTGGTGATCATCCCATCGCGCTACGGTTCCATTCGGTTTGATGGTAAACCGTTAGCCAAGATCTGCGGCAAACCGATGATCCAGTGGGTCTGTCAACGGGCCATGCAGGCCAAATGCATCGAATCTGTGCACGTGGCCACCGATGACAGCCGGATCCAGGACGCAGTTAACCGCTTTGGGGGCAACGTCGTCATGACTTCCTCCAGATGCCGGTCCGGTACCGACCGGGTGGCAGAAGCCGCAGAGCGGCTCGGTCTGGACCCAGGGGACGTCGTGGTCAATATCCAGGGAGATCAGCCCCTGGTGGATCCACGTTGCTTTGACGCCGTGGTACAACCTTTTTACGAAGACCCGGCGGTAAAGATGAGCACACTGGCTTTTGCCATTGTGGACAAGCGTGAGATCACCGATCCGAAGGATGTCAAGGTCACCTTCGACAACAATATGGATGCGCTCTACTTCTCCAGGGCGACCATTCCCCATAGCCGGGACGGGTTGAACGGCTACGACATGTATAAGCATCTGGGCGTCTATGCCTATACTCAAGAATTTCTGGAGTGCTTTAAAGGGCTCTCGCCCGGGCGACTGGAAGAGATCGAAAAGCTCGAACAGCTTCGGGCCATGGAGCACGGCCACCGTATTCGGGTGGTGGTGACGCCTTATGATTCTCCCGAGGTTGACCTGCCGGTGGACATCCGGCGCATTGAGCAGAAGATTGCGGGCATGGGGTTGTGCTGATCAGCTGCTCAATTGATCGTCTGTTCCACGATGCTTGAGGAGCCGGGATTGGGATCGGGCGGCAGGGGCGGCTTTGGTGAGGGCACCGGGGCTGCGCCTGCCGACGATGGAGGGGATGCTTTCTGCGCCTGCGCATTCAGTCGCTGGTTCAATGCATCAATCTGCTTCTTTACGGCAGCCAATTTTTTCTCAACTTCACGAATTCGATCCTTGACCATCTCCTGAAGACCCAACCGCTCTAAGCCCAGTGCCAGATCCATGGAATCCTTATTCAGCTTTTCCGAGTCAAGTCGCTGGGCTTTCTTTTCGATTTCGGCAAGCCGCAACTGATCCTTTTTCAGGCCCTGCGCCATGAGCAGAATCTGGGCGGCCAGCTCCTCGTCGAACTTGCTGAACGCAGTGTTGAGGTCTGCCATCTCCTTTTGTAGGGCGGAGACGGACGCTTCTGTTTTGCGGGTGATGGCAGCTAACGCGGATTGGTCCGCTTTGTCGTCAGTCATTCGTTTAAATTCGGTGGTGGCTTTTTTTAGGTTGATCTGCAGCGCGGCGGTGGCGGTCTCCAGGGCTTTGGACGTCTCGGTGAGTTGTTCTTCCATCTTCGCCTGTTTGAGGGAGAGGTTGGAAAAACGGGATTCCAGGTCCTTGGATAGATTCTGGACGCCCATGGAGCCGGAAGTTTGTGTGTTGATGACCCGGTGTTTTATATCCAGATAGGCGATGACCAGAACAACCACCAACAGACAGGGGATGAGCACGGCCACCAGTGTGACCCGGGTGCTCAGCTTTTCGATACGCAGATTATCTGCATCCGCCATATAATTGGCATCAGGTTCCGCTTGCGCACCGCGGATGGTGAACCGGGAGGTATCGTCTTGATGATTCATGGTGTGGCTATTCCCATTCGATGGTGCTCGGTGGTTTGGAACTGATGTCGTATACGACGCGGTTGACGCCTCGGACTTCGTTGATGATCCGGTTGGAAATTTTTCCCAGCAACCGGTGGGGGAGCTTGGCCCAGTCCGCGGTCATGGCATCTTTGCTGGTGACTGCCCGGATGGCAACGATGTTTTCATAGGTGCGGCCGTCTCCCATAATGCCGACGCTTTTGATTGGCAGCAAAACCGCGAAGGACTGCCAGAGTTTGCGGTAATACCCGGATGCACGAATCTCTTCCTGGAGCACTGCATCCACTTCCCGCAGCACAACCAGGCGTTTTTTGGTGACCTCACCGATTACCCGGATGGCCAGCCCCGGGCCGGGAAACGGGTGTCTCCAAACCAAGTCGTCATCCAAACCCAACGCCTTGCCCAGTTTGCGTACTTCATCCTTAAACAAATACTTTAAGGGTTCCACCAGCTTGAGTTTCATTTTTTTCGGCAGCCCGCCCACATTGTGGTGGGATTTGATTACCGCCGTGGGGCCCCCAAAAACCGATTGGGACTCGATGATATCCGGGTAAAGCGTACCCTGGGCCAGAAAATCGGCATCCTTTATTTTCAAGGCTTCCGCCTCGAATACATCCATGAACTCCTTGCCGATGATTTTGCGTTTTCGTTCCGGATCGGACACATTGGCAAGGGCCTTGACAAAACGCGAGGCGGCCTTGACGAAGCGGATGTTGATCTTCAGGTGGCTTTTGAGTTTTGCTTTCAGCTGGGCCGCCTCGTCTTTGCGCAGCAGGCCGTTATCCACGAAGATGCAAGTCAGATTCCGGCCGATGGCCTGGTGAATCAAAAGAGCCGTCACGGATGAGTCGACGCCGCCAGAAAGGCCGAGAATCACGCTTTTATCACCCACTGTTTTCCTGATCTGGCTGACGGTGTCCCGGGCAAAGGATTTCATGGTCCACGATGCTTTGCAACCGCAGATGTCAAACAGAAAGTTGTGGATCATTTTTCGTCCTTTGGCGGTATGCGCCACTTCAGGATGAAATTGAACGCCGAAGAACTTTTTTCGGATGTTGGCCATCGCGGCCACCTTGGTGTTGGCCGTCGATGCGCTGACGGAGAAGCCTTTGGGCAGGCCGTCGATGGAATCACCGTGGCTCATCCAGGTGACCGTTTCTCTGCCGATGCCGGAAAAAAGCCCTTTTTGCTGCCTGGCGGTCAGGGAGGCAAAACCGTATTCACGTTTGTCGGCTTTCTTGACTTTGCCACCCAGGGTGTCAACCATAAAATGCATGCCATAGCAGATACCCAGCACCGGAATGCCAAGGTCGAAAATGCCGGCATCCACCCGAGGGCTGTCCTTTTCATAGATGCTGGATGGTCCACCGGAAAGGATAATGCCTTCGGGTGCCCAGGACCGAATCTGGTCCGCGGTGACCGTCGGTGGCTCGATCTGGCAGTATACGCGGCATTCACGCACCCGCCGGGCGATGAGCTGGTTGAATTGGGATCCGAAATCGATGATGATAATCATGGCTGGTCTCCGGACTAAAGCGTTGCAAATACCCTACAATTCAGCAGATCGGTATGTTTTGGGGGGGTAATACCATTATCAATTGAAAAAGGCAACCAGACGCTGCTGCTTGTCGCCGCGTGGGGTGATGTAGGCCAACTGGCCGCCGGTTGGCCCATGGGAGCCGGCGGCAGGTTGGACCAGGGTGGAAGAAGGCGCGGTCCGGGTTGATAAATTCGACATCTCGGACTATAAATCAAGACGTAACCATCACTTCGATGTTAAACGGGCGACTACCAGATTCACCGGCGCTCGGATGCAAACCATGAAATCGTTTGGCTGAACCGCGATAGCGATCGCATTCCCCACCGCTTAATCGGCGCGAAGCAGAGATCCCGCTCATCGGGGCGGCAGGGTTAGCGAGCGAACTGGAAATCGATTTTTAATCCTTACGGTGAACCCTCCCCGCGGCTCGCCGCGGGGAGGGTTCAATATGCGTGTTGGCAAGCTGCGAAAAATCTGGTGCGGTCTGGCTATGCTCATCTCGATTTCAGGATGCGATGCCCCCCTGACGCAAAATGATCTCGAAGCACTGCTGTCCAGGGGTGAAATCGTGCTGATTACGCGCAACAATTCTGCATGCTATTATGAGGGCCCCCATGGCCCCGTTGGATTTGAGTACGATCTGGCAAAAGCGTTTGCCGATCATCTGGGCGTGAACCTTCGCTTATCGATCATTGAGGATGAAATCGATATGATTACCGCCCTCAAAGCCGGTCAGGGCGATATCATCGCCTCCGGTGTTCCTTTCGGCAGCCAGTCGGCCCGACTGCTTTCTCTGGGTCCGGGTTATCTGGAGGTGGCACAGCAGGTGGTGGGTCGTCGCGGCGGTCCGGACATCCAAAGCAAGAAGGTGCTCGAGGCATACACGCTCTGGATGACCGGCAGCAGTGCCCGTATCGAATCTCTGGAGGAACTGCGCCGCATTTATCCCGGCGTCAGCTGGCAGATCCTGACGGCATACAGTGCCGAAGATCTGCTCCAAATGGTGTGGAACCGTTCCTTGCCGCTTACGGTCGTGGACTCTAACACCATGTCCATGAACCACCACTATTATCCGGAACTGACTGTCAAGCTGACCTTGGGCCATCCACAGAAACTGACCTGGGCCACAGATCCACGCAACCGCCAATTGAAGCAGGCCATCGCTACGTGGTTTGACCGAAAAGAGACCCGGGAGACCATCAAGGGCCTTGTCGAGCACTATTACAGCCATCTGGAATCCTTCGACTACGTAGACCTGGCCAGATACCGTCGCCGAATCAAAGTTCGGCTTCCCAAATATCGGGCCTATTTCGAGGCCGCAGCCCAAAAATACAAGCTGGACTGGAAACTCGTCGCTGCCCAGGCGTATCAGGAGTCGCATTGGAACCCTCGCGCAAAAAGCTATACGGGTGTGCGGGGAATCATGATGCTCACCCGCGAAACGGCGGCGTCCATGAACCTGGAAAACCGAATGGACGTTGAGGCGTCAATTTTTGCCGGCACCCGCTATCTGGCTCGCCTGCACCGCCAGGTCGGCGAGTCAGTGCCCGAACCGGATCGTACGCTCATGGCATTGGCTGCCTACAACATTGGATTCGGGCACCTGCAGGACGCCAGGCAATTGGCCCGCCGGCAGGGCAAGCCGGAAAACAGCTGGCATGGCGTCCGCTCGGTCTTCCCGCTGTTACAGCAGAAAAAATATTACCGTACACTTGAACATCGCTATGCACGTGGAAATGAAGCGGTCATGTATGTAGACCGTATCCGGACCTATTACAACATGCTCCAGCCGAATTTAGATGCTTTGGCCTCCGATTCGGTCACGGCTGACGGACCACCGGTGTTTCCCTGAGAAGGCGTCAATACGCCTTTTACTGTCTATCGCGTCTCGACGATGAGCGACCGCTGCATACGATTTGCACAAAGGCCATGAATGTGGTAGAGACGGCCACCGACGGCACACGCCCTGGACATTTAACCATTCAGGAATGCTCAAGATAATGCCAGGCACCATCGTTCAAATATATGAAATCCAGACCCCGGATGAAGCCCGGGCCATGATCGGATTGGGTGTGGATCACATCGGCAGCGTGATCACATCGCGAGATGATCGGCACGACCCGGTCATCCGTGAAACCGTTAGCGTGGTTCGGAAGATGGGTGCGGTCAGCAGCCTGATTCCGCTCTATCCAGATCCGGGAGCGGTTTTCGATACCCTGGACTATTATCGGCCCCATATCGTCCATTTTTGTGACCGGCTGGATGACCACGGCGGCAGCTCGGTCCGTGCGGCGCTTCAGTTGCAGGAGGCGGTCAAACGACGGTTTCCAGACATTCATGTCATGCGCTCCATTCCCATCGGGCAGGCGGCGGAAGCCAACCGCGATGCCGTATTGGCGTTGGCTGCCCGCCTGGAACCAGTTAGCGACTATTTTTTGACCGACACAATGATCGTTGGGGAGTCGGGTGCGGCCGATGAAGACCAACCGGTGGCCGGTTTCGTCGGCATTACCGGGCTTACTTGCGACTGGTCTGTGGCCGCAGAACTGGTGGCCAGGAGCCGAATCCCGGTGATTCTGGCTGGGGGCATTTCGCCGCAAAATGTTGCCGACGGCATTCTACAGGTACGACCATTTGGGGTGGACAGTTGCACTTGTACCAATGCCGTGGACGAATCCGGGCGTCCCATCCGTTTTAAAAAGGATCCGGCACGGATCAAGGCCCTGGTATCTGAAACACACCGGGCAGATGCCATGCCCATGGATGGGAACCGTTTAACAACGGCATGAACGCTGTATGGAAACGGAAAAATCGGGGATCTTGCGTCACCTAAGCGACACCCCGCTATTCACGAACCCCAAGAAAGGTTGAAACCCATATGTACGAGAGCAGTGATTTACGAAAAGGACTGAAGATTGAGATCGACGGTGATCCATATGTGATCGTCCAGTTTGAATTCGTGAAACCGGGAAAGGGGCAGGCCCTTTATAAATGCCGGCTCAAGAACATGATTACCGGTTCGCAGTTCGATAAAACCTACCGGTCCGGTGAAAAATTCAAGGAAGCCAATCTGGAAGCGGTGGAGATGGAGTATCTCTACTTCGATGGGAACACTTACTGTTTCATGAACTCCTCAAACTATGAACAAGAATTCTTGACTGAAGATCAATTGGGTGACGCCAAGGCCTTTCTCAAGGAAAACACCGTGTGCAACGTCCTCATGTTCGATAAAAAGGCCCTGGATATCTCGCTGCCCAATTTCGTGGAGTTGACCATCACCGAGGCCGAACCCTGGGCCAAAGGGGATACCGCCGCTGGGTCCACCAAACCGGCCACCCTGGAAACGGGTCATGTGGTTCAGGTGCCGCCGTTTGTCAACGAGGGCGAAACCATCCGCATTGACACACGTACCGGACAGTACGTGGAGCGCGTAAAGTAGCGCTTGTCCTTATGTCCATGAGATTGCCGGGCAGGTCGGTGCAATCGATCAGGTATAGCTGGAGGGCTGACCTGAAGTTCGGGTGCCGATGGGGCTCACAGGTTGGAACCGTCGGTGGGTTCACCGATCATTCAGTCTTGGATGAGGGGCCCTGAACCAGGTAGCGTTTGATCCGGTTGCCATCCATCTCCATCACCAGCACCTGGTGGCCGTCGATGGTGAAGACTTCATCTTCTTCCGGGATTCTTCCGATCTTGTCTAAAATGAATCCGGAGAAGGTGTCGTATTCCCGCGATTCAGGGATATGCATGCCGATCTTATCGTTTACTTCCTCGATTTCCGATTTGCCCAGCACCATCCACTCCTTGGGCTTTTTGCTGATGATGTGGGGCTCCTCTTTGTCGGTTTCGTCACGGATTTCCCCCACCAGTTCCTCCAGGGCGTCCTCCAGCGTGATCAAGCCGGAGACGCCGCCATACTCGTCCACGATGATGGCCATGTGGTTTTTGCGGGCCTTGAACTGGTGCAGCATCCGGTCCAGCTTTTTGTTTTCTGGAACGAAATAGGGTGGGCGCATAATGGCCCGGATGTTCACAGGGGTCTCCGATGTAGCCTGATGCATGAAGATGTCCTTGATATTCAAAATGCCAACCACGTGATCGATGTCGCCTTCGATCACCGGAATACGGGTTAAACCGGATTCGGCAATGGCCTTGAAATCGAGCGGCGCGTCGGCATCCACGACAAACATGTCGGCCCGCGGGGTCATGATCTCCGACGCGTTGGTATCGTCCAGTTCGAAGACGTTGTGGATCATTTCACGCTCTTCTTCCTTGATTTCTCCCTGCTCTTCCACCACTTCAACAAATGTGATCAACTCCTCTTCGGTGGCTGACGGCGTCTTGCTCATCCTTCCGGTGATGCGGGGGATGAAATTAAGAAACACGATGATCGGTAAAAAAAGGATCGACATCCAGTAAATGGGAAAGATCGTCAGCTTGGCCAGGAGGATGTTGTTGCGAGTGGCAAAGGATTTGGGAATCACTTCACCGAACACGAGAATCAGAAAGGTCATTATACCGGTGGAAAGGCCCACGGCATAATTGGCGGACATGTTGATGGCCAGCGACGTGGCAATTGCCGATGCGGCCACATTGACCACATTGTTGCCGATCAGGATAGTGGTCAGCAGCTTGTGGGGATCATCTTTCATGCGCTTGATCAGTTGGTTAGATCGGTTGTTCTCCTTGGCCATGTGCCTCGCACGGGTTTGGCTGATCGAAAACAGGGCGGTCTCCGCCGATGAAAAAAATCCGGAGAGCAACAATAGGATGAAGAGTAGAAAAAACTGATTTACCATCATCCGCTGACTCCTGCACCGGTGGTGCGGTTGCGCGGATGGCTGAGCGTCCGGTGGCTTAAATGAAAAATAGGAGAAGCGAAATGAACACGGAGATTACCCAGGAATCCGGAACCTGGGCCGGGTAAAAAAGGGTCGTCCAAGGTTATGGCCTTCCTCTTGATATGGGAGATGAAGTCATGCGATAGTGGCCCTTCCCGGTATAGGGTGGGACCTTTTTTCGGTGAGGTGTTGTCAATCGCTACCTTAGGGTTAACGGATGCGGCTCGTACATGGCCATTAAAATTGTACTATAGCGTATTTTTTCAGTTTTTCAAGCCCCTATGCACACAAAAATGAAATCTGAAGTTAAATTGCGGTGATCGAACCATGGCGGACGGCTCTCTGATCGATAGTTACATCAAATCACTCAAGGCTGCCAGCGCATTTGACGGCCAGGTGGTTTATCACCGTGAGTTTGCGCCCAGCGAACCCACCTATGGGAAAGCGCGAGAGCCTTGGCCGAGACCGATTGGCCAACTGCTCGAGGCAATGGGTATCGATCGGCTGTATGCCCACCAGGCCCAAACCATTGACCGGGTGCGGGCGGGGATCCATACGGTAGCCGCTACCCAGACCGCCTCCGGCAAGACCTTGACCTATTTGCTTCCGGTTTTCGAGACCGTTATTGAGGATGCATCAGCCCGCGCCCTGTTCATCTACCCCCTCAAGGCACTTGCCCAGGATCAATACAAAGCCATCTCGCGCATGTCCGCCCACCTGCCTGAGGTCGACCTTCGGGCGGACATCTACGACGGCGACACGTCAGCCTACCGGCGCAAGAAAATCCGTGACAAGCCGCCCCATATCCTGATGACCAACCCTGAAATGGTTCATCTTTCGATTTTGCCGTATCACGACAAATGGTCCGACTTGCTCTCCAAAATACGGTTCGTGGTGGTCGACGAGGTGCACACATATCGGGGAATCTTGGGTTCGCATATGGCCCAGGTATTCCGTCGCCTGCGACGAATGTGCAGCCATTACGGTGCATCGCCCACCTTTGTGTTCACGTCGGCCACCGTCGCCAATCCGGACGAGCTGGCCAGGCAGTTAACCGGATTGAGCGTTGAAACCGTCACCCAGAGCACAGCCGGCAATGGGCGGCGTCACCTGATCATGATGGATCCTGTCGACGGATCATTGACGGCAACGGTGACGCTCCTCAAGGCGGCCGTGAGCCGGGGACTTCGCACCATCGTTTACACCCAGTCCCGCAAATTGGCTGAACTGCTGGCCATCTGGGCCCAACACCGTTCCGGTGTGCTCGCCGATCGCATCAGTGCCTACCGCGCCGGTTTTTTACCTGAAGAGCGTCGCGATATCGAGTCCAAACTCGCTTCCGGAAACCTGCTGGCGGTGATTACCACCAGTGCTCTTGAACTGGGCATCGATATCGGCAGTCTGGATCTATGCATATTGGTCGGGTACCCCGGTTCGATCGTTGCCACCTGGCAGCGCGGGGGACGGGTAGGGCGCAGCGGTCAGGATTCGGCGGTGGTGTTGGTGGCCGGAGAGAATGCCCTGGATCATTATTTTATCAAAAATCCGCAACAACTGGTGATGCGCCAGCCGGAAGCGGCCGTGATCAATCCCTATAATCCGGATGTCATGTCCCGGCATCTGGTTTGCGCCGCAGCTGAACTGCCGCTGATGACCAGTGACCCCATGCTGGCTGCAGAACCGGTGCAAACCGTTATCAACCAGTTGATTCGCGATGGCAAGCTGTATCTGAGTGCCGACGGCACGACCTGTTACTCTCCGATGAAGAATCCGCAGCGTCATGTGGATCTGCGTGGTTCGGGGTCCCGGTTCAGCATCGTCGATGAAGCCAGCAATACCCCGCTGGGGGAAATCGACGGATTCCGGGTCTACCGGGAAACCCACCCCGGTGCGATATATCTGCACCGGGGAAAAACCTATCGGGTGGCATCCCTGGACCCTGAAATCCGCAAAGTCAGCGTGGCGGTGTCCCGGGTCAATTTCCATACCCGGGTAAGATCCCATAAGGACACCCGGATACTGGAAATGACGGACAGCAAAACTGTATACGGAACCACGATGGCAGCGGGTCGCCTGCGGGTCACCGAGCAGGTCACCGGTTATGACCGTATTCACACCCGCAGCGGCAAAGTACTGGAGCGGATCGCTCTCGACCTGCCGGCCATGGTTTTTGAAACCCAGGGCCTCTGGTTCGCCGTGCCCCAAATGGTGACCGACAGGGCAGAAAAGGCCTGGATTCACGTCATGGGCGGCTTGCATGCCTTGGAGCATGCCGCCATTGGTGTTTTCCCATTGATGGTCTTGGCTGACCGTAATGACCTGGGCGGCATCTCCACCCCTTTTCACCCCCAACTGCAAGGTGCCGGCATCTTCATCTATGACGGCATACCCGGTGGCGCCGGCCTCTGTTTCCAGGCCTTCACCGACGGGCAGGGGCTGTTGGACGCTGTCCGATCGGCCATATCCGACTGTCCCTGCGAAACCGGCTGTCCCAGTTGCGTGCATTCCCCCAAATGCGGTTCCGGAAATCGCCCCATCGATAAAGCCGGAGCACTGTTTTTGCTAGCGGCGTTGATGTCTGATCAGGCGGTGTCGAACACATTCGAACTTCCCGCCCCAAGGCTGGCGGTTCCCGAGCAGACTCCTCATGAAGCCTCCCCGGAAGGACAGCCTGTCTATGGTGTGCTGGATATCGAGACGCAGCTGTCCGCCCAGGAAGTGGGCGGGTGGCATCGGGCGGAGCGTATGCGGGTCAGTTGTGCCGTGCTTTATGATTCACGTTCCGATACCTATTTCGAATTCGTCGAGGGACAGATGCCGATGATGTTTGAGCATCTTCAACAGCTGGACCTGGTGATCGGGTTCAACATCAAGCGCTTCGACTATCGGGTGCTTTCCGCCTACACCGCACTGGATTTCAAGCAGATTCCTACCCTGGACCTTTTGGAGAAGGTAAAAGATCAGCTGGGTTACCGGCTTTCGCTGGATCACCTGGCATCGGTGACGCTCAAGAGCGGCAAGACAGCCGACGGTTTGGATGCCTTAAGGTGGTGGAAAGCGGGCAAAATGGCCAAAATCCTGGAATACTGCCGATCGGATGTGGCCATCACCCGCGATCTGTATCGGTTTGGGAAGGAAAAACGGTACCTGCTGTTTCAAAACAAGGCCAAGCAGACCGTTCGGCTGCCGGTGGATTGGTAACCTGCATTCGGCGCGAGTTGACCTGGATGCCGGTCAACCGGGGATCCAGGCCGCAGAAAAGGCCAAAAGAAACTGGGCGGTGTAATACAGGGGCAAACCGAGCGCGCGATTGATCTGTGCACCGACCACAAAGCGCTGTCGGGCCACGAAAAGATCGGAAAGGTAAAACAGAATGGCACCGATCAGGATGGTGGCTCGCACATCGTCCGGTATGGCAGGATTGGCGGCTGTGGCGCATGCACCGCACACCATAATGCTGATGACGACGATATAGGCGAGCACCGGAACCTTCATGCTTCCCAGATGGCTTTCCAGCCACCGCCAGACCACGGTGGCCGACACCGCCAACAGGATTGCCCCCACGGCCATGGGCGGACCGACCTGACCGACCACGAAAAATGCCGCAGCATACATCACGTGGCCCAGCAGAAAGCTGACCAGCCCGCAAAGAAACGTGATTCGCGTGCCGAGGGCCAACAAGATGTCTCCGCCCAGGCAGAACACCAGGGCGATAAGAATCAGGCCGGAAAAAGCTGCATTATGGGCTGGCTGCAGGGTCCAGGCAACAATGAACAGCAGGGAGAGCGGGGTTTTAAATGCCAGAATCCGCTTAGGCTGTTCCGTCTTCTCCGCCATGACCAGCCCTACCAGAAGCACCGCTGCCAGCCCCAGAACGATACCGATAACCATTAGCCGTTATTCCCTTAATTCTTGTTGCATTGTTTTAAATGTTGGAAAAAACAAAAGCTATTATAGACAAATCCCAAACACCAAAAGCCAAATCACAAACAAATCACAATGCCTTAAATTCAAAATTCCAAATAATTGGCGATTGGTCTGGCTTGATAGTTTCAAAATTGGTTTTTGGAATTTATTTGTAATTTGGTGCTTGTAATTTGTTCTTTCGTTTTTTTACTGCACACGATGGGTTCCGATTTCCCTGCGCGCAGACGTCGCCGTCACTGAGGCGCATAGGCCGTGGGGTCGGGTACACCGGCAGCCGCAAACCCGTTTTTGCGAAGGATGCACGAATCGCAGCCACCGCAGGCCACTCCCTGGGGAGACGGGTCATAACAGCTGTGGGTCATCCCATAGTCCACGCCCAGCGCGATCCCCGCCAGGATGATCTCGGCCTTGGTCATGTCGATCAGCGGCGTGTGGATGCGAAAATGCCCCTTTCCTTCGACAGCCGTTTTTGTAGCCAGATTGGCCATGGTTTCGAAGGCCTGGATGTATTCCGGCCGGCAGTCGGGGTAACCACTGTAATCCACGGCGTTGACGCCGATGAAAATATCCCAGGCACCCAGCACCTCTGCCCAGGCCAGGGCGTATGACAGGAATATCGTGTTGCGTGCAGGCACATAGGTGACCGGAATGGCTTGGGCCATAAGGGATTCGCTGCGGGCTTTGGGCACGGCGATGTCGTCGGTCAGGGCTGAACCGCCGATCGGCTTTAGATCCACCCGGGTAACCAGGTGGCGTTCTGCACCAGCCTCTGCAGCCACCTTTTCAGCTGCCTGGAGTTCGCAAACGTGCCGCTGCCCATAGTCGAAGCTGAGGCTGTATATCGCAAACCCTTGGTCGGCAGCCATGGCCAGCACGGTGCTGGAATCCAGGCCGCCGCTGGACAGTACCACTGCTTTTTTTGATTTAAACATAAGTGTCTTACTTTATTTTACTAATGTTTTCGATTAACTTTTATTTCGTCGTCAAACCCCCCGCTCCTGATCCGGCCAGATCAATCGATGCAGTTGCAATTGGAGCCGGGCCTCGATCCGGGCCTCAAGCATCCACCCTGCCAGTTGATCCGGTGGCAACCGATCGGATACGGCCGAGAACAGGATGCGATCCGTTGGCAGGCTCGCCGGCAAAAGGGGCAACTGCCGGGTTGCGAAAATAAAGTCGTCGTGATCGCCGATGACGAATTTGACTTGATCATGGGCGGTCAGTCGCTGCAGATTGGCTGCATCGTTTTTCGTATCTTCTCCACTGGACGGGCACTTGATGTCCATGATCCGGCTGCAGCGGCAATCTACTCGATCGATGTCCAAGGAACCGTTGGTTTCCATCAATAGGTGATAACCGTTGCTAAGCAGGGCATCCACCAGATCCGGTGTATGGTTCTGGGCCAGAGGCTCTCCACCGGTTATTTCAACCCAATCGCAACCGAATGTTGCCACCTGATCGACGATTTGGGCGACGGACATGACACTTCCCTCATCAAATGCATATCGGGTGTCGCAATATCGACAGCGCAGGTTGCATCCGGTCAGTCGCACGAACACACAGGGCAGCCCGGCATACACGGACTCGCCTTGAATGCTGTAAAAGATTTCATTGACCGTAAGGATCATGCTATGAATGACTCCATGCTATTTTGAACGTTGCGCACCAGTCGACTATGTATAGCAAGGTGATTGGCGTTAGTAAACCATCCTCCGACGAAGCGATCGAGGTCAAGCATGCAGATTTACCGTCTCGAAAACGTGATCCAGCCCTATGCCTGGGGATCGAAAACAGCCATTGCCCAGATGATCGGTCAGCCCAACCCCGACCAACAACCCCAAGCGGAAATGTGGATGGGCACCCATCCCAAAGGTCCTTCCAAGGTGGTTGATGGTGACGACCGCATCCCACTCCAGCAGTTGATCGACCGGCAACCCATTGACATTTTAGGCCGTTATGTCGTCGGGCGGTTCGGCCATTCCCTGCCGTTCCTGTTCAAGGTACTGGCTGCGGCCAAACCGCTTTCCATTCAGGCGCATCCCAACAAACGCCAGGCGATAAAGGGGTTTGATCGGGAAAATCGTGAAGGAAAGGCTCTGGATGCACCGGACCGCAACTACCGGGATAACAACCACAAACCAGAAATTATCTGCGCCCTGACGCCATTTTGGGGGTTGAACGGATTTCGGCCGACAGCCAACGCCGTTGACCTGTTGATGCCGGTATGCCCCCATGACCTCAATGATGCCTTCCAGGATTTGAAAACATGCCAGGGAAAGGGGCCAAAGGGTTTTTTCGAAGCCATGATGACACTCTGCGCCGATAGGCGCAAGGCTGCAGCCCAGGAGGTTCTATACAAGGCCAGGCCTTTGGCGGACACATCGCCGCCCTACCGGTGGATGGTCGATCTTGCCCGCGCCTATCCGGCGGATATGGGGGTCCTGTCCCCGGCACTGTTGAACCTGGTCTGCCTTGAACCCGGACAGGCCATGTATCTGCATGCCGGCCAACTCCACGCCTATCTGGATGGCGTGGGAATTGAACTGATGGCCAATTCGGATAATGTGCTCCGCGGTGGGCTGACACCCAAGCATGTGGATGTGCCGGAACTGCTCGATGTTGTCCGGTTTGAGGAATCCTCAATCAAGATTCTCGACCCGAGGCCGGTGGGGCCGGTAGCGTCCGGCTATGATTGTCCAGCCGAGGAATTTTCACTCACTGTCATCCGGCCTCCGAAAGATCTGCCATACGTTTCGCCTTCCGTCAGAAGCGTAGAGATGCTCTTGTGTACAGACGGAGAAGGACGGATTGAAGATAGTGGTCAAGGGGTGCGTCTGACCATGAAAAAGGGAGACAGCTTCCTGATCCCTGCCAGCCTCCGATCCTATGCAATTGGCGGTAACGTCAAGGTTTACAAGGCGGCCGTTCCATTACCGCATCAATAATTAGTCTCATCCCGGGCGAACGCGTCGAAGCCTTTTTCCCGAAGGAAGGTTGAGATCAGGGCTGCCAGTGCATCGGCGGTGTCCACCCGATATCGTCCCTTTTCATCCGGGCCGGCCTTCATTTTCGAATTGGCAACCACCGCCTGAAGGGATGCTGCGGACAGTTCAATATTCACGTGAACCCTTACCAAGGGGCTGTTTTCCGACATGGTTAAACCTCGTTCGGTGCCGGTAGCTCCGATCCCGGCTTTTCAATTGTTATAATGCGGGCGATGGACAGCGTTCCCAGGTCTGGATGGGGTTGACCGGTTCCGGTTGCCTGTGGAAGGTCTGAGAGCCGGGTGAAAAAATTTCTTAGAAATCGGCCTTCGCGATCAATTCCCACCACCACCTGGTCGATGAGCTTTCTGGGCAATTGGGCAACGGCATTTCTGGTGATCCATATTTCCCCTTTGCCGGCTACGGCGGACAGGTGAGTAGACTGATCAAAAGTCCCGCCGGGGATCGTTGATTCCATGCAGCCGGTCGTCGATAGGGTCGTCAGTTCATCCGTACCGTGGCTGATACCCATATTCATGCGGATCTCATCTGCCCAGCCCTCTTTCGCCTTGAGCTTGTCTTCCATCACAAGCATCTGTCGGTTCATCCGGGTTGCGCAGCAGATCGCGCTGAAGATGGGGTTTCTCCCGGCATTTTTAGTAAATGTGTAGTCGATTCGCGCACCACTGCAGCCAGCCCGTTTACCGCCGAAGGATCTGACAACGCTATCGCATTCATCCCAGATTTGATGCATTAATTTGAAGAAAAACTCAGGGAGCATGGTATCGGCGATGCGGTGAGAATCGTTGAGCCGTGCTGACAATATGCAGATGGCTTCTTTATCATCCATGTACTCGATGTCGTTGACGACAGATTCCGTTTCCCCGGAGGCCGTCGCTGCACTGTGCCATTGATCCTGTCGGAGCAGGAACAATGTGCCTTGCTTGAATTCCAAGGCGAATATGCGGTGGGGCGATTGGGTGGCCTCGTCCTTTGGCCCGATGATGCAGCTGTCCACCTGAAACGGGTGAATGGAGGGCGAAAGGGTGGAGGTGTCCTCCGTGGCGGGCAGGTGACTTCTGGAGATAGAGACGGTTCCCTGGCCAAAAGTATTCTGGTCCGTAGAGCGGCGCAGAACGATATAGATGAACGAAAACAACGCCTGCCAGTCGGCAATCGAATTCTTGATGGCTGGCTTGAGAAGCAGTTCGAAGATATTCGGTGTGGATGTGGAACGCAACTCCTGGTCCAGGGCTTTGGGAAAGGCATCTGTGCTGCCGGGGTTCATCCACACGACGGACAGTTTCTTATCCACGAAAAACGACGGCGCTTCGATTTGGTCCGGTGAGAGGGATAGCGGACCAACTATCGCTTGAGCGGTCAGGGACGATTCAGGTTCAGAACCGTTGGTACCGTCAGGTTCGAATCGATTGCCGGATGGTTCGAGGGACGAGACGGTTGCCGATGGCGGCTGATTCTGCGCAGGTCTGGCGGATCCTTTGAACTGCTCGGCGATCTTATCCATGGGGTGACCGGAAGGTCCGTTATGCTCTGGCATGCGGGTTTGTTCCTGTGTGGGGTCGACAGTGTATTGAGAACTGTTTATCCGGGAATTGGAGAAAATCGTCAAGCGAAAAAGCTCCCAGCACGTCGCGCATTATTTCGACAAAATCGGCATCGCATTGACAATCAACGGGTTATCTCATAAACACGGAACAGCAAAATCTGTTGCCGTTATTTTGAAGGTGGATATCCAGGTCATTGAAAATAAACGATTACCAGCTGGAACAACTCGACGCGTTGAAAACCGTCAGACGCGGACTCGGGCAACTCGGTGAGGCAAAACGGGTTGAACTCATCGAAACCATCCGTGATTACATGCATTTCAGGCAATCGACGGATCGTTTTTTAAAACGGTATTTCAGCGACGTGTGCACCCATACCTGTTACCTGAGCCGCACCAGCGCCTGCTGTTCCAAGGATGGTATCATCACTTTTTTTGCCGACACGGTGGTCAACGCGCTGCACGCCACACCGGCGCAGTTGGACCGGCTGGAGACGGTGTTGAACCGGGTCAACAGGGGGCATCGGTGCGTCTATCTGAGCAGCCAGGGCTGCATGTGGACGGTTCGGCCGGTGGTCTGCGCCATGTTTCTTTGCGACCGGGCCATGCAAGCCGTTTTCAGCGATGATCCTGAAGCGAGAGAGGCATGGGCGTCACTTCGCCGGCAGGCAAAAGCATTCAAATGGCCGGACCGGCCGGTGCTTTTTGATCACCTGGAAAAGGTCTTTCTTGATCTGGGCTCGCGCTCCACGCTCATGCACCTGAATTTTAGCCCGGGTCTGCTGAGAATAAAAAAAAATGCCGGGCTCCTATAAAATCAGGCGACCCGGTCATAATGGGCCGCCTGAACCGCGATAGCGAGCGCATTCCTCGCCGTTTACGGCGGGGTTAGCGAGCGAACTGAAAATCGATTTTCATCCTTACGGTGAGCCCACCCTGCAGTTTGCCGCGGGGTGGGCTCAAATGGTTTTATCGGCCACCGTCGGTTAGTCGGCTGCCTCCGCAATAATTTTTCGAATCACGCAGGGAAGAATCCCGCCGTTTTCAAAATATTCCACGTCCACCGCCGTGTCCAGTCGGGAGGTGACCGTAAAATCGATCTGGGTGCCGTCCGGCTTGACGGCTTTGACGGCCAGCTGTTTTCGAGGCGCCATGCCGTCGATCCCGGAGATGGTGAAGGTTTCCGACCCATCCAACCCCAGACTCTCGGCGCTTTCGCCGTCGGCGAACACCAGGGGCAGCGCCCCCATGCCCACCAGGTTGTTGCGGTGGATGCGTTCGTACGACTGGGCGATGACTGCCTTGATACCCAGCAGATTGGTCCCCTTGGCGGCCCAGTCCCGGGAGGAACCGGTGCCGTATTCCTTACCGCCCATTACAATCAGCGGTGTATTTTCGGCCTGATAGGCCATGGCCGCGTCGTAGTTGAACATCTCTGTCTTTTCGGGAAACTTCAGGGTAAAACTACCCTGTTTGGGATCCACTAACCGGTTTTTGATACGAATGTTGCCGAAGGTGCCGCGCATCATCACCTCGTGGTTGCCCCGGCGGGACCCGTAGGAGTTGAACTGGTCCTTGGTCACGCCATGTTCGACGAGGTACTGCCCCGCCGGATAGTCCTCGGGAATGGCTCCCGCCGGTGAGATGTGGTCGGTGGTAACCGTATCCCCCAGCAGCAGAAAGCAACGCGCGTCGATGATATCCCCCGGTTGTTGCGGGGTCAGAGAGAATCCGTCAAAGTAGGGCGGGTTTTTGATGTAGGTCGAGCCTTCTTTCCAGTCGAAGGTGGTGCTTTCGGCAACGTCGAGGGCTTCCCAGAAGCGATCACCATCGAAAATGCGTGCGTATTCTTTTTCGTAAAAGGATTTTTTTACGTGGGTTTTGGTCAGCTCGGCGATCTGATTGTTTGACGGCCACAGGTCTTCCAGATAAACGGGTTGGCCGTTGGGATCGATGCCCACCGGCTCTAAGGTCAGGTCGATATCCACCCGCCCGGCCAATGCGAATATGACGACGAGCATGGGTGATGCCAGGAAATTGGATTTGATCTTCTGGTGGATGCGGGCTTCGAAATTACGGTTGCCGGAAAGCACCGCCGCCACGTTTAAATCGTTATCCGTGACGATCTTCTCGATGTCCGGATGCAGCGGGCCGCTGTTGCCGATGCAGGTGGTGCAGCCGAAAGCGGCCAGATGAAAGCCCAGGGCGTCGAAGTAAGGCACCAGGCCGGCCGCCTCCAGATAATTCATGACCACTTTGGATCCCGGTGCCAGGGAGGTTTTAACAAAGGGCGGCACCTTGAGGCCTTTTGCAACGGCGTTTTTGGCGATGAGGCCGGCACCCATGAGCACGTGGGGGTTGGACGTGTTGGTACACGAGGTGATGGCGGCAATCACGATGTTGCCGTCACCGATCTTCAACGGCCGGCCGTTGAGTTCCATGTCGAACTGGCGTTGGGTCACCGGGTGGCAGCGTTTGGCACGTACAGTTTTGCAGCCGGATTCATCGTGAAATTCGGAAATGCGCTCGACTTCGGCATCCCGGTCGTATTCACAACCGAGTATATCGGCAAAGCTTTTTTTGAGATCGGGCAGGGAGATGCGGTCCTGGGGCCGGGCCGGGCCGGCCACCGATGGCTGGACCGTCGCCAGATCAAGCGTCACCACCTGGGTGAACTCCGGATCCGTTTCACCGGTGTAGAACATGCCGGTGGCCTTGGTATAGGCCTCGACGATCCGTGCGCGGTCGCCCCTGCCGGTTAACTCGAGATAGTCAAGGGTCTTCTCGTCGACCGGAAAAAATCCCAGGGTGGCCCCGTATTCCGGGGTCATGTTGGCGATGGTGGCCCGATCGGTCACCGACAGGCTTTTCATGCCCGGACCGAAATACTCCACGAATTTTTCCACCACATTGACCTTGCGCAGCATCTCGGTGATGGTGAGAACCAGGTCCGTAGCGGTGACGCCCGCTTTCAATGTTCCGGTGAGTTGGACGCCAATCACTTCAGGGATTGACATATAGTAGGGTTGACCCAGCATGACGGCCTCGGCTTCGATGCCGCCCACACCCCATCCCATCACGCCGATGCCGTTGATCATGGGGGTGTGTGAGTCGGTGCCCACCAGTGTGTCCGGATAGGCGATCGTATTGCCGACCGCGTCCTGGGTGATGACCACCCGGCCGAGATTTTCCAGGTTCACCTGGTGGCAGATGCCCGAGTTGGGGGGCACCACCTTGAAATTGGAAAAGCTTTTCTGGGCCCACTTGAGCAGTTCATACCGTTCACTGTTGCGGCTGTACTCATGCGCCACGTTTTTTTCCAGGGAGTCGTCGGTGCCGAAGCAGTCCACCTGGATAGAGTGATCCACCACCAGTTCCGTGGGGACCAGGGGGTTTACTTGCGCGGGGTTCTTGCCCAAGGCTTTCACCGCATCACGCATGGCGGCCAGGTCTACCACCGCCGGGACGCCGGTAAAGTCCTGCATGAGCACACGTGCAGGGTGATAAGGGATTTCCACCGGTGTGTCATAGCTCTTCTGCCAGCTGACGATATTGGCAAGATCCGCTTCGGTGACGACCCGACCGTCGAGCTTGCGCAGCAGGTTCTCCACCAGAATCTTGATGGAAAAGGGCAGTTTCTCAATGGATGCCCCGGTGTCTGCGGCAAACTGATTGAAATCAAAGAAAGTGATGGTTTTTCCATCGACCTGGAGCGCCTTCGAATAATCCGTGTTTTTCATGGCAATGTCCTTTTCGGGGTTGAATTGAACTCGAAAATGATCGAATGAACAAAAAGGAACGAATGGTACCGAAAGATAATGTTTTGGAAATGGGGGACCGACAACGATCGGTCAGGTTTATCTAAACTAAAGAAAATCAATGGGCAGGGCAAGAAAAAAAGGAAATACATGACCGTTAAGAAAAAACAGATCGTCGAATGCAATGTCATCGATGTGGCCTTTGGGGGAAAGGGGTTGGCCAAGATCGACGGCTTTGCCGTATTCATCGACCAGACGGTTACCGGTGACCGGGTGGCCGCACGCATCATCAGAAAGAAACGCAATTATGCTGAAGCCGTGGTTCAGGAGATGCTGACACCATCGCCCTTGCGCGTGGATCCACCATGCCCTTACAGTGGCTATTGCGGTGGCTGCAAGTGGCAGTTCATCGACTACCCGCAACAGCTGGCGTTGAAACGTCGCCACGTCGCCGAATCATTGGAACACATCGCGCTGATGGGCGGAACGTTAGTTCATCCAACGCTGCCGTCAGATATGATTTTCGGGTACCGCAACAAAATGGAGTTTTCCTGCTCGGACCGGCGTTGGCTGATGCCCCAGGAGATGGGCAGCGATGCGGATATCAGCTTTGCCCTGGGATTGCATGTGCCTGGTACCTTTCATAAAGTGTTGGATACCCGGGCATGCCTGCTGCAGCCGGAAGCGGGTAACCGCATTCTGGGTGCCGTACGCACCTTCATGCGTGCGTCGGACCGGCCGGTTTACGGGCTTCGCAGCCATGCAGGCTTCTGGCGCTTTCTCATGCTGCGGCACTCGGCGGCCCACGACCAGTGGATGGTCAACATCGTAACGGCCAGCGAGGATCGCGATGCGGTCATGCCACTTGCCGACATGATCATGGACGGGTTTCCCGAAGTGGTCTGCGTGGTCAACAACATTACGGCCCGGCATTCGGGGGTGGCCATTGGGGAACGGGAAATCCACCTGGCTGGCAAACCGGTGTTGACCGACCGGATCGGCGGATTTGAGTTCGAGATTTCAGCCAACTCCTTTTTCCAGACCAACACCCGCAGTGCGCAAAAACTATACGAAACGGTTGGTCGATACGCTGCTCTTGAGGGACACGAGACGGTGCTGGATCTATATTGCGGCACCGGAACCATTGCCATCAGTCTGGCCAAACAGGCCGGTGAAGTGATCGGCCTGGAACTGGTGGAAAGTGCCGTGGGTGATGCCCGCAAGAATTGTCGTCTGAATGGCATCGACAACTGCCGGTTTATCCTTGGGGATATCAAGGATACCTTGGAAACCATCGCTTCGGCGCCGGATCTGCTGGTGATCGATCCCCCGCGCGCCGGCATGCACAAGGATGTGGTCAAACAGGTGCTCAGGCTGGGGCCGGAAAAAATTGTCTATGTGTCCTGCAACCCGGCCACCCTGGCAAGGGACATACTGGAACTCAAGGATGTGTATGAAATTAAAGAAGTTCAGCCGGTGGACATGTTCCCTCACACCTTTCATATCGAATCGGTGGCCAGGCTGATAAAAAAAGGGGCTTCAAATGATGGGATAGCGCCTCGATGATGTCCGGTCAACCGACAGGCTGCGGCATGGGGGTGCATTGAGATGGGACAGGGGTTGTTAATTAAAGTAAACTGCGTTAATGAATTCGACGTTAATAATTGAACACTCAGGAGTCCAAGCATGTCGACGTTTCAGAAGTTACGCAAAGAAGAGCGCGAAACTCGCAAAAACCTGATTGTCGATGCCGCCATGGATCTGTTCAGTCAGAAAGATTTTCACAAAATCGGCATGCGGGACATTGCCAAACGGGCCGGCATTTCAGCCGCTGCGATTTACCGTTATTTCCCCAGCCGGGATGATGTTTTCGTCGAGGCGCTGGTCCGCCACATGAAAGTGGTGGAGGCGTTGTTTGAAAAAAATGTGAAAGCGGGGCGAACATCATTGGAGGAGCTGGCCATGGGAAGCGTGGACTACCTTCTGGAGAATGAATCTGTGTCCCAAATGATGGGCCATTTCATGATTACCGGGCAGATCCAGTTGAAGGCGTTGGAACGGTACAACGCAATGCAGCGCAACTTTTTAGATATACTGGAAAAGGTAAATAATCAAACCGATATCGGCATGAACAATCGCCTGGTAACCCACGCCATCTATGCATCGATTACCGGTGTCGTCATGTCCTTCAAGAACTATCCGGGTCGTTCCCCCGAGGAGATTAAACGCCATATTCACCGGTTGGTGCGCATCATCAGCAGTGTCTTCACGACAGGCATAATTCCAGATAGTCTGCGTGAAATAGCCAGGCCGGATACTTCAAGTCCGACCTGATAAACGATCCGCTGATTGAACCCTCCCCGCGGCAAGTCGCGGGGAGGGTTCACCGTAAGGATGAAAATCTATTTTCAGCTCGCTCGCTAACCCCGTCGCAAGCAACGGGGAATGCGCTCGCTATCGCGGTTCAGGTCCAGAACGATAACAGGATTCCTTATGACCACCGAACGCTGGATACTGCTGGTTTCGATTTCGCTGGCAGTGATGGCCTGCTCGCCAAAACCCCTGATTGTGAGCCAGATTGCCGATTTGGTGGATAACGGGATGACTGCCTATGAGCGTGATGACGATTGGGAGTTGATGGAAAAGGCGTTCCCGGCCAATATTAAACTGCTTGAAACCGTATTGGCAAACTCACCCGATGATCGTCAATTGCTGACGATGTTGTCGCGGATGTATGCAAGCTATTCATTTGGATTTGTGGAAACCCGGCTTGAGGAGGCGAATTATCTTGTCGATTCTTCGGACAGCAGGGTAAAGGAGGTGGCGTTATTAAAAGATCGGGTGAATCGATACTACGAAAAAGGTGTCCGCTATGCCCTGATGGCGTTAGAAGGAAGTTCACCGGGTGCGACGGAGGCATTCCAAAAGGTCAGCAGCATCACGCCCTATCTGGATAAACTGGGCAAGGAGAACGTGGCCCCGCTCTTCTGGTACGGATTCAACCTGGGAGCCTGGGTCAACCGCAATCTCGATTCTGTCCGGGCCGTATCCCAGGCCCATCTGGCTCAGAAGGTCATGGAACGGGTACTCGAACTGGATCCTGCGTATAATCATGGGGGTGCGCATCTATTCCTGCTGGCTTATTTCGGCTCCCGATCGCCCATGATGGGAGGAAGCCAGGAAAAGGCCCTTGTCCACTTTCAACAGGTGAAAACGATTGCCGGTGACAATTATCTTCTGCCGGATCTTTTTTATGGTCGCTTCTGCCTGCATCAACAACAAGACCGGAAGGGGTTTATTGACATGATGCAACGAATCGTCGACCATCCCGACAGTGAGAATGAGGTGTCCTTGTACAATGCCATTGCCGGCCGTCGGGCTGCTGCTTATCTGGCTGCAGTGGATACCCTGTTCGAATAGACCTTGCATCACCCATTGACCCGCTAACCCTTAAAACCAATACAACCAACTCAACTAATGAAACCAATGAAACCACTTGTCACGCTGCTCGCCAGTCTTGCCTTGGTGACGTGCGCTTTTCCCTGTGTCGGGTTCGCCGGGCCGACTGAGATAAAAATTGCCGTGGTGATGCCCGAGGGCAGCACGTGGACCAATACCCTGCATGGATTTGCCGATGCGGTGATAAAAGAGACCGGCGGCGATGTGGCAATTAAAATTTATGCCGGCGGGGTCAGCGGTTACGAGGTGGACGTACTGAGAAAGATGCGCGTCAACCGCCTCCAAGCCGGCGGATTCTCCGGGGTGGGGTTGGGGTTTGTCCTGCCGGAGATACGGGTTTTTGAAGCGCCTTTGTTGTTTAACACCTATGAAGAGATCGATTACGTCAAGGAAAAGATGTTCGACGACTTCGCCGGCCGATTTGAAAAAAAGGGGTATGTGCTGCTGGGGTTTGCCGAAGCCGGATTCGTTTACTTTTTTTCAAAACAGCGCATCGACACGATGGACCGCCTGCAGCAAACCCGGATGTGGGTGTGGAAAGGGGATCGGGTAGCCGAAAATTTTCTGGACGCTTTTGGTGTGCAGGGCTACCCCCTTCAGCTTGCGGATGTGAATACCGGCCTGGAGACGGGGATGATTGATTCGTATTATTCTCCACCGCTTGCATCGGTTGCCTTCCAGTGGTACGCGAGGGTTCAGCACATGCTCGATTTCCCCATGGTCAACGCTACCGGCGCCCTGTTGATGAACAAACGAACCTTTACCGACCTGGACCCCGAGAGCCGGCAAATCGTCAGCCGGTTGGCCAGGCAATACGCCGCAAACTTGGTCCAGTTGACCCGTAAGGACAACGCCGAAGCGATTCAGGTGCTCAGCGAAGCGGGTATTACGCTGAGCCCGCCCACACCCGAACAAACTGCTTCGTTCAAACGAAACGCCGAAAAGAATTACCAGATGCGCATGCCATCCCTCTACTCAAAAGCGCTGTTCGATCAGGTACGTGGATTGATCGCAGAGCACCGTGCTCAGGTAAAGTGAAAAGGGGAAGGGGTAAATGAGATTGGGAATAAGGACGGTACAAGGGTGATCCTTTCTCATCTGATTTCAGGACCAACCACCGGCCGAGTCATATAGCAGCATGATCAAAGCCATCCAACGCGTTGACGATGCACTGGCGCTTTTCGAAAAAAGCGTCATCGTCCTTTGCTTTTCGCTGTTGGTTTTTTTTATCATTTTTAACATCCTATCTCGCAATCTCTTTCATCTGCCATCCCATCAAATTTTTGAAGCCAGCCCCAATCTGGTTCTTTGGCTGGCCCTGCTGGGTGCATCGCTGGCCCTGAAGCGGCAGCGACACATCAGGCTCGAACTGGTCCTGCGCTACTGCAGCAGTCGCATCCGTCTGTGGGCTGCCGTAGCGGTGAATCTGTTTGGCGCCCTGGTGATGGGAATCCTTCTCGTCACCTCCTTTGCCTTCGTTAACAATGAAATTGCCATGTTCGGCGGCTGGGGGCGCCTGTCGATGATCTTTCCCTTTTTTTTCAGCGTGGCTACGTTTCGTTACCTGGCCGCACTGCTATACCGGTTTGCGTCCACGCCAACGGCTGAAACCACCCAACGGGCCAAGCCGACCCAATGAATCCACTCACCCTTGCCATCGTGGCCATTCTGATCATGGCGCTCCTGGAAACGCCTTTATTTACGGTCATTGCCGCCTTGTCCATTGCCTGCCTCTACTTGGTGGCGCATGATTGGTTGGCGCTTCAGGTGATTCTGATTGAAATGAATCGTCTGGGGGCCATGCCCGTGTTGGTGGCGCTACCGCTGTTCACCTTTGTGGGTTGCCTGCTCACCGAAACCCGATCGCCTCAGCGTATCATGAATTTCATTGAAGCGCTCATGGGATGGCTGCCTGGTGGACTGGCCATGGCGGCCCTGTGTTCCTGCGCTTTTTTTACCGCCCTGACCGGTGCCAGCGGCGTGACCATCGTGGCGCTAGGAAGCATCCTTTATCCGGTGATGCGCAATAAAGGATACGGAGAAGAGTTCACCCTGGGCTTGTTGACCACCTCGGGAAGCCTGGGGCTGCTTTTCCCGCCGAGCCTGCCCGTCATCCTATACGGGGTTGTTGCCCAGGTGGATATCGGCAAGATTTTCAAAGCGGCACTCGTTCCGGGCCTGCTTCTCATCGGGGTGCTTTGCGTCTACGCCTTTTTCAAACAGGCGGCCGCCGGCCGTCGGCGGAACATTCCCATCGACATCTC
>JAQYWF010000455.1 GCA_030145105.1 Desulfosarcina sp.
ATGCAAGACAACTCGTTTTCAGACACATCTTCTCCTATGGGCCAAGGTTAAGATTAATCGCCTTCGTTGCACAAATCAAATTGCAATAGACGATAAGGTCGCTAAGACCTATAGAAAAATGCTATTTTGTCCTGCACGCACGATGGCGAAAGCGGGATGAAAAATCCGCCGAAACGCCATTTGCCAGTCGGAGTCCAATCGCGATGCGGAGGGGGTTACATGATCCGCATCTTTGAAAAAACTCAGGAAAACCCCGTGACGCAGGGATGAGGTCTCATCATGCAGCGCTTTTGTTTTTCAATTCATCCCACACCTGAATGGCCCGGCGCTGGTGGGGGATGGTAATCGTACCACCCACGATAAGACCGATGAACAGTGCCTCCTCCAGCGCTTCACTGGAGACGCCCTCTTCATGGCAGCGGATCACATGGTAGGTGATGCAGTCGTCGCAGCGCAGCACGAAACTGGCCACCAGGCCCAGCAGTTCTTTGGTCTTGGTCGGCAGCGCCCCTTCCCGGTAGGCCTGCGAATCGAGACTGTAGTACCGCTTGGTGCCCAGCCCGGCATATTTCATTACCAGTTCGTTGAGTGCTTGCCGTTTCTGCTGGAATTTTTCAATTTCATCCATGGTTTGTCCCTCCTTTTGCGTTTTTGCCGACTGATTTCGTTGTCCGTGCCTGGTGTTGATCGCTTCACCTTATACCCAATAATCGGCGCGGAGGCCAAGAATTGAATTGAACCCTCCCCGCGGTTCCAATGAACGGGATCTCTGCTTCGCTCCGGCAAGCCGCGGGGAGGGTATTCGTTATCGCGTTTCAGCCATCAACCGATTTTTTACCTGACCGACCTCAAAATTTTTTTCAGAGGGGCCGTGTGGACGCAGCGAATTTTGAGGATAAAACGGATGGGCAAGGGGAACGACCGTTACCGGCGGTTCCGGAAAAAGCGGATCACATAATTGATGTGGTTTTTCATGGTCCGGTAGGCAGCTTCGGCGTCACCACTGCCAATGGCCTGATAGATGGCCTTGTGCTGCTCAAGAATCTCGGCGATGTTATCCGGATCTTCATACAGGTGCAGCAGGTTCTCCCGGATTCCCACGTGCAGAAAATCCGAGATATTCTTCATGATATAGACCTGCAGGGGGTTTTTGGTTGCCCAGGCGATGGCCATGTGGAAGGAGAGGTCCCCCTCGGTGCCCAGCCCGCCGTCGCAGGTATCGGTTTCCATATCCGTGATGGACTTTTCAATGGCATCCAGATCCGCCGGGTTGGCTCGCTGGGCCGCCAGCGAAGCGGCTATACACTCGATCCCCATACGCATTTCCAACAGGTCGATAAGACTGGCGTCCTGGGCCTCCATAACCGTGGCCAGCGGTATCTTCACGGCTTCGTCCATCGAACGCACGAAGGTTCCCTGGCCCTGGCGCTGCTCCAAGAAACGCAAGGTGACCAACTTGTTGATCGCCTCGCGCACGGAGCTGCGGCTGACATTCAGGGCGTCGGCGAGTTCCCGCTCATTCATGATCTTTTGGCCGGGTTGATAGTCCCCGCGAAAGATCAGCTCCCGCAGTTGGTCGAAGACCTGATCGGAAATGCGTTTGGGGCTGATGGGTTTGAGCCGTATTTTCATTTGTCCAGGGCTTGCGCCAACAATTCGATGGGATGTCGCACGGCGATTTTCGCACCTGCCTGGGAGAGCATGTCCGAGATCTGGATCATGCAGGCCGGACATCCCGTGGCCAGCACGTCGGCGCCCGTGTCTTTAATTTGGGCCGCCTTTTTCATCCCGATACCTTTTGAAATGTCGTAATACTGCAGGTTGAAACTCCCACCCATGCCGCAACACCAGTCGGATTCGGCCATCTCCGTCAGCTTGCACCCAGGCGTGGCCCCAATCACGGCACGGGGTTCGTTGAACACCTTCAGGCTTTTCTTCAAATGGCACGGGTCGTGGTAAGTGACGGTACTGGCGGTGACTGCTGAATTCGTCAACGGCTGAAGTCGGGTCTCCCTAACCAAGAACTGATTGATGTCCATGGTCCGCATGGCCAGTTGGGAAGCCGCGTCGCGGTTGCGCGCATCCGCCATCTTCGGCCACACCTCGTGGATGGTGGATGTGCAGGTGGCACAGGCGGTGACCAAAAAGTCGAATTGACCCGTTTTGAAGCGTTCCAGGCTATGGCTCAGCAGTTTTTCAAAGGAGGGGAGATCACCGCTGGACAATGCCGGAATACCGCAGCATCCCTGGTTTTCCGGCAAGAAGATCCCGACCCCCAGGTGATCCAGAACCTTGATGGTGCTGTGGGCAATGGCTGGAAACATTTTGTCGATGAGGCACCCGGTGAAAATGGCCACCTTGAGCCCCGACTTCCCCGCCGGACGATCGATAAAAGGAACCTGACGGTGAAAGGGCACCGGGGCCAGGGTTCTGAAATGGCGGTCCTGGATCAGGGGCGACATCACCCGGGCGCATGAGGTCCCGACGATGTCGTTGATCGGTCGGGTAAAAATTTTCTGGAACCGGGCCCCCCACTCGGTCAATCGATCGAACAGCGTTGGGTTGGCCAGCATGCCTTTCAGAATCAACCGCTTGGCCGGCGACAGGCCCATGTATCCGGTGAGGATGGCCCGTGCCTTGAGAAAGATCTCCTGCACACTGACCCCGCTGGGGCAGTTGGCCGCGCAGGATCCGCACAACAGGCACTTGTTGAGCCGCTGGTAAACCCCTTGGGGATCGTCGAACATCTGTTCCATCAAGCCGTTCAGCAGGGCCAGCTTGCCCCGGGCCACGTCGGCCTCTCGTCCGGTCTGATCGAAGACCGGGCAAAC
>JAQYWF010000330.1 GCA_030145105.1 Desulfosarcina sp.
CAGGTTCATTTGCTGCTTTTTGCAGGCTACCTACAGGCCCGGTGAAGGACAGCGGCCATGTTCATGTTACGCACGGAGTATGCGGCAGCTTGGCAAGTTTGAGCAGGCGCACAGGGCCCGTGTGGATTACGAGCTGATAGAATCTCTCATTGAGCCGAAGAGCACGGTGCTTGACGTCGGCTGCGGCGACGGAGAGCTGCTGGCAAACCTTGTGCGCGACAAGAACATAAGAGGCGAGGGTATCGAGCTTGACCAGGACCTTGTGCTCGATTGTGTCTGCCGACGCCTGCCGATTATCCAGCAGGATATCGAAGATGGGCTTGGATACTACGGTGACAACAGCTTCGACTACGTGATACTGTCACAAACCATGCAGACGATTAAAAATCCAGAAAAGGTTTTCAAAGAACTGCTGCGCGTCGGCAGAAAAGTGATTGTCAGCTTCCCAAACTTCGCTCACTGGAAATGCAGAGCGCAGATGTTTTTCGCCGGCAAAGCCCCGGTGACCAAACAACTGCCTTTTAGCTGGCACAACTCGCCCAACATACACTTTCTTTCAATAAAGGATTTCGACAGATTCTGTGAAAAACTCAACATCAGAGTAGAAAAGAAGATTCCGTTGATCAAAACACGCCTTAGCCCGGTAAGATTCGCACCAAATCTGTTTGCCGAGCAGGCAATCTATGTAACGAGCAAGGAGTAAACTATGGACAAAAATGCCAAATACCATTTGGAAACACTCGCTCTGCACGCAGGTCAGCAGCCCGATTCAGACACACTAAGCAGGGCCGTACCCATTTATCAGACAACCAGTTACGTATTCAAGGACACCGAACATGCTGCGAACCTGTTCGCCCTCAAAGAGTTTGGCAATATTTACACTCGACTGATGAACCCCACAAACGACGTATTTGAAAAGAGACTGGCCGCCCTTGAGGGGGGGGTGGGCGGCCTGGCATTTAGTTCAGGCCAATCCGCGATTTATGTCAGCATCTTTAATATCTGCGGCGCGGGAGGACATATCGTCTCCTCAAACTCACTTTATGGAGGAACAGTTACGCTGTTTAGTCAAACCTTCCGAAAACTCGGTATCGATGTAACCTTCGTCGACCCAAAGAAGCCCGAGAATTTTGCCAAGGCAATCAAGGACAATACCCGGCTGATTTACATCGAATCCATCGGCAATCCCAAAAACGATATTTTGCAATACGAAAAAATAGCAGACATCGCCCACGACAACGGCATGCCGGTAATCTGCGATAATACCGTCACAACTCCCATCCTGTTCAAGCCCATTGACTACGGCATCGACATCGTGGTCCATAGCTGCACCAAGTTCATCGGCGGTCACGGAACCTGTATCGGCGGAGCGATTGTTGACTCAGGAAAATTCGACTGGACAAACGGCCGATACCCTGACCTGACCGAGCCCGACCCGAGTTATCACGGCGTCAAATACGTCGAAAGTTTCGGAAATCTCGCATACATTATAAAAGCACGGACCCAATTCCTCCGCGATATGGGCGGCTGCATGTCACCCTTTAACGCATTCCTGTTCTTGCAGGGCCTTGAAACTCTGCATCTGCGTATGCCCAGACATTGCCAGAACGCCCTCAAGCTCGCACAGTGGTTCGAAAAACAGCCGCAAGTCACCTGGGTCAATTATCCGGGTCTGGAATCCCACCCCGACTACGCACTGTCAAAGAAATATCTGCCAAAAGGGCAGGGCGCCATTATCGGCTTCGGAATCAAAGGCGGAAGACAAGCGGGAATTAAATTCATAAACAGCGTCAAGCTGGCCAGCCACCTCGCCAATATTGGTGACAGCAAGACACTGGTAATCCATCCGTCAAGTACGACGCACCAGCAGTTGACCGAAGCCGAGCAGCTCGCCGCTGGTGTCACACCTGATTACGTCCGCGTCTCCGTTGGAACCGAGCATATCGATGATATAATTGCTGATTTCGAGCAGGCACTAAAAGCAAGTTCTAAGTCGTAAGTTTTAAGAGCACCTGACAAAAAGAATGTCATTGCGAGCCCGCCCCAGGCGGGCGCGGCAATCTCAACTTGCTGACGACTAAATACGATATACGAGATACGAACGGCCAGCGACGAGATCTCACCACTAAAATCCAAAATCGCAGATAACGTCCGCTGCACTGCATTGTTCGATCATCGCGGACCCGGGGCGTTGATATTCTGGGCGTCCCGTTCGCTCCCTACAATAGTGCCTCGCTTAGCGGGCACGAGACCTTTGAACAGGGCTTTTCCTGTTTGTCGGTCAAATCGATCCTGCGTTAAGAGATCTGGTGCGGTATCTCCGGTACGGCGTTGCCACTGGTTCAGGCACTGTCGAAGATGCTCGAGAGCTTTGTTATGATTTGGGTCACTGACGATATTGTTGAGCTGATGGTAGTCAGTGCTGACGTCGAAAAGCGCTTCGGCCGGACGCGGCGAGCGAAAGACGTCGGCCTGGGCCGGTTTCAGTTTGTCTTCCTTCCGCAAACGAAACAGGTCCCTGTATGACGGACAGTTCCAATGGGCGGCCACAAGATTATCGAGCTGCGGATGGGCATTGCGTATATAGACGTAGTTCTTCCACCGGACCAGCCGTTCATGGGCAGCTTGGTCATGCCAGTTGTGCTCCGCAAAAGCATAGCGGCGGATTTGCCGGCCGGGGTCTTTCAATAGAGAAACGAAACTTAGTGTCTGAAGATAATTCGCATATGCGACGCACCGGACACCCGGGCCGCCTCGATGAAGGGACGGTGCCGCAGACTCAGGGTCTGGGACCGGATCACCCGTGCGACACCGGGCCAACGGAACAGGGCGATCATCAACACGATGACCCAGATGTTCAGCTGGCCGAACAGGGCAGACAATATCAGCACGACCAGCAGGGTGGGCATGACCATGATCATATCCGCCAGGCGCATGAGTATCAAGTCCGTGCGCCGGCCCGCGTAACCGGCAACCATGCCGATGGTGGTGCCAAACAGGATGCTGACCAACGCCGACGAAATGCCCACCATGAAGGCGACGCGCGCACCGGCCAGCAGTTGGCTGAAGATATCCCGGCCGATGTAATCGGTACCCAGCCAGTGCCGCAGGCTGGGGCCGGTGCTATGGGAAATCAGCGGGTCCACACCGGTCATGGGATGGTAGATGGGGTCGACCCATTGCGGGATAAAGCTTGCCGCCGCCATGAGGGCGAAAAGCCCAAGCAGGGTCAACCCGATACGGCCGATAGTGTTTTTCCGGTATACCGACCAGCCGTCCAGAAAACGTTCCACCCAGTGGGACCGATGCCTGTCGGCTGCGAGGCAGGGCGTATTTTCCGGCGTCGGAGGTGAAAATATTTTTTCCGACATATCAGTACCTTATCCTCGGGTCCAAGTAGGCATAGAGCACGTCAACCACCAGGTTGGCCAACAGCACCACGATGGCGATGAGCAGAAAGGCAGCCTGGGCCAGGGGGTAGTCGGCGTGGCTGACGGAGAAGACCAGCTCCCGCCCTAAACCCGGCCAGGTGAATACCGTTTCGGTCAAGGCGCCACCGTTGATGGAAAAGGCCAGGCTTAACCCCACGCTGGTCACCACCGGCAACGCCGCATTGGGCGCCGCGTGGTGGTCCCGGATGGTTTTTTCATCCAATCCTTTGGCCCGGGCGGTGAGAATGTAGTCATCCTTGAGCGTTTCGAGCATGCTGCTGCGCATCACCAGCAGGTAGCTGCCGAAATGGATCAGGATCAGGGTCATCAGCGGCAGGGCCATGTGGTGGAGCACATCCAGGGCCTTGATCAAAAAACCGGCATCGGGATCGATCCACAACTCGGGTGAGACCATCCCGGTAATGGGGAACCAGCCCACCCAGTAAGCGAAGAACCAGATCATGATCAGGGCCAGCCAGGGCAGAAACAAGGTGTGGCAAAACAGCGCCCCGATCGTCATCAGCGTGTCGATTCGCTCGCCCCGTTTCCAGGCGGCGATTTTTCCCAAAAATACGCCCAACAGGGCCGACAGGATGATGGACGTGGTAAACAAAAGGATCGTGTTGGGCAGCCGGTTCATCAGGATATGGCTCACCGGCTCGCCATAGTGGAAGGAAATCCCCATATTTCCGGTGGCCGCGTTCTTCAAATAGTAGAGGTATTGGGTCCAAACGGGCTGGTCCAGGCCCATGGTCTCCATGAGCAGACGGGCGTCCTCCGGCGTCATGGAAGGATCCACCATCCGGGACACCGGGTCCCCCGGTGCCAGCCGGAACAGGACGAAGAGTACCGTCATGATCACGAAGAAGATCACGGCGATCTCCACCAGTCGTCTGAAAATGAATCGTTTAAGCCCCATCGTTGTTCACCGGTTTGACCTGGACCATGGACCAGATGTTGCCGATCCCTTCCAGCATCTCCACCCAGCCTTCGAAGCGGTCCGTTCGCACCGCCTCCACCACGGAGGGCTTGTACAGGGGAATATAGGGCAGGTCACGGGCGATCAGTTTCTGCATCTCCATCACCAGTGCCTGCCGTTTGATGGGATCCATCTCGGATGTAGACCGGTCGGCCAATTGATCGAAGGTGGAATTGTGGTACCCGCTCATGTTCCAGCCCCGGGACTTGTCATTTTTCGAATGAAACAGGTTGCGCACATAGTCCGGATCCAGGCGCAGACGCCCATAACCCAGGATGAAGGCGTCAAAGTCGTGATGCCCTTTTATCTGATCCAGCATGGCGGAGAAGGACATGGGCCGGGCGTAGGCAGGCATGCCCAGTTCCCGGAGCCACTCCTGGATCATCAACCCGCTGGTGGCCCGGTGAGGATCGTAGTCCGCCGGCGGCGTCAGGATGGTAAACCGCCCCATGGGTTGTCCCCCGGGTAGCCGGATCTCCTTGGCTGGCTGAAGGTTGCCGGCGGCATCCACCGGCGGCACCGACCAGCTATAACCCGCATCGACGAGCACCTGGGAGGCGGCTTTGAGCCGGTCTTCCCGGGTAAACCCGTCCCCGTAGCGCGGCAGGTCGGTGCAGCACCAGAAGCGGTTTTCAGCCGGCACCACCGAAAACATCTTGGTGCCCTGGCCCTGGAGGATCCGCGAGACAATGAATTCTTTGTCGATCGTATAAGCCACGGCCCGTCGCAGGGAAGCATCGCTAAAAGGAGGCCGCCGCAGGTTGAATCCCATGAAGTAAAGGGCGCTCTTCTCGTTGGTGAACAGGCGGATCTTCTTCTGCTGGCTCAGATCGGACAGATAGCCAGGCTGGATGGGCCACCAGAACATGTCGATGTCGCCCTTTTTCAGAGCCAGTATGGCCACATCCGAAGTGCCGAACACAGTATAAACGAGCTCCTCGACAAACGGCCCCAGGGTGCGGCCGTTGATGGTTTTGCCACTGCCGAAAAAATGGGGGTTTTTCTTGAGGTGCAAAAACGCCCCCTGCCGCCACTGTTCGAGGGTAAAAGGGCCAGTGCCCACGGGATGCTGCATCCGTCGGTTGATCAGGGTGGCCAGTGGCTTTTCGGTGGTCTTGGCTATTTCTGCAAAGTCGGCCCATTCCTTTTCCTGGACGATGGGCGTCGACAAGGTACCGGAGAGAAACGCCGCCATGGGCTGTTTCAGGAAAAAGATCACCGTGCGGGAGTCCGGCGTTTCAATTCGTTTGATGAAACTCCAGTTGGACGCATAGCGGGGCACCTTGAAGGATTGAATCAGACGACCGGTAAAGGCCACATCCCGCGACGAGAATGGTGTGCCGTCCGACCATTGGGCCTCCCGAAGCGAAACGGTGTAGGACAACGCCTGAGCATCGTATACCGGCATGGATTCAGCCAGCCAGGGCACCAGGTCCAATGTCTCCGGGTCATACACATACAGGGGCTGATAGATCAGGGAAAGC
>JAQYWF010000397.1 GCA_030145105.1 Desulfosarcina sp.
CGACAGCGGCAGGAAAGGCTGCGTCCCTGGCTGCCCAACGTGCAAGCTGGGGCGAGTGGCGGCATGTTCGGCGGTTCCCCCGGCTCTGATCTCCGTAATGATGGCAGCCGCAGCGACGTCGACCTGTTGGCCGTTTGGGAGCTGCGTAACGCGGGGCTCGGGAACGTCGCGCTTCAGCGGCAGGCCGGCCAGCTGCGGCAACAGGCGATGCTCGCAATGCAGCTAGCGCACGACCAGATTGCTGCGGAAGTGGTTGCTGCTTACGCGGAGATGCAGAGTTATCGGCAGCAAGTGGCGATTGCCCGGCTTCGCAGATATATACACCATACTTTTTATCCATGGGTTACCTCCTACCTTTTCACCAGGGTTTGAATGGCTTTCAGGGCCATGCCGGTCGCATTCTGGTTGGATGAGACCACGTCTGCCGGCTTGGTGGCGCAGCCGGCGCCAAACATGCCGCCCGTTTCAAAGTCATTGATGATGAATCCGTCTTCGTTGAACTTCAGATCGGCAGACAGGTTGGCGTTGGCGGCGGAGGGTTGCATACCCGTGGCCAGAACAGCCATCCCCACCGTCTGGTGAATCTTTTCCCCGGTGAGCGCATTTTCGGCAACCACGGTGATGTTCTTGGTGGCCGGATCTTCGCTGACTTCAGCAACTTTCCCCTTGATCAGAATGACGTTCTCATCTTCTTTGATCTTGTTGTAAAACTTTTCGTACCGGTCGCCGGGCGAACGGATATCGATGTAGAAGATATACACCTTGGTCTCCGGATACTGCTCCCGGATGTAAGTGGCGTGTTTCAGGGATGCCATGCAGCAGATGTAGGAGCAGTAAGGCAGATGATTTTCGTCACGCGAGCCGGCGCACTGAACAAAGGCTATACTTTCCGGAGCCTTGTCGTCAGATGGGCGAACGATCTTGCCCTGGGTGGGGCCGGATTTGGAAGCCAGGCGCTCGATCATCATGTTGGTAATGATGTTGTCGTACTGGCCGAAACCCAGGTTATCGATCCGGTGGGCGTCGTAAGGCTCCCAGCCGGTGGCCCAGACGACGGCACCCACGGGCAGGTCGACCGTCTTGGCCTGCATCTCCAGGTCTACCGCATCATATTTGCAGGCTTCCTTGACGGTGGTGGCATCATCGGTGCCGATAATCTGCGGTGAAATGACGAATTTGGCTGGAAAGGCCATTTCAAAGGGCAGATAGGCGCCCTTGGTTTTGCACATGCCGAAGTTGTACTCATCAGACACCTCTGTCTGGCAGGCCTCGGCGCAGTCGCCGCAGCAGGTGCAGTTCTCGTTCACATAGCGAGGGTTGAGCTTTACGCTGACGGTGTAGTCGCCGGGCGCACCGGTCACCTGCTCCACCTCGGCCAGGGTGAACACCTTGATTCTGGGGTTGTCCTTGATCCGCCGAAAGTTGATCTCCAACCCGCAGGTTGGAGGGCAAAGCTTGGGAAAATACTGATTCAGCTGCGCCACTCTTCCGCCCAGATAAGGATTCTTTTCGACCAGAAAGACTTCATACCCCACTTCAGCGGCCTCGATCGCCGTGGTCAGACCGGCGATGCCGCCGCCGACCACCATAATGCTTCCACTCGCAGGGGCTGCTTTGTCGTTTGTCATGCTATCCCTCCGTGCATCAACGTTTCTAAAAGGTCATGAAAACTGTATTAATTAAATGCTGCCATTGGTTTCGGGTAATACCCTTTATTGAAACTGGAAACGGGGAACTGGAATCCCTTGGTCCGACGAGCCCGGGCCTCCAGGTGCCGGTTTCACGCTCCAAAAAAAGGAACCGGCCCGGCTTGAATAGTATGCCGTTCGGCAAGGCGTTTTCCCAGATGGGTAATACCCGAAAACAAAAAGAACAACATCCGTTCGGTAATAAAAACCTCCAGGTGCCGTAAAGACACCTGGAGGCGTGTTGCTATTCGACTATAAAAGCCGTCGACATTTCATCAATCCGGGATAATTTTGATGTAGTCTTTCTTGAAGACATCCCATTCCTTCTTTTCGGGATCAAACTTGGAGTTGACGAAACAGAACCAGTTCTCGTCATCCTGTCCCGGGTAGTCCGCCTGGTAGTAGAAGCCCGGATAGCGGGTCTCTTTGCGGTACTGAATGTGGCGCAGGTGAGCCTCAACCGTCCAGATACGATGCTCGATTTCCCAGCATCTCATCAGTTCGTGCAGGTCGCCGGCAGCCATCTTTTCGCAGTCTTCACGCATGGTGGCCAGCAGATCCATGACGACTTCCAGAGACTTGGTGGTGGTCATGTAGTAGGTGGCCGTTCCGGCACCGTACTCATGGGTGGCCTTCATCAGGCGGTACATCATTCCATTGGGTTTGATGTAGTTGGGGTTGATGTCGATGGCCGTGGTGTAGTCCTTGTTATCCAGGAAGGTCCGGACCGGCTTGTAGACCATGTCGACCAGTTCTGTATTGGACTGCTTCAGAGTCGGGGTGAAATCGGCAAAATCCGTGGCATAGCGCACCATCTGTTTGGCGGCGATACGACCTTCGGCATGGGACCCGGAAGAGAACTTGTGCCCGGAGCCGCCCACACCGTCACCGGAGGTGAACAGACCGTTAACGGTGGTCATACGGTTGTAGACCTTGCCGTTGGCAGCTTTGATCTTGTAGCTGTCCGGCACCCAATCCAGATCCGGGCCGGAGGTCCACAAACCGCAGCAGCCGGAATGGGAGCCCAGCAGGTATGGCTCGGTGGGCATGACCTCGGAGTTTTTCTTTTCCGGTTCACAGTTTTGCGCACACCACAGGTTGGCCTGGCCACAGGTCATGTCGAGGAAGTCTTCCCACGCTTCGGACTCAAGGTGCTTGAGTTCTTTTTTGTCCATGGTTTCGCCCAAGGTTGCCAGCGCGGTCACGGTGTCCATCATGATGGGGCCGCGGCCCTCTTTCATTTCGAACAGCATCAGGTGGTTACGCAGACAGGTCGGCGTGATGGCAGCCGTTCCATACGGGGCGTATTTTTCCAGCTCCGCTTTGGCGGCATCGCTGGCGGCGAAGTTTTCACCCAAACCATTGAGCGTTTTGGCCTTGAACAGCAGGAACCAGGCACCGACCGGGCCGTAACCGTCTTTAAAACGGGCCGGGGTGAAACGGTTTTCCATCATGGTCAGCTCGGCACCGACCTTCATGGCCATGGTGTAGGTGGAACCGGCGTTCCATACGGGATACCAGGCCCGGCCTTTACCTTCACCGACACTACGGGGCTGATAGATGTTCACCGCGCCGCCGCAGGCAACCATCATGGTCTTGCATTTGATGATGTAGACGATGTTCTCGCGTACGGAGAAACCAACCGCGCCGGCGATCTGATTGGGCACCTTGGCGTCCATCAGCAATTCGACGATGAAGCAGCGCTCGATAATGTTGTCATCACCCAGGGCCAGTTTGGCGGCTTCGGCAACGATACGCTTGTAGGATTCACCGTTGATCATAATCTGCCATTTACCGGTGCGGACCGGCTGGGCACCAGACTTCAGGGTCCCCATTTTCTGACCTTTATTACCGTCCAGGTTCTTGCCGTCGTCGGTTTTCTTCCAGACGGGCAGGCCCCACTCTTCGAACAGATGAACGGAATCGTCAACATAGCAGCCCAGATCGTAGATCAGGTCTTCGCGGACCAGACCCATCAAGTCGTTGCGAACCATGCGAACATAGTCTTCTTTTGCATTGTCACCCACGTAGGTGTTAATGGCGGAGAGTCCCTGGGCAACGGCACCGGATCGTTCCATGGCGGCCTTGTCGCACAGCAGAACGCTCTGTCCGTCTTTCATCCATTTTTTGACTTCAAATGCGGTACCGCAGGCAGCCATACCACCGCCAACGATGAGAATGTCAACTTCTTTTTCGACGACTTCGGGATCCCGTAAGGCCTTGAGTTCACCCACAGGTTTATTCGGTAATGCCATATCTTATCCTCCTGTAGAAATACGAATTCTTAAAGATTTTATCGATAGCAAACAATCGACTGCAAACAATGGACCGGATTAGACAGTCGGGGTCGGAAGGACGTACCCGTCAGCTTCTTGGGTGGAAAGCAGGGGACTTTCCAGATCTTTGCCTTTAAGATCCGCGTAGGCATTGGCCTGGCCTTCGGGGGTGGTCCGGATGGGGAACTTGAAGCGCTTGATCAGGCCGTTCCTGAACTTGCAGGTCCACATGACATCCTCGGTACCCATCATGGGCATAATGGAGCTTCCCAGGGGTACGAAATCGGCATAACCGCGCACTTCGATGGCCTGGGTGGGGCAGATCTTCACGCAGGAAAAGCATTCCCAGCACTGATCCGGTTCCTGGTTATAGGCTTTCATGGCGTTGGGCTCCAGCACCATCAGGTCATTGGGACAAATGTACATGCAAGCGGTCTTATCGCCGCCC
>JAQYWF010000041.1 GCA_030145105.1 Desulfosarcina sp.
CGATTTTTACGTAAACGAGGATAACATCCTAAACTTATCAGCCGTAAGAAGCTTGATATAAACACGTTGCTTCCTTTTCTATACATTAACTATTTCAATGCTGTGAAAATAGGACAATTCTCGGTGGAGGTATAGCGTGTCAGATACTCCTTGCTTGTCTGAAAATCTTCGAATAAACTGGCTTTCACTGTCTTTTCAAGGTAATACCGAAAAGGCTTTTCGCGAAAGTTATTTTAAGAATTCTTTGCTACAGATCCGTATCGCTCTTCTACTCGGAATTTTTATTTACGGCATTTTTGGAATCCTGGATTCATGGCTGGTACCTGAGGCCAAACGACAGCTCTGGTTTATCCGATACGCTATCTTTATCCCATATGTTTTCATTCTTTACCTGTTTTCTTTCTCCCGTCATTTCAAAAACTTTATGCAGATATCGATAGCCTTCGGGGTTGCGCTTGCCGGTTTTTGCATCATCGCGATGATAGTGATCGCCCCCGAACAAGCGGGCTATTCATATTACACTGGTTTGCTTCTTGTATTTATCTACGGATATAGCTTCGTAAAGCTAAGATTTTGGTGGGCATCCATTGCTGGATGGTCTGTGGTAATTGCTTATGAGATTGCAGCCATTTGGTTGAGTCCGACCCCCATTCCGATTTTGATCAACAACAACTTTTTTTTCCTATCCGCCAACATCATGTGTATGTTTGTTTGTTACTCGGTGGAATATTATTTGCGACAAAACTACATACATTCACGATCACTGGAGGCCGAAAAGAAAAAAGTCACCGAATCCAATTGCAAACTTGAAAAAAGGGTGCATGAACGCACGCTGCAGCTGGAAAGATCAAACAAAGTTCTCAAACAGGAAATCGTTGAACGCCAGCGGGCGGAAAATGCGTTGCGGCAATCTGAGGAAAAATATCGCCTCTTGATTGAAAATGCCGACACGGCCATTTTTATCGCGCAAGATAAGATAATCAAATTTCCCAACCCCAGGGCAATAGAGATGTCCGGCTATTCAGCAGATGAGTTGCCCGGGTTGTCCGTTTTAGACCTCATTCATCCCGAAGATCAGGGCATCCTTTTTGGAGGAAAAAGGCAAGAGCCAAAAGACGGTTTTCCAAAAACATGCATCTTTCGAATCATCAACAAAAACAATGAAATGCTTTGGACTCAGCTGAACACGGTTCGAATTACCTGGGAAGGTCAGCCGGCGACACTTAATTTTTTAAAAGATATTACTGAACAGAAAAAACTTGAAGATCGACTCCAGCGGGCCAAGAAGATGGAGGCCATCGGCACACTTGCAGGAGGAGTGGCTCACGACCTGAATAACATCTTGTCGGGTATTGTCAGCTACCCGGAGTTGCTGCTCCTCGATATTGATGAAGACAGTCCCTTGCGAAAGCCCCTGGTGACCATACGGGAGTCGGGACAAAAAGCGGCAACCATTGTTCAGGATTTGCTTACATTGGCCAGGCGGGGGATTTGCATCACGGAAGTCATTAATCTAAATCAGGTCATCAATCAATACCTAAACAGCCCTGAACACCAGAACTTGATCGCCTACCATCCCAACGTAGGGATCGAAAGGGTTTTAGAAGAAAATATGCTAAATACGCTGGGATCTTCTGTACACCTTTCCAAAGTAATCATGAATCTGATTTCCAATGCCGCCGAAGCCATGCCCGAGGGAGGACGTATTCAAATCTCTACCAACAATTGCTACGTCGACCGTCCCTTAGAAGGATACAACACAGTTGATGAGGGAGACTACGTCGTCGTCACCGTTTCCGACAACGGCTTGGGGATCTCTTCAACCGACCTCGACAGAATATTTGAACCATTTTATTCCAAAAAGAAAATGGGAAGATGTGGAACGGGTTTGGGAATGGCGGTGGTGTGGGGAGCCGTTAAAGATCACAAGGGCTATATTGACGTAAAGAGCAAGGTTGGAAAAGGAACCACGTTCAAGCTTTATTTTCCCGTAACCAGAAGAGAACTGGCGGTTGATGACCGCCTGTCATCGATCAAGGAGCTCATGGGAAATGGGGAATCGATCCTGGTGGTAGACGATGTCCGGGAACAGCGCGAAATCGCTTGCGGCATGTTAAAGAAGCTGGGTTATCAGGTAAAAAGTGTGTCGGGGGGGGAAGCGGCCGTCGCTTTTTTAAATGACAACAAGGTGGATCTCATGGTGCTTGATATGATCATGCACCCGGGTATTGATGGCCTTGAGACATACAAAAGAAGCCTTCAAATTCAGCCCGAGTTGTTGACCATTATTGCCAGCGGATATGCCGAAACCCGCAGGGTCAGGGAGGCCCAAAAGCTGGGTGCCGGAGAATATATTAAAAAACCCTATTCACTCCTTAGAATCGGCCAGACTGTCAAAAATGAACTATCGAAAAATTCTACCCGCAAGAATCCAATGACTTCATACTCAAGTTTGACAGTCGTCCATTAAATATAATCATATATGCATCGATCCGTTTACGGATTTCTTCAGGCAGACATGGACACCGATATTGTTTCTCCAGCTTTGCCAAGGCATTACCGATGTTTTCCGTAATCTTGTTTTCATGGTCTTTCGGGTCAATGGATGTGAGTTGAGACAGCCCCGAAAGAAATGGAACTGTGGTGATGCTTTGAACACATTTTCATCGCCAGATAAAATACTGCAGCGTTCCATAACACGACGAACCTGGATCTCGCCATCTTGAACGTCAATTAACGGCTTGTCGCTAAGGCACATGGCGCAGCATACCATTACCAGGCTGGACAGTTCTCCGCTCGCATCCGCAGGCTGAACCAGCACGCCGCCATTGAGGGTAAGCAAGGGTGTGCTATGAACCAGTTTGGCGATGCGAAGATAGTCAGCCAGCGTGGCATTGCGGCGACGATTCTCCGGAGTAACGACCAGCGATGCACCATAAGGCTGGGGCCAGGCATTTACTGTCGCCACCGATACGCACATCCTTTTCCGCGTTGCGCGATTTGAGGGTGAACGTTTCTGGCGCCATTGACAGACAATCCATCACCTGCGCTTCGGTGAACCTGACAAGTCCGCCCGCCACACGAACCCCCATCATCGCCAACCGTTCCAGCGTTTCAGGGCAATGAAAACGGACACCGATTGAAGCAAGCAGTTCTAAAGAGGAACGGTGGATTCGATCCAGAATGGTTTCTATTGGTGATTCTCCAGCAACTCACCATTTGACAAGATTCTAAATAGTTGTCTATTTTTAATTTAGACCATATCTTTAAGAATATTACCGCTAATGCATGTGAAACCCAGCTTATGAAATGTCCTGCCTGTAAAACAGACAATCTGGAATCTGCCAGGTTTTGCAACCAGTGCGGCAGTTCGATGGCCACACGATGCGAGGCCTGCGGCCAGCCTAACCCGCCAGACAGTAAATTTTGCAACCAATGTGGGAAACGATTGAATAGTACCGGGGCAGCCCCTGCCCGACAAGCGCGTCAACCCCTTACGTACACGCCCAAGTTCCTGGCCGACAAGATCCTCACCAGCCGCGCTTCCATCGAGGGAGAACGAAAACTGGTCACCGTGCTCTTTGCCGATGTGGCCGATTTTACGGCCATGTCCGAGAAGCTCGATCCCGAAGACATGCATGCAATCATGGATGGTTGTTTTAGCATTCTCATGAACGAAATCCACAAATTCGAAGGCACGATCAATCAGTTTACCGGTGATGGAATCATGGCCCTGTTTGGTGCGCCGCTGGCCCATGAGGACCATGCTCAAAATGCCTGTTATGCGGCCCTGGCCATTCAAAAGGCGCTCAAGGGCTACAGTGATGAAATCCAACAACGATTCGGCGTCGCGTTCCACATGCGTATCGGCCTCAACTCCGGCCTGGTGGTAGTGGGCGCCATCGGCGACGACCTGCGCATGGATTACACGGCTGTCGGGGATACCACCAATCTGAGCGCACGGATGGAAAGCCTGGCCGACCCGGGCACAATCCGTGTCTCCCGGAATACGGTCCAGCTCGTCAGGGCGTATTTTAATTTCAGCGCCCGGGGAGCAGCCCACGTGAAAGGAAAATCGGAGCCCCAGGAGACATTCGCGTTAAACGGGGCGAGTCGTTTGACCAGCCGTCTGGATGCCTCTGCAGCACATGGATTGACGACATACGCCGGGCGGGGGGAAGAACTGGCAATCTTGACCGAATCGTCCGAAAAAGTCTTTTCCGGGCAAGGACGAGTGGTGGGTATTAAGGGTGATCCGGGTGTGGGCAAATCAAGGCTGATCTATGAATTGAGACGGTCCATCGGCAGACGATTTGCTTATTTCGAAGGCCGGTGTGTGCCGTTCGGCAAGTCGATTGCCTTTTTGCCGCTCAGGGATATTTTACGTATGTACCTGAGCAGCAACGAGGTTGACGACCTGCAATCCGTCACCCAAAAAATCAGGCATCACATCCAAAAGCTTGGCTTGGCGACTGACGAAACCCTGGCCGCTTTCCAGGATCTTTTCGCCCTGCCGGTGGAATCCAGGACGTGGCCGACCCTCTCTCCCAAAGAAAGAAAACAAAAAACCTTCGAGACGCTTCGCGACTTTCTGCTTTATGCCAGCCGGAAAGAGCCCCTTATGCTGGTTGTGGAGGATCTGCACTGGATTGACAAGGCCTCGGAAGCGTTCTTGGATTTTCTCATCGAAGCGCTAAGCGGCACCGCCATCCTGCTGATTATGATATATCGGCCGGAATACCGCCATGACTGGACGAATCGTCCCGAATTTCACGAGATCACGCTGGCGCAGCTTCCCCAGGAGACCGGGACCGAAGTGATCGGCTCGATTCTCGGAAGTGCCGATGTCGCCCCAGCGCTGATCCGCTTTGTACTCCAACGCACGGACGGCAATCCGCTCTTCATGGAAGAGCTCACCCGAACCTTGCTGGAAAACGGATCGATACGAATGGAATCGGGACGCTACCGGCTGGATATGCTCGCCGACACGGCAAAAGTTCCCGAAAACATCCACGGTATCATTGCCGCCCGTATGGACCGCCTGGAGGACAACGTGAAACGGGTTGTCCAGCTGGCGGCGGTGATTGGGCGTGACTTCGCACACCGGGTGCTGCAATCCATCATCGGGCAGCGTGAAAATTTAGAGTCCAGCCTTGAAACCCTCCGTGAGACGGGATTCATCCATCGGAAAAGCCGCTATCCCGAGCTGGAATACACATTCAAACATGCCCTGACCCAGGAGGTGGCTTACAAAAGCCTGTTGCGCCAGAAACGAGCGCGCTATCACGCAGATGTCGCCGGTGCAATAGAACGGCTTAATGCCCATCGGATCGAGGAATCGTACGAAGTCCTGGCCTATCACTATGACCGGAGCGAAGATGCAAAAAAAGCATACGATTACATGAGGTTATCCGGCGAAAAAGCCATTCGAACCCACTTTTTGTGGGAGGCGTATGACTATTTCAAGAAAGCACTGAGGGCGCTGGACAGTCTATCCCATGGGGACAATCGCCGCCAACATGAACTCGAGGTGCTCCATTTGATGGTTATCCCCATCATCGGATTAGGATTGCCCGAGGATAGCCTGGCCTACCTCGACAAGGGCGTCAGGGTTTCAAAAGCGTTGAGTGATCACAGCAGCATGACTCGCTTTTACAGCAACATCGGCGTTTTTTACATGAATCGCGGCGATTATGATCAGGGAACAACTTACACCAAAAGAGCCTTCGAGACCGCCGAGCGCATCGGAGATGTGGACGCCATGGCGCAATCCGGTCCTGACTTGTGCCAGGACTTCATGAACGCAGGGAAATTCAGGGAAACGATCCAGGTGGCCACACGGATTGTCGACGCCGTTGAAAATGCACGTCGAGAGTCTGATTTTTTCGGCGGGATGACCAATATTTATTCTATCTTAAAGTCTTTTATCGGTTACAGCGAGGGAGTGCTGGGAGATTTCACCAACGGGCTGGGTGCCTGCAAGAACGCCCTTGCTTGCGCGGTCCGCTTTGCCGGACCGGAGACCATAGGGGTTTGCGAGGTTCAGCTGGGCAGCCTGCATCTGCTCAAAGGCAGCCATCGGCTGGCGTATAATTTCATCAATGACGGTTTCCGTCACCTCGAAGAGGCAAACTTTTATTGGCATCTGCCCTTTGGCCGCAGTATGTTAGGCCTTGCGGAGACCTTTCTTGGCAACCCCCGATCAGGACTGGTGCATATCGAAAAAGCGTTGGCGGAAAACCGGAAAATAGGAATCGAGTGGCGCCGGTCGGTGCTGCTTTTTAATCTGGGCGTGTGCCGATTCAGCCTGGCGAATTATCAACCGGCGATGCAGGCGATGGATGACGCCCATGTTCTGTCAGTGGAATCCGGTCAGCGATATGTCGCCGGCAAAGCACTGACCTGGTTGGGTCGCATACATTTCAAACTTGACCCGCAGTCGTATGAAGCTGCGTCGGACCGCATACGCCAGGGAATCGAAATTTTGGGCGAGCTCGACATCCAGCCCGAACTTGCCCTGGGTCATCTATTCCTGGGCGAGATATATTCCCGGTCCGGGAAGCGTAGGCTGTCTGCTGAGCACTTGGGTCGGGCACGGCAGAAGTTTAAGGACTTGGGCATGCAGATCAAAAGGAGAAAAGGATGACCCCGACCGCGTTCCAGATGTTTTATAAACGTTCAACCTGTATTCTAGGCGAAGGTGCTGTTATCGAACGTCTGCGCAGAGACAGCGACTTCGAACTCGATCCCCATATCGTTAATTCGGCGTTCATCTATGACGAACCGAGACGCGAATCCCTGGCGGCCATCTATCGGCAGTATCTGGACATTGGCCGCCAATACGACCTGCCACTCATCCTTTCCACCCCGACTTGGCGTGCCAGCCGGGAACGAATCTCAAAAGCCGGTCGCGAGGATAAAGACGTGAATGGGGACAATTTTCGTTTTCTCGATGGGTTACGAAACCAATACGGGGCATATGCGAAAAACGTTGCCGTGGGCGGGTTGATGAGCTGCCGAGGGGATGCCTTCAACCCGCAGGAAGCACTTTCAGCCCTGGAGGCCCGAACGTTTCACGCCTGGCAAGCTGAACGACTGGCCCAAGCCGGGGTCGATTTCTTGATGGCGGCCACCCTGCCAGCCCTTGACGAGGCAATCGGTCTGTCAGCGGCTCTTTCCGACACGGGAATGCCTTATATTATCAGTTTTGTAGCGCGCTCTGAAGGCACATTGATTGATGGCACACCGCTGAAAGAAGCCATCCAACGTATCGATGCCGCAGTCAGCCCAAAGCCACTCACCTATATCGTCAATTGCACACACGCCTCAATTTTTAGAAAAGCGATTTTTCATGAAGTCAATTCATCTCCTCTGGCTGTAGAGCGGATTGGCGGATTGTTGGCCAATACGGCTGCGCTCAAGCCTGAAGATCTGGATGAGCGTGAAAACCTGGTATCTGAAGCACCTGAAATTTTCGGTCAGACCGTGGGCGATCTTAAAAATGATCTGGGCATGAAGATATTAGGGGGTTGCTGCGGTACTGACGACCGTCACATTCGGCAATTGGCAAAACGGCTCGCTATATGATGTTGACATCACAATCAAGACTTTCCTTGAAAAATAACTATTTGTTTATATACAAATTTATTTGATTGTAGACCAAGCTTCACGAAGGCAGGATTGCGGCAATCTCCCGCTCGACCATTTTTCCCAGGTCCCGAAGCAAGTTGATTTTTACTTCGTCCAAATCGCGAGGCCGCGTGTCAATCAGGCACAAGGTGCCGGGAGAGGTTCCGTTGGGAAGGGTCAAGGGGTATCCAGCATAAAAGCGGATGCGTGGTTTTCCAATGACCAGCGGATTATCAGCAAAGCGGGGGTCGAGAAGTGTATCGCGGACGATCATGATTTTCATGTCAAGGATGGTATGAGCGCAAAATGCCTGGTCCCGCGGCGTTTCGGTGGCGCTTAAGCCGAAGCGGGACTTGAACCACTGGCGGTCCTGGTCGACAAGGGTCACCAAAGCGATTGGAACGTCAAAAGCCGCTGCTGCGATCCGGGTGATTCGTTCAAACCGCTCTTCTTTTTTTGTATCAAGGAGTTGCAGCGCTTTAAGCGCCTCGATCCGATGCGCCTCATTCTCCGGAAACGGCGCCCGCCCCCAGCGGCACATGCTTCGCATGACCCATGCACGCACCCTTGTGCGTGCATATTCTGCGGTAAAGGGCTGGATCAGCCAATCCGTGACATCGACGTCGGTACCTGCATCGGAATCCGTGTTGGCAACGATGACCACCGGCAAGTCGCGGGCATGGTCGATATCCATTTCACGTATGGCTCGGCAAGTTTCCAAGGCGTCACTGCCCACCTGTCCCCCATCGAGAATGAGGAGAGATAGTCGCGTGGAGCGGACTATCTCAAGAACGTCCTGCGACGTCTCGGCCCGTAATATTCGCAGGTTGTCGGCCTGAGCGGCCTGCTGAATCTTCTCAGCCAATGTTTCGTCTGCGATACCAATCAAAACCTGGTGGTCCTGAAGTGCGGGTTCGATCGGGGCGACTGCCGAAAAGCTTTCCGAGTCTCCTTCTTCTTTGATATCCAACGATGCTTCCAATTCGACCACCATTCCTTCGGCAGCGGCAAAAACCGCCATCGATCTCTCAGCCTTGGACAGGCTGGTGCGTGCGTCCTCACAAAGCGCATCAACATGGTCGTCGTTCCGTAAAGGATCATGGTGCGTCAACGCCAAACGGCGGACGCCGGCACTACGGCACATGTCAACCGCACAAGTCACCGGGGTGTGCCCCCAACCGAACTTGTCCGTATACTCCGTCGTCGTGTATTGGGCATCATGGATCACCAGATCAGCCCCTCTCATGAATTCGATGTGGCGCCGATCCTGTTCGCTCATGGTGCCGGTTCCCTGAGCGTACTGACGGGAGTGCGGCTCATGATCACAGGCATAAACAACCGAAACCCCGTCCGCTTCCAACCGATATCCCAGTGTGAGGGCAGGATGGTTCATATACAGTGTTCGGACCTTGATATCGCCGATTTCGAAGACTCCCTCGACGAGGTCGTGATAGCGGATGGCTGCCCCAAGTTCTTCCAAGGTAATCGGGAAGTAGGTGTACTGCATCTGGCCCGCAAGAGATTCGTGCAGGGACGAACCAAGGCCGCGGGGGGCGTAAATGTCCCACTCGTTTCCTGGCACGAAAAGGGGATCGAAAAACGGTATGCCTTGGATGTGGTCCCAATGGGTATGGGTGATGAGGATATGGCCACGCAGGGGATGAACGCCGCTTTCCATGAGGTCTTGGCCGAGCCCGTGCGCCCCGGTGCCGCAATCGAGGATAATAATGGTGCCAGAAGCGGAACGGGCCTCAACACACGACGTGTTGCCTCCGAAGCGAACGGTCGATGATCCCGGCTTTGCGATGGATCCCCGTGTACCCCAGAATCTAACTTTCATTTTGAAGGGCCCTTCCTGACAGATTCTTGAGCCATATACCAATTGCACGCCAACATGCGAGCTGCTGACACGGCGCTATGGCATTCCGCCTTTTCATTTTTCAAGGAATCTAAACGCTATTTATTAAAGTAATGGGTTTTTCCTTGAATGCAACACAACAGATTTACCCGCAGCCCTTCAAGCCTGCTTTCTTAAAAATTGTTGAATGTGTCACAACTGTCCATGTCGCCGCTTGCTAAACCAATTTTGAACCATTTCACCCGTTGTGCCGAACTGCCATGGGTAAAAGAGTCCGGGCTTACGTATCCTTGTGACTGTTTCTGTAGCGTGTCATCACCAATGGCGCTGGCTGCCGTCAGACCTTCTTCTACATCACCGACTTCAAGCAGTTGTCGGGTGCGGTTGGCATGATGGGCCCAAACGCCTGCGAGACAGTCAGCCTGCAGTTCCTGCCGAACGGAGAGTTTGTTTCCTTCTGCCTCGCTTAGTTTTTTACGGGCCGCTTGCACGCTGCCGGATATACCCACAAGGGTCTGGATATGGTGACCTACTTCGTGGGCAATGACATATGCCTGAGCAAAGTCACCCGGTGCTTTGAAACGATTTTTCAGCTGGTCATAAAAACCCAGGTCGATGTACACTTGCTGATCACCTGGACAATAGAATGGCCCCATGGCTGATTGAGCCATTCCGCATGCAGAATTTACAGCGTCACGAAACAGCACCAGGCGTGGTTCCTGATAGGTCTTCCCCTTTTGTCGGAACAAAGCGGTCCAGGTATCTTCGGTATCGGCCAGGATGACTGAAACGAAATCCACGAGTTCTTTTTCTTCCGCGGTTTCCTGAAACGGCACTGCAGGCCTGCTGACGCTTGTGTCTTGTTGTAGACCAAGGCCTCCTAATAAGTTGCCGAGGTTCCCGGTAAATAAGCCGTAAGCACCCACACACACTGCCAGTATCAAGGTGCCTTTGAAGCCTAAAAACTTAAATACCACAGGAAGCAGACGCAACATACCACGCCCACCGCTTAAGCCTTGGTGGCCGGAGGCTCGCATACCGCGCCGGTCATCCACATTGCTACTTTTACGATTGCCACGCCAACGCATGATTAGTCTCCCGTTGTCTGATTTTTCTTTTTTTGCGATGATTCTGAAAAAATGGGTTACATTCGATTATTAAAGAGTGAGTACACCACATGGATGATTCATGTCAACATCCCAAATTTTATACATAAAATTAGCACGAGGCATCACTGATAAATATCCCACAACTTGTGACCAGACTGGATATCACCCAGATAGTAAGTACATTACGATATCAGTGTTCAACAGTTGTTGACAGACAAGACAATTATAATTGACTAAGGTATCAGATGCCTGGCAAAACCTATATCAAAAAAACATTGTTCACTTGTGCGCTCCTTTGCCTGTTTGCCATCCTGTTGGGCACCCTTCCTGAAATCTGGTTTCACAATCACTTGAAAAAAAACTGGAATGTCGAAGAAAACACCCTCGCCGGCACAAAAAACGGCCGCAGGTATCGGCTTTGCCTTGTCCTTGCCCTTGACGGGGTGCCCTACACGATGCTCAGGGACCTCCGGAAAGAAGGTTATTTCAATGGATTCTACCCACCCGGCAGGCTTGTGAGCACCTTCCCCTCATTAACCCGGCCGGCATTTTCAAAGATGCTCATCGGCGGAAAACCATTTGGGTATGAACGACTCTATTACAATTTCGACACCAATCAACTGCAAGGCGCAACACTGATTCAAAAAGCGTTGTCCACCCAAAAAGAACATGCTGACTACCACCCCAAGCTGCACTTTCTCGGCTTTCCCGGATATATTGCCTATGTGTTTCCGGACACCTTCACCCAAACCGCTCTGGACGCCTTTAAAACTCGCCTGAAACATTTCAAGGGAGATGAATTCATTGCCTACATGGGCATCTCCGATGCCATTGCGCATGTCGAAGGCGAAGCGGCGCTGAATGAATTTTTAAAAAAAGTCAGCGACCTGCTGGACACGGTGAGAAATGACATCGGCATTTTGCTGGATGTCGTGCTATTCTCCGACCATGCCAACAACTTCACCCAAAACCGTCGCGTAGACCTGTCAACCCCGCTGGTTGAAGCCGGATTCAAGAATACAGACCAACTCGAGGAGAGAAAAGATTTTGTGCTGCCGGAAAACGGCCTTGTCAGTTTTGCCGCCATCTACTCGGCCAAAGAAAATGCGCCGGCCATTGCTGCGGTGTTATCAACTATTGAAGGGGTTGATTTTTCGGTATACCGCTCGGGGGTTTCTCTGCTGGTGCAGGGCGCTAAGGGTACGGCCCGTATTTCTAAACGACAGAACCGCTTTCTGTATAGCCGGATCGATGCTGATCCCCTTGATCTTAAAGACACAATCCTGCGTCTCAAATATCTCGGCGAAATCGACCCCCAAGGGTTTATTCATGAAAAAGCGTGGTGGATGGCCACAAAAGGACACCTATACCCGGATCCGTTGAAGCGAATCTGGGAAGGAATGAATGATCTGGTACAACACCCCGCAACCGTTTTGGTCAGCCTGAGGGACGGCTATGCATTTGGCCCGCCCATTTTCGATCAGCCGATAATCGATTCGCGCGCGGGTACCCACGGAGCGCTGCTGGCATCCCATTCCTATGGGTTTCTGATGACCGATTTCATGCACGTGAAAGATGCAAGCCGTCCGGCAGAGGTTGCCGGCCTGCTGGGAAGGGCGGCAGAAGCCAAAAAAAAGGGGCAAAAACTGGTGGGGGTGGACGTCAAATAAATATCGGGAAACCGGTTGACCCGATGACCTCTATTTCAGCTTTCATGCAGGCACGGCGTCCAGCCAAGACAGATGTTGGCTGGGAATCCGTGATATCGCGTCAAGATGCTGGGCCCACATGTGAATGGGAGGTGAGTGGATTCGAATTTGGAATTTAAATCCTTCGCAATCATACAGATAACAAATCAAGGTCATCAAAAACCAGTTCCACCGACCCATCTTCGGATGAATCGTATAACGCCATGACTGATTCGGCAATTTTGGTAGCATTGGGTTCAATGGGAAATATATTGTGGGTCCGAAGTATTGACAGCAAGGCATTCATTCCTTTGGAGATGGAACTCACGACAATCTCACTTTCATAGGTTTCTTCACCGAGCAATGTAAAACTTCCCCTATTCAGCATGGGAGACGCCGCTCTTTTGAGATCTTTATCGATGATTGCATATTCCTTGATGTTAAGTTTTTTTTTGCTTCGATCTCGAAATATCATATATTTTTGACGCATCTATTTTCTCCTTTTCATCCGTTCGTTACACTGATGAATCATCTTTTTCATCTTGAGATTCAATGGCGGCTTCATCTGGTTGTGCAGCACTTTTTTCCAGTCTGCTCTGTCTTTTTTCGGCTTTCTTTTTCTTCCTTGCCAACTCTTTTTGTCGTTTATTGAATTGATAATTTGATCTTGCCAAATTGTCACCTCCTTGGCGGTTGTCTTGACAATAAAAAAAATCGAAGGGACACCCCTCACTTTTAGAAGGAATGCCCCCTTTACGTAAAACATAGGGTCAGATAACAGTGACATTATACAGCGGCAAGGCCTTGCTATCCTCGCTCTATATCAAAGGAAACCCGATCGCCTTCCCCGAGGAATTAGAAATTTCATCTGCATTCATTGACGTCGATAATAACCTTTATCAGAATAAAAATCAATCTAAATATTTGTTTTTTTTAATAATTTTTTAGTTTTTTTGTATTTAACCGTGCAAAATATAGGTGTTACGCAGAAAACCGTGGAGAGGGCTCATTAATTAGCGGTATCCCGGCATCCAGAAGCGGGTTGGGATTTGACCGTCGGTAGGGCGGTGAAAAGGCAGGTTGCTGCAAACGACCGGGACACCCCGCCCTTTATTGGTGGAATGCCCCGGTTGTGAATCAATGCGATTTTGTCAGGTTGCTCTTTTTACATTCTTGGCTTCAGGTCCGCGGTCACTCTCCTCTACCTCAAAAACGACCGTGTCCCCTTCGGACAGCGTCTTGAATCCCGTCATGTCGATAGCGGAAAAGTGCACAAAGACGTCCCGACCTTCTTGTTCATTGATGAAGCCATACCCCTTTTTGTCATTGAACCATTTTACTATACCGTTCGCCAAAACACTGACCTCCTCTTCTCAATAGTTCCCCTCCAAAATGTCACTTTGCCTTTGCAGACGATACTCCGGCACATGGAAGATTGCCGCTCAGAAGATGTCAGATCAAGGGTTGCATTGGCCAAACTATCATCCAGCAAAAATCTTTAGCCAATGAAATACTCATTGTCAAGAAAAAAACTAAAGTGGAAATCGTTTAATATCCGCATGTTCCTTGATTTTTTCAAGGTAGGCGTCGATCTTTTTCGCCTCCTGCTCCTGGCGGAGGCGGGCGGCAATAGCCTCCTTTACATCGTTGAACGCCATGGTCTGCTCGTCCGAGCGCTCGGTTACCCGGATCAGGTGGTATCCGAAACGGGTCTGCACCACATCGCTCGTCTGGCCGGGCTGAAGGGCGAAGGCGGCTTCGGAAAAGGGCGGAACCATCTGCTCGCGGCTAAAAAAACCAAGGTCGCCCCCCTTGGTCTTGCTGGGGCCGTCCGAGTTCTCCTGGGCCAGAGTGGCAAAGTTCTCACCATTGTCGACACGCACCTTCAGCGCCTGGATGGCGGCCAGGGCTTCTGCCTGCTTGGCTTCAGTGGCGTCTGCCGGAACCTGAATCAGGATATGGGAGGCTTTGACCTGCTCCGGTTTGCGGAACAAGTTTGGATTGTCGTCATAATAAGCGCGGACCTGCTGGTCGGACACGGAAATCTTCTGGAGCACCTCTTTGTCGATGAGCGTTTTGATGGTCAGACCCTGTTTAATCTGGTTCTTGAGCATTTCCTCGGAAAATCCCATTTCCGTCAATGCATTCTGATAAGCCTTCTCATCCTTAAATGCGGCCTTGAATTCATCCAGGGCTTTTGCCACGGCTGTGTCTTTGACATCGATTCCCTCCGATGCCGCCTGCTGAAGCAACAGGGTACGGTTGATCAGGGTATCACGGATCTCCCCCTCGTACCGCTTGAGTTGCTCGGCATCCACTGGCCTCCCCTGGCGGGCCAGCTTCAGGGAAACCAGCTTCATCTCACGGTCCAGGTCCTGTCGCAGCAAAACGGTATCATTGACCTGGGCAATCTGTCCGGCAGGTGCTGCCGCGGCGATAATAGTTGCCGGAGCAAGCAGGAGGATCGCCATTATGGCGGCAACAGCGGCGAAACGGGTCTTGGGTTGAATAACGGTCATCGATTTCTCCTTGATGGGTTGCGGGGCGATAGCTCCCCAGAAATTGGCCGATCAGAAAAACTCATGATGTCGGCCAATATAGGTTTTCGGTGAAGAACGGCGGTCATGCAACAGGTGTGCTGAGGCATGCCGCAGTCCGCACAGGGGCCGCTTTCAAAACAGCCACCGTCTACAATTTTCGTCCATGTCATTCTCCTGACTGACTCCCCGAAGGCGGTGGACCGATTCCCGTCAAGCTCACCAGTTCACCGGAAAAGCTGCCCACGATCACTTTGCTTTTCAATTTCACCGGCAGACGCCGGTAATCCGCTGACACCCAGAGTTGGATTTTCGCGTCCGGGCTCTTCTCGAAGACACCACCCACATGCGTTAGGTCCGGCTCGATGAGAAACGTATCGAACGTGCCCGCCGACACGGTCACGGTCTCCCGCCGAACCACATCGGCCACCCCCATTACGTGCTTTTTGCCATCGGTTACCGGTCGCTGTATGCGACCACCGACGACCAGATTCGCCGACCGGGACCAAAAAAAAATGGACAGGGGGTCAAAGGTGCCGGCAGAAATGGAAATCGGTTCCCGGACCTCGTCGGCGTTGGTATATTGGACTGTCATATCTTCCCAATCGAAGGAAACGGTGATGTCTCGACGGGTTCTGCCTTCATGCTGTTTTTTTCGGTACAAGAGCGACTGACGCATGGCACTATCCGCCCAGGCATCGATGCGGTCACGAACCATGTAGAAGGCGTCCACAAAGGCGTTTGACCGGGCCGTCAAGACAAAGTGATGAGCATCGATCCCTGCCATGTGCTCCTGGGGCAGCACTTCCAGCACCGCCTCCCCGGCCGGGATGACGGTCCATTTGAGGATGAAGGTCAATCGTTCACCCGGAACGAATGCCCGGCTGAGAGAAGGTGCGTCGGCGGACCAAACCGTACCGGCAATGAACAGGCAGATGGCGGCCCACACGGCGGCAGACCAGCGGGTGCCATGGAGGTACCCGGCATCCTTGATCCATCCCCGGCCTATCGGCTGATGAGGCATGGCTGTTTTCATCTGCATCATGACTTTCGCCAATTTTGAACCGTCCTCAACTGCTATCAAGAGGCATGCTGATGACGGCAATGGGCTGGTGGCGTTTTTTCATCCACAACCACAGCCGGTATGCCTGGGTGAAGACCACAGCAGTGACCAGCCTGGGAATCCACAGCCAGAAGGGGTGAATACCCAGAGGCAGAAACAGTGACGGGTCTTCCACCATGGCGTGATTGATACCGATGGAGACGTGCAGGGTTTTCAACTGATCCGGATGAAGACGGCGCTCCCGGGTCTCGGCCACGATTACCGCACCACCGTAAGTGATACCGAACACCGCAGCCGTCATCCACAGCACGCCCACCTGTCGATCCAACCCTAACAGGCCCAGAAAGGGTTCGATAATCCGCACCACCCTGTCGATAAGGCGATACCGCTTCAAGATCTCCATGAATATCATCAGGGCCGTGATGATGAACAGGATCTTCAGGCTCAGCCATGCCATGGCCGCAGCCCACCCTCGCATAGCCGGCCAGAACATCAAGCGGACCGAGGCCAACGGATCCCCTGGAGATTTTTGAGCCGTTTCCGGCCCCACCACCCAACCCAGCACGAAAACGGTTAGCACAGCAGCAACCAGTCGGACGGCAGTAGCCATCCATGCGGGGCATCCAGACTGGCGCTGCACCAGGCCTTCCTGGATCAGGCTATGGGCAATAAGCAGAAAAACCGCCATCAGCGTCATCTGGTCGACGGTGAAGGGGAGCACGGCCATGGCGGCAATGGCGCCATAGATACCGGTCAGCAGACCGGCCAACAACGGCAGGGCCGCCATGGCCGGCAGATGGATCGCTCCCATCAGCGGCTCCAGCCAACCGTCCATCCGGTCGAGCCAACCGGAAAAATCCAGCAGAAAGGTGGCAAAGGAGACCGGCAGGATGATCTTACTCATCCACAGAAAACCCTGCCACCCTTTAGCGGCCCCGCGTTCAAAAGCGGTTTTAATCGGTTGCGTGAGGGGTTCCACGGTGTGTTCCCGTTTACTTCCTGTTTTAAGCCGATTTCATGGTGAAAAGGACCCTATATCACAGTTTTCTGGGCAGGGCACGAACTGAAATGCATGGCGGGTTTCGCGAATCAAAAACAACCGATAGCATCCCAGCTGTCAGGTGTTGAGCATTCACGTCCTTGGGAAATGGCCGGTCGGCATCCATGAAAAAAAAGGTCAAGGCATCAGGTAGAACCCCAGGGCAGGGTCGTCCAGTTCGTTGGGGTGAAAGGAGGCCCCCACGTATAGCCCGCTGACATTGCGGACGATCACACGCTTCTCCATGGGTGTCCGTTTGTGATCGTCCAAGCAAAATTCCACCAGCAGGTTGGCGCCGACGGGAAACGTGCGGGGTACGGTCGTTTTAAATTTCAAACCGGTGGTTGAGAGATCCACTACCTTCACCAGGCCGGTGTCCTTGGGGCCGTGTTTTCCCAGCAGGGTGAATTTTCCTGGCAAATCGGCACCTTTGCGGTATTGTTTGCGCTTTTCCAGTCGGCAGCGAAATTGATGGCCGCAGGCACAGGTGCAATTGACCGAAATTTTCTTTTCAGATGTGGCATATTCGCTCACATCCGCAGTTTTGGCATGACCACATTGAGGACAACGGAAGGTGGCGGTGTTGTTCTTGGAAATGAAAATGGTCTGGTCCATAAGATTACCACTCTGTTTGGGGCTGCACCAGTGCGTCCGTCGATAGCGAATGGTGTCCCCTGACCTTGATGATTTCAGGTTTGTAACTGGCATTGGTGGAGAGGCGCCGGCCCGTGATGCGAATGACGATGAAGGCCAGCCCGAAAAACAGGAAACCAAACAGCGCGGAAAGCCCGGATGGATCGGTTCCCCGCATAATAGCCACCGATTGCCCGAGCACCGCACCGGCAATCATGGCCAGGATCGGGAAGACATAAAGCAGGAAGGTGGCTTTTAACAAGGAGGACGTCTTAATGTTCAAAACGATCCGATCCCCCACCCGGGCATCGGCCGTGTTAATCGCCTCCACCTCCATCTCTTTGCCACCACTGCCACCCTGGCAGGCGTCTTTGGATGAACAGGACGCACAAGCGCTGGAACGAATGGTTTTCACCCATGCCGTCCCTTTTTCTGAACTTCCTATCTTAAACACGACACCTTCTTCAGTAGCCATAGGCGCTTCTCAGCATTTCGTTGTGTCGACCCGGCCGGATGATCAAGCGTTGACGGCGTCCCTGATCTTTTCCAGCGGCCGCTGATTTTCCGCATTCTTATAGCAGATAAGACCGCAATTGAGGCACCGGGAAGCCTCTGCCAGTGCTGCCGCTGTGTCGAAACCCTTCTCCAGCTCCATCAGCTGTGCCAGGTCCCTGCTGTCGGCCAGGGGCATGATTCGCCGCTGGCTGGTCGCCACCGCTTCCACGTGGTCCACATTCTGGATAGCTGCATCGGGCTTCAGGACGTTTTCCGGCAAATCCAATGGAATGTCGTAAATGCGTTTATGGATGGCCGATGCGGCACGGCGCCCGGCGCCGATGGCCTTGATGGCACCGCTGAAATCGGTCAAGGCGTCACCCTTGGCAAATAAACCGGCTTCGTCGGCATGATCTGGTTGTTTGTAAGGGGGAACGGCCGTCCAGGCGCCAGGACGGCTTTCAGTGTCATGATCGCCATTGGGTCGGGTAAAAATCAGCTCAGGGAATCTTCCCGAAGAGAAAACCAGGGTCTGGGCTTCAAGCAGCCGCGTCTCACCGGTATCCACATTCAGCACGTCAAGCCCGGAAAGTGACTCCCCCTCACCGAACAGGCGGGTGACGCCGGCTCGTAAGACAACGTTGGCGCCGGCTTCGGTCAGGGCCGAAACGGTGGCTGTATCGAGGTTGTCCCGGAAAATAAACGTAACGGTCTCGGCGCCCAGGGACCGGGCTTGAGCCAGGGCCTCGCCGGCCAACCCGTCGCCGCCGACAATCACCGTGTGCCTTCCGCAAGAGACCGTTCCATGTCCCTTTTTGCCGGAACGCAGCAGGTCCAGCAACAGAATTCCACCGGGCAGCGGGGCTTCCACCGTTTTCTCGGCACCCCGAGCCAGTCGGCTGTCCCATCCGCCCGAAGCAAGAAATACCGCTTCGTAGCCGTCGTCCAGAAGACCGGCCACGGTCACGTCGCGGCCCAGTATTTGACCGGTTCGGGCGTCCACGCCCATCTCCAGGATACCGTCGATATCCCATTTGAGGATCGTTTCGGGCAGACGGCACTTGGCGATAGCGGTATTGAGCAGACCACCCAGGCGGTCTGTTCCTTCGAACACCGTGGCTCCATGGCCCAAACGGGCCGCGAAAAAAGCCGCGGAAAGGCCCTGGACACCGCCTCCAATAATGGCGATGCGGCGGCCGGTATCCGGCGCCTTGAATGGCTGGATGCGCTCCTTCTGGGTGCGTTCATAATCGGCGGCAAAACGCTTCAAAAAATTGATCGCCACCGGTTCGTCCACATATTTTCGCCGGCAGTCGTTTTCACAGGGTCGCGGACAGATTCGGCCGATCACCGTGGGAAAAGGATTGCGCTCCTTGATGGTCTGAACCGACCCGTGGTAGTCGCCTTCGGCAATCTGCTGGATGTAACGGCTGATGTTGATCCCCGCCGGGCAGGCGCGTTGGCAGGGTGTCGTGCAATCTTCGCTGGTGTACTCCTTGAGAATTCTGCGGGTGACCGACGACAAAGTGATGATGTGCTTGGGGCAGATCCGCTCACAGGTGCCGCAGCCGGTGCATTTGACCTCATCCACCACGGGAAGCCCCTGAGGACCCATGACGATCGCATCGAAGGGACAGACAGCGGCGCAGGTGCCCAGCCCGAGGCAGCCGATATTGCACACCTTCATGCCACCGGAGAGCAGGGCGACGGCCCGGCAGTCGTTCATGCCGTCATAGCTGTATTTGACATCCGCGTCGGCCACGCCGTAGGTACACCCGGGAAGGGCAATGTCCGGCTCCTTGGCCTCGACGCTGACGCCGAGGATGGCGGCAATGGCAAGGGCCACGTCTTCGCCCGCGGCCACGCAGGAGTTGGGTGCGGCTTTTCCCGCCACGATGGCTTCGGCATTGGCGCTGCAGCCGGGCAGGCCGCAGCCGCCACAGTTGGCTCCGGGCAGGGCATCGTCAACGGATACGATTTTGGGGTCCACGTAAACGTAAAAGACTTTGGAGGCCAAGGCCAGGCCGATGCCCACCACCAGTCCCAGTCCGCCCATGAGTATAATGGCTATAGTCATCTCAACGCTCCTGTTAAAAAATAGCGTCGAACTTGCATTTGTCGTAGCAGGTCAGACACTTGATGCATTTTTCCTTGTCGATGCGGGCCAATTCTTTCTTTTTCCAGACGACGGCATCCGCCGGGCAGGCTCTGAAGCACATGCCGCAGCGCGTGCAGGCATCCGGCTCCACTTCAAAGCGGAGAAGCGCCACGCAGCGCTTAGCCGGACATCGCCCTTCGTGAATGTGGGCCTCGAACTCATCCCTGAAGTAGCGCAGGGCGGAGAGCACCGGGTTTGGCCCCGTCTGGCCCAGGCCGCACAGGGCAGTCTCGCGGATGGTCTGTGACAGCTCGACCAGGACGTCGAGATCGCTCGGCTCTCCGCGGCCCTCACAGATCTTCTCCAGAATCTGGAGTTGGCGGCGGGTGCCCTCCCGGCAGGGCGTGCATTTGCCGCAGGACTCGTCCTGAATGAACTCCATGAAAAAACGGGCCATATCGACCATACAGGTCTTTTCGTCCATGACGATGGCACCGCCGGAGCCCATGATGGCACCCACCTTGGCAATGGCCTCGTAGTCCACCGGCGTGTCCAGGTAGGCTTCAGGAATACACCCGCCCGACGGACCGCCCAGCTGGACCGCCTTGAATTTACGTCTCTTGGGAATGCCGCCGCCGATGTCGTATATGATCGTACGAAGCGGCGTACCCATGGGTACCTCCACCAGGCCGATGTTGTTCACATCCCCGGACAGGGCGAAGACCTTGGTGCCCTTGCTGGTCTCGGTGCCCACACTGGCATACCAGGCGCCGCCGTTGACCATGATCTGAGCTACGTTGGCCAGGGTTTCCACGTTGTTGAGGATGGTGGGCCTCTCCCACAACCCTTTATGGGCCGGAAAGGGCGGACGCGGACGCGGCATGCCCCGCTTGCCCTCGATGGAGCGCATCAGGGCCGTCTCTTCGCCGCAGACGAAAGCGCCCGCACCCTGGTAGATCTCGATATCGAAGGAGAGTTCCGAGCCCAGGATGTTGTCGCCCAGCAGCCCGTAATCATTGGCCTGCTCGATGGCCAGCCCCAAGCGCTTGATGGCCAGGGGATATTCGGTGCGGGCGTAGATGTATCCTTTGTGCGCGTCGATGGCCTTGGCGGCGATGATCATGCCCTCTAACACCGCATGGGGGTCCGCCTCTAAGATGCTGCGGTCCATAAAGGCCCCGGGATCGCCCTCATCGGCGTTGCAGAGCACGTATTTCACCGGGTTGGCACTCTGGCTGGCGAAATCCCACTTCACCCCCGTGGGGAACCCGGCGCCCCCGCGCCCCCGCATGCCGGAGATTTTC
>JAQYWF010000321.1 GCA_030145105.1 Desulfosarcina sp.
ATTTTCGGCCCCTTGCGGACGGCTTGCACCGGCTGCGGCGCCTGACCGTCCTTGAAATACCAGCGGCCGTCGTCCCTGACAAATTCAGCAATTTCATGGTGATCGAACGCCTTGCCGTCTTTGCGGTAACGTGCCAGAAACTCCACCGTACCCACCGAATCGTCCGGGCCGCCCTTCTCTGAATGCCGAACCTCCAAACGCTGCCAGTCCAGCTTCCTGGACCAGGCTGCCGTCCCTTTGCGGTCCCCATCCTGGCGATTTGAAGGGTGCGTGGTCTCAAAAATATAGTCAAATTCTTTTTTCGCATGGGCTGTATAGCGAGAACGCATCAAGGCTTCGGCGGTGTCGGCGCCCCGCTCTCCCTTGATCAGCGGTTGACAGCAATCCGAGTAATCTTTTTCACTTCCGCAGGGACAAAGTTCCATCGTGATACTCCAATTATTGGGTTGGCTACCGCGAAACCATCAATCAGCCTTCGGACATGGTTTCCCGCCGGCGCTCCCGGGCGGCGTCTTCCGGCTGGATGCGCCAGGTAAACAACGGCGAAAGGAGATATAGGATCATGTAGACCAAACAGAATTGCCCGAAAACGGGTGTGAACATGCTGATGGTCAGCATCAGCATGTTCACGCGGCCGAACCAGGGGTGGCGGCTCATGGTGCGCCCCAGGTGAATATAACGGATGGGGTACAGATTCATGATTACACCGGCGAACAGCATGGTTCCGGTTGCAAAAAATCCCCAGAAAAGGATCCGCTGAGAATAGAGCACCAGGGCTTGATCGAAGATCACCAGCGGAGACATGACCAGCATGGCCGCCGCAGGCGTGGGCAATCCTTTGAAAAAACCCGGGATCGGTGCCTTGTCCAGGGTAAAGTAGACCAATCGTCCAATACCCATACCCGCATAGAAAACGGCGACCCAGCCCACGTGCAGGTGCGCGAAGCGGCCCTCGCCAAACTGGCTCAAGGTGATGTAGAAAATCCAGGCCGGTACGATGCAGAAGCTGATGGCATCGGCCAGATCGTCCATGATGCTGCCCATGTTGATTTTCTTCTTCGGCGGTTCGTCGGGAAGGGGTTCCGTCAGGCCCAACCGGCGGGCCAGGGCGCCGTCCAGCTTGTCAAACGTCGCGGCCCCAATCAGCATAAAATAGGCTTCACGCATCCGGCCCTGGTAGGCAAAAAACACGGCGATGAGCCCCATAAGGGCATTCATGACTGTCAGGGCGTTGGGAAATACAGACAGGATCTTTCGTCGCAGCACCTGGTCTCCAAAACACAGCTCGTCCAGGCAGGCGGTACCGTATTTGCGGCAATAGCCGGCGATCGATCCCAGGTTAATGATGAAAAACAGAATCTCCACGAAAAACAGGATCTGCAGGGAAAGGTTCCCCAGGTAGGAGATACGAAAATAGATCCAGGACTCGGGTCCTTCGGGAATATAAAAAGCGTATGCGTAGAGCATTGCGCTGACCGGTGCGGCCACGATGGTGCGCATGCGGTTGTATTCGCTGCTCTCTGGCTCTACGCCCTGGCGGATGGCGAACCCGCGCATGAAGGACGCAAAGCTGTCCCGCACCAGTACCGTCACACAAAGCACCAGGACAAAGATCGCATGCATCAACTGGCCTTGGGTGGGATCTGTCTCCGACACCAGCAAACGCCACATCATACCGGCGGCGATGACCGGAAAGATAATGGAATAGACCAGCTTGTCCATAAGCCGGTCCGCCAGGGGAGCAAGCGGGGCGTTGGGCCGGTAGCGGGCCGAGAACCAGCCATCCACCAGATCGAAAATCATTGAGAGAATCAGAAAGGAAACCCCGACGGTATATACTACCGGGTTTCTACCCCATATGACCGCTAGGGCACAGATCATGCCGCCAAAAATCAGGACTGGCCGGCTGTAAACAAACATAGCGGCCAGCCTCGCCGGCAGCGGAATTTTATCGGTCATGGAAACGATGCCTGTTGGCCTGAAAGATGTTGATCGGAACCGGCAATTATCAAGTCAAGGGCATCATAAAGGGATTGCGCACGCTAGTCAAGCTGCGAACGGCCGGGTATCCGCATCTTCATGGATGGAGCAGGTTGTCTCCGAGAAATAGAAAAGGTGCTGCCGCAAAACCGAAATCGCTCCGCTACAGACAGCGGGGATCAAGTATTGCGTTGCAGTTCAGGCTTCCGGTATCGTTTCTCTGGCAGCCGCCTCCGGACTGTTTTCAATAAGGCTTTCAATGGCGGGAATCATGAGTGGCTGGTGAACTTCCAGTTCGGCCAGGTTCACACCGGTATTGTAGTGTCTGAGCAGCCATAGCGGGAGATCGAATTTTTCCCGACACAGGGTCCAGTAGCTGTCCCCCGGCTGGACCCGGTATCGCTGAAGTTCGCCCACCCGGTAAGCCGCAAAAAAATCCTCGTGCAGCCGCTTGTGGAATTCGTACCGCCGAGCTTCGAAATCCTCGGCAGACACATCATCCAGCGGAATTTTAATCGTCTGATGCAATAGCAATGGTTGTCCGAAGGGCAAGTTGTTCAGGCGGCGGATCCGGGAGGCACGCACACCGGCCCACTCGGCATAGTGGCCAAGGGTCTCCTCGACCTCGACCTGTACAATGCCCACCGGCTGCTGTTGAACCTGGACAATCCGGTCAAATCCGACATCGGTGCGAATGCCCGGATGTGGTCCTGATTCGTGTGCAATCGTTTCTTCCGGCGCGGTATCGGGTTCTATTTCCGCCATCGCCAGCAGGTCGGCAGGAGACGGCCCCGGACGCCGGTATCGGACAGCAGTGCTTTCCACAGGGATGCTCTCAGGGATGGCAGACGTGGTAATGGCACTGTCTTTAGCCTCCACAAGCACCACCGGATCCCGCGGTGTTGGCGGTTTGGTTTTTTTTTCGCTGCGAACCGATTCTCCGGCCTGGGGAATCCGAAGGGTCTGCCGGACATAAACGGTCGCCCGCCGATCCATATTGTTGGCCAGAATCAGGTCGTTCAGCTTCACCCGGTGCATACGGGCAATCTTGCCGGCCGTGTCCCCCCGTTCAACGGTGTAGAACCGGCTGGGTTTCTGAGTCGTCTTGAATAAATTCGAAGGAATATCGGCCAACGATATGCCGCCTGATTCAGGGAGAGCGGGAAGGTTGAGGACATATCCCTTGGGGACATACTTCTGACCGCTGAACACCGGCGGCCGAAGGGCTGGATTCATGGTCCGAACCACTTTTGGGGAAACCTCGAAATGGCGACAAAGATCCGTGAATGCCGCAAACCCATCCAGGCTCACCGTCCTTGATCGAATGGGGGCATTCAGGGTCAGGGGCCCGAAATAACGCTGGTAATTCGATGCGACGTGGCGGGCAGCCAGAAATTCGGAATAGAAATTCCTCGAAGCGAATTTAAAGGTGCGACCTTTGTAGGATCTGAAAATTTCGGGATAATCGCCGTGAGCGGCCTTGGCCCGCTGCATGCCGGCGGCACCGTGGTTGTATGCAGTGATGGCCAGGGGCCAGCTGCCCAGCCGATCGTGGTTATCCTTCAGCAATCGTGCCGCCGCCTGGGCGGCGGCAAGGGGGTCACGCCGTTCGTCCAGCACATAATCCACAGTCATGAATCGCTTGCCCGTGGACCGGGTAAACTGCCACATCCCGGCTGCACCAAACTTGCTGTAGGCGTTGGTGTTAAAAGAGGATTCCACATGGGGCAGATAAGCCAGGTCTTCGGGCACCCCGTTGGATATTAAAATGGCGCGCATCCGATCGATGTATGCGCCGGAACGAATCAGACCGGCCTGGAAGCGGTCCCGCTGACCGATCTGACAGCGAACCCGATGACGGGCATGGCTGAATGTGCGTGCAACGGCCCCGGGTCCAAAAAGCGCAGCCACCCGTCGGCAGTCTGCATCTTCTGCCAAAGGATCGGCTGCCAGGCGCTTCAATACCGATTCAACCTTCTGACCGGCCTTTTTCATTCGCCGGCGGTTGATTTTCCGGGCACCCGGATGGTCGGCGGGTTTAAGGTCGATCACCTCGTAAACGATATCCAGATGAACGCTGTCGTGAACGACGGCCTGGGTGGTTGAATAGCGGGCATAAATAGTCGTCCAAAAAGTCACATTTGGATCGATGACCGGGTAAAGGGGAAACGGTTCTTCGGCGGCATGAACGGGTGAGTGGGAAAGGCCGAGCAAGACCGAAAAGACGGTGATCCATAACCTTATACGTTTGTGATGCATGGCGACCCTTCCTTGTAGGCCTTCGTTTGGGTGTCCAACCAGAGGATAGAAATGCAATAATAATACCACTGATCAAGGTCCTCCCCGGAGCCTTGTCAGTGCTGTCTTTCGATACAAAACGTATCGTCGCCACACCAAGATGTGTCCGGAAAACCGGACAAGATCTGACAAATAATTGACAAAAACCGGCAACTATCTCGCAACGACTCGGGCAAACTGCTTGAATGAATCCGATAAATGATCATATTTTAGACTACTTTTTTACGCCTGAGGGGTGGACATGAACCTGCTGCGCAACCTGATTCGCCCGTACCTTTACGCCCGGTACGGCTTTCACCGTATGACCGGAACCGGTGCTTTTAAAGGCGACCGGGTTCGAACCATCCATTCCCCTGCCCGGCCCCTATGGAATCCACTTAAACAGGCTATCTGGCGATACCATGTCAAGCAATTTCACGATTCCTCGTGTTCAGTGGCCAGCGTGGTATCGTGCATCAACGCCATCAGGTCTTTAGAAAACAACGATACCCATCCCATCAGTCAAACCGACATCCTCGACCGGGTGACCACCGGCCACTGGAAAGAACGCATGAGCGACGGCGGGTACCGTGGGCGCCGCGGTCTGCCGCTGCCGCTGTTGGGCCAGGTGGTCAAAGACAGCATCACTGCATATGATCTGAAGGTTCGAACCGTCGATATCGTCCAAACACCCAAAAATGCGCCTCCGAAATCGCCGATCCGTGCAAGACTTAAGAAGCGGCTACGCGAGTTTGATAGCCACGGCAACTGCCTGATCATCGCCCATTTTGACCAGGGCAGTCTGGTCCCGACCTTGAATATCCCTCACATATCGCCTGTGGGCGCCTACGACTCCACCTCCGAGCGGGTCACCATGCTCGACGTAGACCCCGAACAGCTTAAGCCCTACCAGGTATCCTTCGACGCCTTTTACAAGGGGTTGTCGTGTGATTACCATCACGTGTTCGAAGCCTTCGGGTACGGCAGCGGCGGATATGTCTATATCCACATACGATGACCGATATTATTTGATGCTTTTGACGTGGATATCACAGATCGGTCGACGAATGCACGGCTGAAAGGTGCAATCGCCGGTTTGAGCAACGCGCTCTGTTGTCTGCGAGCGGTTGCATCCTCTGGTGATCATGGTTAAGTTGTTCGATGAACCTGTTGACTAAGGAGCGTCACGTTCGATACCAGCCCAAACATGTTTGAACCGATTCAGCTCATCTCCAGGAGAAAATTTATGGGCAGGCTCGCAACGGCACTCAAAACGTTGCTGGCAGCCCAGTTTCTGCCCCGGGTGGTGCAAGCGTCCACAGACACCAAAGGCCCATCGGCAGAACTTCATTATCGATCGCTGAACGGCGACAGCCTGCGAGAAATGGCCCGCAGCAAGATGCACCACGGGTCGGGCATCTTTACGAATCCCATGGGAATCCCGCGCGATGGTCGATTCTGGCAGGTGCTGTCGTGGAAGCTTTTTCACAAGAATGCCTACGCTGATTTCCTTGACGACCAGCCGCTTTCACCCGTCGTCATCGACTGGGAGCCGGTAAAGGCCCATCGTGGTGTGTCGGTGACCTTCATCAAACATTCGACCGTGCTAATCAAGGATGTGGATCGTGTCCTGCTGATCGATCCGGTGTTCAACGACATCTTCTGGTTCATCAAGGATTTTACGCCCCTGGCCTTCAACCTGGAGAACATGCCGCGGCCAGACCATGTATTGATTACCCACGGCCACTACGACCATCTGGATCATCGGTCCCTG